>NZ_JALNTS010000004.1:0-220132 GCF_023161725.1 Vibrio sp. 1CM24A
TGACTCCGATAGAATATCGAACTCAGGCCTTGAAAGCCGCTTAACAGAAATGTCCAACTTTATGGGGTCACTTCAAATCCAAATGGACTGCTGGCTTTTTAATGTTCACTATTGTCGCCATTTCACTTGATTTGAAAATGATTGAGTGACTCTACACAATCACTCAACACGCTCATCATTTCAAATCAAAATGTCTGGTAAGACAGAGCAAATACAAGTCAACGTTACAGTGCTGCTTTCTTCGCTTCTGTAATCCAACCATCGAACGTGCTTTGGTTCGCTTTAATCCAACCGTTTACGTGCGCTTCGATATCCGCAGAGCTGTTCTTACCTTTACTCATCATCATGTTCTGAGCACTTACATCATTGATGTTAAGTTTGATGATTTCGAAAAGCTTCGCTGCTGATGGGTTGTTCTTAGCAAACTCTTTATTCGCAATAATGCGCATTGAGTTCATTTCGAAGCCGTAGTTTTTACCGTTAGATAACGTCGTATCCACGTTCGAACGCTCGCCAGGAAGTGCTGAGAAAGGAACCTCTAACCAAACTACATCTTCGTTAGGCACCAATACGCCACTTACCCAGTAAGGTGTCCACGTGTAGTAAAGGATTGATTCACCTTTTTGGTAACGAGAAATTGTATCTGCAATGATTGCAGCGTAGTTACCTTGGTTGTGAGTCACCGTATCGTCGAGTTTGAACGCTGAAAGTTGATGTTCAATCACCATCTCACAACCCCAACCTGGGTTACAGCCTGTTAGGTCTGCTTTGCCATCACCGTCCGCATCAAACAACTTCGCGATTTTTGGATCCGTTAATTGACCAATGTTAGTGATGTTGTACTTTTCAGCCGTTTTCTTATCAATTAGGTAACCCTGAGCAGCGCCGCTTACATATTGGCCTTCACGGTAGAATTTCTCATCACCACCAGCCATTGTGTATTTGTCAGCATGAAGCGGGAACCAACCTACTGTTAAGAACGTTGCATCACCCTTTGCAATTGAAGTGTAACCTACGTTGTAATCCACTTCTTGAGTTGATTTCACGTCATAACCCAGTTCTTCTAGAGCACGGTTAACGATCAATGTTTGGAACGTCTCTTCCGCTACAGACGATTGAACCGGCTGAACTGATACGCCCTCACCCGGTAGGCTTGCTGCCCACACGTTAGTCGATACCGCTAATGTAGAAACAATGCTTACTGCGAGTTTACTCTTCCATGAATTATTCATTGGTGTTTTTCCTTAATTGAAGTTCTGATTTGTTACCGCGATTAAGTACATTCAGTACAAGGGAAACAGGTCCCATGCGATACCAGCGTAATTTTGTATTACCAGCGTTGACACCCAGTACTTGGGTGATGCGGTCTAATAAGATGGCTAAGATAACGATGCCTAAACCACCAACAGCGGCCAGTCCCATATCTAAACGGCCAATACCTCTCAGTACCATTTGACCTAAACCGCCTACCGCAATCATTGATGCGATAACCACCATCGACAACGACAACATCAGTGTTTGGTTCACGCCGGCCATGATGGTTGGCAATGCAAGTGGCAGTTGAATTCGGTAAAGCATCTGTTTTTTGCTTGCACCGAATGAGTGACCCGCTTCGATCAATTCTTCCGGCACTTGCTGAATACCTAAGATGGTCAAACGTACAACAGGAGGAAGTGCGAATATGATGGTCACTACTACACCCGGAACGTTACCGATACCAAACAACATTACGATCGGTACTAAGTAAACAAAGGCTGGTGTGGTTTGCATAGCATCCAAAATCGGGCGCACGAATTTAGCCGCCGTGTTACTTCGGGCGAGCCATATCCCCATGGGTAAGCCAATCAACAGACAGAAGAATACGGATGTCATGACCAGTGACAATGTGGTCATTGCTTCAGACCAAGCGCCAATCAAGCCGATGAAAGTCAAAGACACGGCCGTTGCAACGCCAAGCTTCAAGTTTGAAAACTGCCACGCCACAAGAAACAAGATGATCAACATGAAGGGGGCTGGTGTAGACACCAACGCCGTTTCAAATGAACTTAGAATAAAATCGATAGGCACACGGATCGCTTGGAATAATGGGCGTCCGTGCTCAACTAACCAATTCAGTCCAGACTCAACCCAAGTGTCCACAGGCAACACAGCCTCTGCAAAAGGGTTCAGTGGATCAAAAGGTGTCGTTTCAACGGTTTCGCTACTTAACCAATCCGCTGATGGTGAGGTATCAGTGGTTTGACCCCAAGGATCATTATTTGTTTGTTCAGACGACATGATCTACCCCTTATCCAATGTTTGTAACAGTCGTGACTTAGTCACCACGCCAAAGTAATTACCTTGCTCATCCACAACAGGGACTGAGTAAGGCACACCACCAACTAGGCCAAGCACATCATTGATTGGTAAATCAGGGTTCAGCGTTAATCCATCATCGAGCTGCGCGCTGACGAGTGATTTATTCTCTTTGTGAGCTTTACGAAGCGAGTCGATAGAGACAATGCCGGAGTAACGGCTGCTCTTCTCAACTACGATGCCGTACTCGCGGTCGTTATCCATCAAAATTTGTAGAGCGGACGCTGGGCCATCGTGTTCTGATTTTTTAAATACCGCAGCTGGCTTCTTACGCGCAATGTCTTTCACAGTAAGTACGCTTGCTACGTTCACACCGCGGAAGAAAGCTTCGACATAATCGTTGGCTGGGTTATTAAGAATATCGTCTGGAGTACCTACTTGAACCACTTCGCCATTTTGCATAATCGCAATTCGGTCACCGATACGCATCGCTTCATCCAAATCATGCGAGATAAAAACAATGGTTCGTTTATCGTCATTTTGAAGGCGAATAAGCTCATCTTGCATTTCTGTACGAATCAAAGGATCGAGCGCCGAGAACGCTTCATCCATCAACAAGATATCTGGGTCACATGCTAGTGCACGAGCCAAACCAACACGCTGCTTCATACCACCAGATAGTTCATCTGGGTAAGATTCTGAATATGCGCCAAGGCCAACACGCTCTAGCGCTTCAAGTGCTGACTGCTTTCGTTGTTCAACTTCAACGCCCGCAAGCTCTAGACCAAACGCGGCATTTTCGATAACCGTCATATGCGGCATCAAAGCGAAATTTTGGAAAACCATCGAGATGTTGTTGCGGCGAACTTCGCGGAGTTCATCTTCTGAGATGTGGGCAATGTCTTTGCCTCGAAGAAGCACATTGCCTTTGGTAGGTTCGATCAAGCGGTTAAGAAGGCGTACTAGGGTTGATTTGCCAGATCCTGACAGTCCCATTATGACGAAAATCTCGCCTTCTTGAATACTAAGAGAAACATCGTTAACGCCGATCGTTAGCCCTGTTTCTTCGAATACTTTATCTTTATTTGCGCCTTCATTAATCATTGTAAAAGCACGGTCGGTGTCTTCACCAAACACCTTGTACAGTCCCTTAACTTCCAGTATGGGATCCATGTAATCTAATCCTTTCTCAGTTATTTAAACTTAAAAATGGTTATTTAAACCCAAAAAACAATTAGCACTCTAAGTAATTAGCACATGTAAATCAAGGAGCTTCGTTCGGTAAAACAAGGCAACAACCCAAAATCTGACCAGCGACATCAAGTTCAAAAAACAAGCACAAAAACCTCAAGACACTGATAAACAAAGAGATAAACAAGGCAAATACACGACCAATATTATGTATTACTTACTTGTAGATTATTGAATA
This sequence comes from Vibrio sp. 1CM24A, assembly GCF_023161725.1. Lineage (NCBI taxonomy): Bacteria > Pseudomonadati > Pseudomonadota > Gammaproteobacteria > Vibrionales > Vibrionaceae > Vibrio > Vibrio sp. 1CM24A. Next base: position 3,725 of record NZ_JALNTS010000004.1, read on the forward strand.
TTAATTTTACATTAGAGTAATTAATAGGCTAAATGAACCAACAAAAGCCACAATTAGTTTGTGCACAAATAATTCGAGTACGAACTTTTTATTAAGCTTTCATGATGTTTCAGAGGCGAAAGTTCGCTCGGTAAAAAAGATAGGGTCAACTATCAATCTCTAGCTAAAAACCAAAGGTCAACCAGCTAAAGTCAGCGAGTCGAAATCAACTTTTTCAACCAAGAATTTTAATACATCACACCAACTGTGATACTTGCTGCAAACTGTCAATTGGTGATTATCTAAGCTGGACTTCAACTTGTAGAGTGCTCATTGCTGAGCCATTCTTTATAAAAGAAATAAACATTTTCCCGTAACGAAATAGAGAAAAAGACAAGGAATTCGAATGATAAAAATGTTGGTGTGTGATTTTGACGGTACGCTTGATGGAGGCTCATCTCACGGTGTTAACCAGCTATTTGATTACCTCACAGAGCAACCTGATATTCGCTTTATCATCGCGACGGGAAGGACATTACCTTCGATTCGAGTGGGTTTAGAATCGGATAACTACCCGAAACCACACAGTATTATTAGCGATGTGGGCACGAAAATTCATCATGTTCATTCCAAAAAACCAGACCATGTTTGGCATAACCAACTGGAAGCTTCTTGGAACAAATCAAAGGTAGAGACGGCTCTCGCACCCCTTGATTTTATGGGTGAGCGCATAGAGAACCATCAAGGCGATTACAAGATCACCTTTGAAGGGAAGCTTTCAGAACCTCAACATGAACTGATTGAATCTAGCTTGGAAATGCACGGTATAGATGTTCACCTTACTTACTCTCATGATTGGTACTTAGATATCACACCAAAAGGAGTCAACAAGGCGACTGCGATTCACCACCTACTCGAACAACACGATTTGAGCGTTGCAGAAGTGTGTGTCGCCGGTGATTCAGCTAACGACACCTCAATGCTCACCATTGAGGGCGTAAACTCGATACTGGTCGCTAACCATTACCCAGAGGTTGCTCACCTATCTGATAGAGACAACGTGTACACCAGCAGAGCAACACATGCTGAGGGTGTTTTAGAAGGACTTAAATACTGGCAAAGGCGTGCAGCTGCGGGTAATTAGAAATAAGTAGAGGTGACCGACTGCTCCCTACTTCCTATCCTTATTTCCAACCGGGAAGCCAATGATCCTTGTCGGTGAGATCCCGCCAGTTGATGTTTTCCTCTCGTTTGGTCATCACCGCCTCTATCAAACAACGAATGACCTCCCCTTCTTCAAACTCGACCTCTGTGACCATAAAGTGTTTTTCTTTCTTTATTGGGCTAACGGCCGTCCATTTACTGCGAAGTAGTTTCTTTGGATTGATTCGATTCATGAGCTTATTTCTCGCTTAGATGTCATTGATTATTATGGGTTGTCTAGCCGACATTGAGTAATAGTCTTCATCGCAAGAAAAGGATCAAAAAAAGCCAGCGATTAGGCTGGCTTCGTTCAGTGAGCTATTTCTCGTTAGAGATTAGCCGTTTTTAGGTGGATCAAATGCCGTGAGTTCTAATACTGGACCTGTGTATTTTTCAATCTTCACAAGCGCAGAGTTTGCAGCACAGCCATTCGCCAAACGAGAAGTCGGGATATCCAACGTAAGCACGTTACAGCCACCGTTTTTACATAGACCTGTGTCTTTATCTAAATCTGGCCAACCGCCTTCATGGATACATACAGAGCCTTGTTTGATGCCATCCGTCACTAATGCACCTACCAATACTTGTCCACGACCATTATGTGCACGAACCAAGTCACCCGTTTTAATGCCTCGAGCTTTCGCATCTTCAGGGTGAATTGAAATCGGCTCACGGTTACCGATAGCATACTCTTCACGGATCTTCGCGTAGTTAAACTGGCTATGCAAACGGTGCGCGGCGTGCGCTGTCATTAGTTGCAGTTCGCCATCTTTAGCGTTGCCTGTGTACTCTGTTGGTTCTAACCAAGTTGGGTGTGCTGGGCAATCATCTAGTTGGTAACCTTCAATGGTTCTAGAAAAGATTTCAATCTTGCCACTTGGTGTTCCTAGTGGGTTCATAATTGGATTTTCACGGAAGTCAGCGTAGCGAACAAACTTCGCATTCTTGTCGTTCCACTTCATCTCAATCAGTTGGTTATCTTCCCAGAACTTACTGAAGGTTGGCATTGCAACACGTGCAGCGCGGCCACCTTGTTGAGCAGCTTTATAGAATTGGTACAGCCATTCCATTTCTGTTTTGCCTTCGGTGTACACCTCATGGCCACCAGGCGCTAACAGTTCTGCCATGTCTGCAAATACATCGAAATCGTTACGAGCTTCACCTTGAGGCTCAACCGCTTTCTTCATCGGCACTAAGTGTTGGTTACTGTAATCACCTGTCATCGTCATATCATTACGTTCAAACGATGTAGTAATTGGCAGAACAATATCCGCGTGCATCAACGAGACAAAACGGTTTTCTAAGTCAAAGAAGTAAATTGTAACTGCATTACAATGTTGGCTATCTCTTTTTCATAAACTCCTCACTCAATGAACCAAACAGAATTCCAACAAAAAATAGCGAGTTTCACCTCGATTGAACAAGCGCTTGATTACTTCGAAATTGGGTTTGATAGCAAGTTCATCGACCAAAATAGAGTCGAGCTTGTGAAACGCTTTAATGGTTACCTGATCCTGTCAAAACCCGATGATTGGTTCTCAGGAAGAAGAGCGCTGAAAAACGCTTATTGTAAGGTTCAACGCAGCAAGTTAGATCGCCACACGCGTTCTGCCTGCCGTGGCTGTACAACTTGCCAGCGTCGATAGATTGGAAGTACTGTTCAAAATAGAGAACAAAAAATAGATAGTTGAAATAATATCTCATTACGATTTAGTTAGTGGTTTGCTCGAAAAAAAGTGTGCTAGTCTTACGGCAACTCAACTACGAGATAAAAACTACAATGAAAATTTTCAGCAATTTCGAAAGCGGCAACATTCACGTCGTTTCAGCAGATTCACCACAAAACATTCAACTGACTATCCCAGCAGACTACCAAACTGAAATCTCTCAGTGGTTTCACTTCCGCTTAGAAAGTGAAGCTCAACAAGCTCACCACTTTGAAATCGGTCAATTGGCAACATCTGCCTACCCTGAAGGCTGGAAAGATTACGATGTAGTTGCATCGTATGACCGTGAAGAGTGGTTCCGTATCCCATCTCAGTTCGATGGCGATACATTGAGCTTTGATATCATCCCTGAACACGATTCAATGTACTTCGCGTATTTCGCACCGTACTCATACGATCGTCACCAAGATCTTCTGCACAGTGCTCAAACGCACCCAGCTTGTAAGCTTGAAACTCTAGGTCATACACTAGACAACAACGACATCACTTTGCTAACTATCGGCGAGCCAAGTGAAGAGAAGAAAAATATCTGGGTTATTGGTCGCCAACATCCAGGTGAGACGATGGCTGAATGGCTAATCGAAGGCCTGCTACAACGCCTGCTTGATGAAACAGATACAGTTGGTCGTTCACTGCTAGACAGTGTTGTTTTCCGCGTTGTTCCTAACATGAACCCAGATGGCAGCATCCGAGGTCACCTTCGCACTAATGCGATTGGCGTTAACCTGAACCGTGAATGGCAATCGCCTTCTATGAAACGTAGCCCAGAAGTATTCCTTGTTCGTGAGCGCATGCTAGAAACGGGCGTTGATCTGTGCCTAGACATTCACGGCGACGAAGCGATTCCATATAACTTTGTAGCCGGTAGCGAAGGCACACCTTCTTACAACGAGCGCATCGCGAAGCTAGAGAACCACTTCAAGCAAGCACTGCTCACTATCACACCTGAGTTCCAAGATGAATTTGGTTACGATAAAGACGAACCAGGCAAAGCAAACATGACTGTTGGCACAAACTGGATTGGTGAGCAATTCAAGTGTTTAGCTTACACCGTCGAGATGCCATTTAAAGATCACATCAGCCACGCTGACGAACTTTACGGCTGGTCTCCAGAGCGAAGTGTCGCGTTTGGTCACGACATGCTAGCCGCGGTTTGGGCAACAGTAGACGAACTATAAGGCGAACTAAGCTCATTAGCTTTACTTGATCGCCTTTGGTTTATAAGAATCTGGGTTATAGATAGAACAAAGCCCAGCACTTGTGAAAGTGCTGGGCTTTTTAATCTCTGCTTAGAATGAGCGATTTGCGCCTTAAGGAATCTAACGTCAGTCGCTTTTAAGCCACTCTTAGACTTGCAAAAAATACCGGGTATCTTTGCCTAATATGCCTTTGTTCAGACACCATATCTTTGAAGCTTGGGCCTTGTGATAGCTGAACGATCACTTCATCGCCCTCTTGTCTCAACACAGCACCACTAATATCGATACTGTTGTTGTCATGCAACCTCAAGGTGCCGGCCATTGAAAAGCCACGATAAACAGGAATGATGTTACGCATCATCAGGCGTACACCCTTTTCAGACACTTCACTGACATGAAAAAGCTCATCCTTAATTCGCATCACCGGACGTGCCTTTTGAGGGTACTTTAAGCGGTAATATTTGCGTTTCTGGGTGAATGAATCTTCACGCATTAGTGACTCCCTGTCTCTGTTATTTCGGTCAAGCAATAGACTGTAGCTTCAATTGGTCTCAAATAAACACATTCACCAAATTGATGGCTAATTATTATATCGACTTTCCGAGCTAATGCTTTAGAGATTTATACAGAGAAACAAGGATTGCTTAACATTCAGTAAAAAATGAGAACTGAATCGGAAATGAAAACCAAGATGGAAACGAGAACTAAGCCGGAAATGAACTGAGCCAATAGCTAAAAACCCAATTCTTCGCGTCACACCCTAAAGCTGAAACAATGCCAACTGAATGCTGAAGCCCACAAATAGAACCCCACACACAATGTTCATCATTTGCGAGGTGCGCTTTTGAACTAACAAGCGCTTAAAGGTATCCGCCATTAAGATCACAACCAAGAACCACATCGACACCACTGACGCTTGAATTGCACCGAGTATCAAACTGTCTGTCACAATCGCATCTGTTGAAACAAATTGAGGGAATATAGAAAGATAAAACAGGACAATTTTAGGATTCAGTAGATTAGTGAGAAGCCCTTTGAAAAATTGGTTATAAAGCTTACTTCCCGATGCACTGACCACAGAGAGCACGCCCTCTTGAGCGCGCAGCGCCGCACGAAAATGGTTATATCCAAGCCAGACAAGATACAAAACCCCAGCCCACTTTAGCCCTTCAAAGGCCATGGGAGTGTTCGACAGTAATAGGCTTATGCCGTTGGCCGAGATAAAGGCATGAAAAAAGAAACCACATGACACGCCCAACACGTTCACAAATGCGAACAGCTTCCTTTGAGTTAAGGCTGTGCTTAATACCAACAGCGCATTTGGGCCCGGGATAATGGCAATAAAAAACACGATAACAATAAACAGCCAGATACTGTCCCAACTCATTTCGATCTCATTTCATGAACATTTTTAGGGCGGACATTGTACGTCCATTCAGTGCCATTACAATATGATAAACGCTTAATTATCGCGTATGGCTAACAGACATAATTCGCGCGTATAATGAATGTGTTTATCGTCTAACATACAAAACTGATTCTCTAACATTTGTAGCCCTGTTAGACTCCACCTCCCTTTTGATACTTGGTTCATTTATGTCATTTGCTAGCCTAACCCTTAACGCAAAAACCGTCTCCGCGCTCCCATCTCAATTCAATAAGCCGACAGAGATACAGCAAGCGGTAATTCCTACCATTATTGCGGGGAAAGACGTACTTGCATTGGCTCAAACGGGCAGCGGTAAAACATTGGCGTTCGGCTTACCTTTACTGAATAACATCAACCAAGATGTAAATGAACTTCAAGCTCTGATCATTGTTCCAACCCGTGAACTTGCATCTCAAGTGACCAAATCTTTAGAGCCGATCGCGACAACGCTCAATATCAAATTGGTAACGCTAACGGGCGGCGTGAATAGTGATGATCAACAGCAACAATTATCGACTAAACCACAATTAGCCATCGCCACACCAGGCCGCCTACTTGCTTTAATCAAGAGTGGTGAACTGGATGTAACTCAGTGTTCATCATTGATTCTTGATGAAGCCGATCGCCTGATCGACATGGGCTTTTGGCCAGATATTCAAGCGATCACTGCAGCACTACCGAGCAAACGTCAGTCACTGTTGTTCTCTGCGACACTTCCGCCCGAATTAGTAGGCCAAGCTGAAGAGCTTCTTTCAAATCCAGTTAAAGTCACGACACATCAAGAAAACAGCGTGGTCGCGGCTATTGAAGAAACCCTGTACTTAGTGAACAAAGGCAGTAAAGCTCAAGCGCTCATCGCCCTACTCAATCAACACACATGGCCGCAAGTATTGGTATTTATTGGCGCAAAAGACAATGCCGAGGCATTAACCAAACGATTGAATAAAGCCAAAATCAGTGTGAGTGCGTTACATGGAAATAAGAGCCAAGAAGAACGAGAGCAAACATTAGAAAGTTTCAAAAATGGCGAGACTCGTGTGCTTATCGCGACAGACGTGATGGCTCGAGGCATTCATATTGATCAGTTACCCGTCGTGATTAACTTCGAATTGCCGTCACACGCAGCAACTTACGTACACCGCGTTGGTCGCACAGCAAGAGCAGGAAGTACTGGCTGCGCGATCTCTCTGGTTAGCCACAGCGAAACTGACTACCTCAATGCAATTCGCACCCTGACCAATAAGCCATTAGTGCTGCAACCATTAGAAGGTTTCCCGGTTACCGACAAACCTGCATCTGAAGCGACCGCTCGCAAGCGTCCACCTAAAGATAAAATGGCGAATCGAAGAACAGCCAAAAAGAAGAGCATTAAGCAATTTAAAAGCAAACCAAATAGCTCAAAGTAACCAGAAATAGCGCTAAGCAACCAGAAATTGAATAACTAGCTCAGTTTGTACTGGGCTTTTTTATATGCAACAAAATACAAATTCACACCCAAAAACTTCCCTAAAGTTGCCAACTTAAATGACACTTTTGTGAATTATGATGCCAACGTATTGATTCTTGGTTGCTCAAAAAAAATACTCTTAAATCACGTTGACGCCCCTATATCTGGCAACTAGATTTTTCTATTAGTGTCTACAACAGGAGGTCATTGAAATGAAACGTGCTAGCTCTACATATCGATTACAACTGATTAAGGAAGTGGCAACCCGCCGAGATCGTCAACGTTCCAATGACCCGATGGCAAACTACATACAAACCCTAATAGATAATAAAGATGATTGTGATACTTCGGTTGAACGCAACCAGAGGTTCAGTGGCAGTCATTTTGATGAGCACATAGGTGGTTGGGTAAGTGACCACTGGGGTAACAAGTAGGACAACGAGAGTAATCCAACCAGCATAACCGCTGTAGAATTCGTCTCCGCATTAACCTATCATCTGCAACAATTCCCTATCCTAGAGTAAGCAGAAAGTGTCTGAGTTAAAAAGAGAAAAAGAAGTGATGGTTGCCTTCCAAGTGATACCTCGCGTTAAAGAAGGCAACAACTTCGAAGTGGTTGATAAAGCCATTGAAGTTGTGAAAGCTGCCGATGTACCTTTCCAAGTCGGTGCGATGGAAACCACGATGAAAGGTGAACTCAACCAATTACTCGATATCGTTAAAAAAGCAGAACAAGCTTGCTACGATGCAGGGGCTGTAGAAGTGATCACAAACATTAAGATTCACAGTAAAACCACCGAGGCCGATGATACATTTTGCACGTACCATCGTGGTGTAACGAAAGCGAATCACATGTTTGTTTAATCACATTTTTGTTTCTGAAAACTGAGCTTTAAGAAAGACTCTGAAGAAAACCAGTGGTGTTATTGGAAAGGCATGTCTGAGAGGTGAGAAAGGATTTCCATTCGTTCTTCTTCTGACATCGAATGCCAATCACGCGGAGTCTCTTCAGGGTCATCTTTCGCCCCGATCGGTTTTCGGTCCAGTGCTTTGACTGGCTCTTTTTTGAGTTTTACGTTCTTTTTATTCATACCGACACCACTCTTTCAGGTACAAAGGTACCTACCTTAATATTACACCCCAACCATTATGTAAAGTAATAGTTACCTCGGAGTTAAATAAAATCTTAATACTTCCTCTTTAGCCAAAAAGATCTCTTTGGGGACTTGTATTTCCCTCTTCATCGACCTGCTTACCAACCAAGTTTTTTTGATTCATTATTTTTCTTCTATAGCGCTGACGACACAGCTTTATCACGTGCAATTGTTCTGACGCTGTCATCGACATCCAATTAAAGCGCTCTTCTCTTTTGCGCATACAACCATTGCAATAGCCTTTGTCATCGCTTGAACAAACCCCAACGCAAGGGCTTGGAACTTGGAAAAACTCTAACTGCTCCACCATGCCTCCTTACACATTCAAAATTACGCTTACTAACTCAAAAATAAGCGATTAATTTGTCGCCTAGCTCATGGAATCCATACTAAACTATGACCTTATACTGACACATATAGTGTTTTGTAAACTATACTTTGAACCCATCAAGTTACACTTATTCGGTAACTTCGTTCTTTCCTTTGGAGCCTTATAATATGAAGTTTAGTTCAAAAAAATTACTAGCAGTAGCCGCTTTACCTATGATGCTAGCAGCATGCACAACAACAGGTGACAACGCGATGCAAGTAACACCAACCGATCTACAGCACCATAATTGGGAACTTGCGCAAATTGATGGCAAGGACATTGTGAAAAGCGAAGACCAAGCAGCTCCTCGTCTAGAGATCGGCGAAAAGATGACTGCAAACGGTATGGCTGGTTGTAACAACTTCTTCGGTCAAGGCGAGCTGAAAGACGGTCAATTCCGTATCAAGCAAATGGGCATGACAATGAAAATGTGTCACGGCTCTGCGATGGAAATCGAACAATCGGTTTCTGCTACTCTAAGCGAGTGGAGCGACGTAACGCTAACAAACGATACGCTAGTACTGAAAAACGATGTACACACGCTAACATACACAATTCGTGACTGGGTAAACTAATCCGTCATCGAAACCAAATATTGATTAAAGGAGCCTGATGGCTCCTTTTTTATTGTCAGCAGCCCTCACTACTTCTTCAAAATTGACGCTCATCGCCGACTTCTCGTACTAATCTCCAATAAACCTCAAAAATCTCTCATTTAGATGCAATAAATTCAACGGTTCAGCGGTCTGTTGCTAGGATGGCAAAAGCCTAGAGTCTGTCGAGTTTTCGAGATGATTACATATCGAACAAAACTCAACCACGAACTCCCTGCTTGTTCTCAAGTAATTGATTGAATTTACTGTTGAATTAGAATTTATTTCAGAAACAGATAGAATAACTATTAGGGCATGTTGATCTTTCGTTAACCACGAAGGGTCAACACGCCCTAGGGAGTTTGAAAATACAATGCTCTTGCCCGTTCACTACCAAATGGAAAAGTTTATGAACAAGATAGTAAGTACGTTAGGAATCATGGCAACCGTTGCATACAGCGCAACCATTTATGCTGATGAAGCAACATCAACCGACAGCTGGAACCAAATAGAACAGCAGGCAGAGGGAGAAACTGTCTACTTTCACGCTTGGGGCGGAAGCCAAGAGATCAATCGTTACCTACAGTGGGCAGGCAAGAAATTACAAAGTGACTACGGTGTCACGTTGAAGCATGTGAAAGTAACCGATATTGCGGAAACCACCACTCGACTGCTCGCTGAAAAAGCGGCAGGCAAGAACAGTGAAGGCAGCGTCGATATCGTCTGGATTAATGGCGAGAACTTCCGTTCGATGAAAGACAACGCGCTGTTATTTGGGCCATTTACAGAATCACTTCCAAATTGGCAGTATGTCGATAAGTCTCTGCCAATTGATGTCGATTTCTCAGAGCCGACAGAAGGCTTAGAAGCACCGTGGGGCGTGGGACAACTGGTGTTCATTCACGATCAAGAGACGCTGCACAATCCACCACAATCATTCTCAGAGATGTTGAGCTACGCTCAAGCTTTCCCGAACCGCTTAAGCTACCCTCGCCCACCAGAATTTCATGGCACGAGCTTCATTAAGTCTCTATTGATTGAACTCACAAACAATAACCCTGCGCTGGCTCAGCCGGTTTCAGAAGACAACTTCCAAGAAGTGACGGCACCACTTTGGGCTTACTTAGATAAATTCCATAAAGTGGCGTGGCGCGGTGGCAAACAGTTCCCAGCAGGCACATCGGAAAGCATCCAACTTCTGGATGACGGACAGATCGATCTCGCGATTACGTTCAATCCAAACTCTGTTTATTCAGCACAAGCCAGTGGTCGCCTAGCCGAAACCACTAAGGCTTATGCTCTAGAAAGCGGCGCTCTATCTAACATTCACTTCCTTGCGATTCCTTGGAATGCCAATGCAACCGCAGGTGCTCAAGTGACCATTAACTTCTTACTGAGCCCAGAAGCACAGTCTCGCAAAGGTGACCTCAATGTTTGGGGCGATCCTTCGGTTCTGAGCAGCAAGTACCTCACTGGCAGCGCTAAAAACACTCAGCAATTTAAATCGGTTGATGAACCACACCCTAGCTGGCAAAACGCGCTCGAGAAAGAGTGGCTTAAGCGATACGGTAACTAGTCTTCATGCTACGCGCTCTATATTTTGTTGTTATAGCTGTATGCATTATCCCAACCATTCCTGGGGTAGCGGGAGTCGTGGCTTCGTCACTGAGTTTCATCCCGCCCCTTGGTTTAGAGGAGCCAACACTCAACGGCTTTAGCCAAGTCTTTCAATGGGAAGGGGCTTGGCACTCTATTGGCTTAAGCCTAGGTTCAGCAATTGCAAGCAGCTATATCGCCTGCTTCCTGACCTTTTGTATTCTTCAAGCTTCTTGGGGAAACAAGTTTTGGAGAAAAATTGAGTTAACGCTATCGCCAATGCTTGCCATTCCACATGTGGCTTTCGCTATCGGCTTTGCATTTCTGTTTAGCCCAACCGGGCTTGGCGCAAGAGCAGTACATCACTTGCTCGGCGAATCGGCTACCAGTTCTGAATTGGCGTTATTGGTGAAAGACCCATACGCGTTCGGCTTAATCATTATGCTCGCACTCAAAGAAGTACCTTTCTTATTGCTGATGAGCATTTCGATACTTCAGCAAATTGATGTAGAGCGTATCACCAAGGTCAGTGCATCACTCGGTTACAGCCGCGCTCAGATCTGGTGGAAATGTATTTTCCCACAATGGTTTACTAAACTTCGTTTCCCAATGCTGGCGGTACTCGCTTACAGTGTCTCGGTTGTCGATATTGCTTTGATCATAGGCCCAACCAACCCGCCGACCTTTGCCGTTTTGGTATGGCAATGGTTCAACGATCCTGACCTAAACCTGCTTCCGCGAGCTGCTGCTGGAGCGATCGTTTTATTTGGTTTAGCTTCGTTGATCATCGCCTTGGCGCGTTTAGTTGAATGGGCGGTTCTTAAGTACTTTCGAACTTGGCAGTATTCAGGACGAACAGGGGCTAACTTGCCGGGGAAAACAGTATTCACAGTGCTTGCTAGCCTTTCATTGCTGATCATTCCTTTAATGGTAATTTGGAGTGTTGCTCAGCGTTGGCGTTTCCCTGATTTACTGCCGAGCCGCTACAGCATGCGCTTCTGGGAGTTCGAGTGGGGTGCAATCATGAGCACAGTTGGTCAAAGCTTATGGATTGGTCTTATTGCCGCTTCAGTCGCTTTGTTGCTTGCGCTGGTGGCTCACGAATACAGAATCAAATACAAGTGGCAAGTTCCGGGCTTCATTATCGCTATTCCAATGCTAATACCTCAACTCTCGGTATTGTTTGGTATGCAGGTCACGACCCTCTACATCGGCAGTAGTGCCTATGAGTTCTGGGTGATTTGGGCGCATGTTTTCTTTGCTTTCCCGTTTGTGTATCTGTCTTTGGACGGCCCGTGGAAAAGCTTCAATGATGGGTTGATTAAAGCCTCGCTGAGCCTAGGTAAATCGCCATTTCAGAGTTGGTATTCTATCAAACTGCCTGTTTTGCTTCCTGCTATTGCCTTTGCTTGGGCGGTCGGGATCAGCGTGAGTTTGGCTCAGTACTTACCCACCTTGATGCTCGGCGCAGGCCGTATTAGCACGATCACCACAGAAGCCGTTGCCCTTACTAGTGGTTTCGACCGCAGGGTGACAGCAATCTATGCCATTTGGCAGGCCCTATTGCCTCTGTTCTTTTTCTCTTTAGCGATATTAGTCAGCCGACTTCAACTTAGATATCGCCGTCTTACTTTTAAAGGTTTCCTAAGTAATGAGTCTGTACCTCAACGACCTCGCCATCCGTAAAACCGATGGGGATTCGCTGTTCTCAGCGCTAAACGTAACATTAGAATCTGGCCAAATACTGGCTTTGATGGGGCCGAGTGGCTGCGGAAAGTCGACCTTACTGGATGCGATTGCTGGTCACTTAAGTGAAGAGTTTTCGTATTCTGGCACTGTTGTGTTGAACGATATTCAGCTCGACGAGCTTCCATCACATCAGCGTGAAGTCGGTATTTTGTTTCAAGATGACTTGTTGTTTCCGCACCTCAAAGTATGGGAAAACTTGGCCTTTTCGTTACCGAACTCTGTTAAAGGTTCCGCTCGCCAAAAACAAGCAATGGCTGCACTGAAAGACATAGAGCTAACTCACTTAGCTGAATCTTTCCCGGATCAAATATCTGGCGGTCAACGCGCAAGAATAAGCTTAACTCGTATGTTATTGGCGAAGCCGAAACTCGCCCTGCTCGACGAACCGTTCAGCAAACTGGACCAAGAGTTAAGAGCACAATTTCGCGATTGGGTCTTCGAACAGCTGACCAAAGCGAATATCCCAACATTAATGGTCACGCACGACGAAGCCGATGTACCTCAAGGGGCAGAAGTACTGTCTTGGCCATGGAGAAGTAACCATGCTGGATAAGTACTCCATTAAGGTCATTAAGTGGCCATTAAATCAATCGGCTAAGTTACTGAACCAATTGGGTATCACGGCCAATCAAACCACGTTATTCGGATTTCTGGTTGGGTGTTTAGCATTTCCAGCGTTAGCATTTCAGCAATACGAGTGGGCGTTAGGCTTCATTGTGTTTAATAGAGTGTGTGATGGGCTTGATGGGGCCTTGGCTCGAATCCAAGGCATTAGTGATGCGGGTGGGTTCCTCGACATCAGCCTAGATTTCCTATTCTACTCGTTGATCCCTTTTGGGTTTGTTATTGCCAACCCAGAACACAACGCCATTGCCGGTGCATTTTTGATCTTCTCTTTTATCGGCACAGGCAGCAGCTTTTTAGCGTTTGCGGTTATGGCAGGCAAGCGAGGCATCGAAAACCCAGTCTACAAGCATAAGTCTCTGTACTACATGTCAGGGCTAACCGAAGGCACTGAAACCATCGCTTGTTTCATCGCGTTCTGTATTTGGCCTCAACACTTTGCGGTTATCGCTTACACCTTTGGTGCAGCTTGTTGGCTAACCACGTTCATGCGTATTTATTTTGGGTTCCAGACGCTCAAGAATCAAACCACCTAGTATTAGTTCCGTATTCCTCATAAACAAAAACGCCGCTCAGATGAGCGGCGTTGTTATATTCTAGCTAATACTTAAACCTAATTAGGCATCTGCAGAAGCGTTAATTTTAAATCTCAGAACCTTCAAGCTTGAATCAAGGTCGACATCGACAAACTCAGGCGGGTTGTCTAGACGCTCAATGAACTCAACGCTTGGTGCTTCTTCTGCCATCGTCTCAATCAGGAAGTTTGGTGAGACTGCTGGTGAGTTCACACACGCAATCACCTCACCGCCTTCTGTTAGAAGCTCAGGCAAACGACGTAAGATCTTTTTGTAATCTTTAGTTAAAGCAAAGCTGCCTTTTTGGAACGAAGGCGGATCGATGATAACGAGCTCGTAAGGGCCGCCCTTCTTGATTTTTCCCCACGACTTAAAGATATCGTAGCCAAGGAAGTTAACCGAGCGCATATCGTGATCATTCAGACGGTGGTTATCGCGGCCTTTGTTTAGCGAGCCACGTGACATGTCCACGTTCATGCATTGACGAGCGCCACCAGCGATAGCCGCGACAGAGAAACCACAAGTGTATGCGAACAGGTTAAGAACGTTCTTATCCTTGGCATTATCTTGTACCCACTGACGACCATTGCGCATGTCTAGGAACAGACCAAAGTTCTGATTACGGCCAATGTCTAATTGGTACTTAAGACTGTGCTCAACCACAACCGGTGAGTCATTCAACTCACCCCATAGAACCTCTGAAGGCGCGCCATCGGCATAACGGTGTTGCAGAACAATGCTTGTGCCCTGCTTTGATTGCCAGATATCTTTGTTGGTGAGTTCAACCAATCCAGCTTTTAGAGATGACAAGAATTCGTCGTCTACTTCTTTAAACACGTTAACCAATAGCTGTCCATCAACCCAGTCACATGTCAGTTGCTCTAGACCAGGCCAAAACTTACCGCGGCCGTGGAAAATACGGCGTAGTTCGTTTGGTACTTCATTAAGTTGCTGTTCAATATGACTAAAAAACAGAGGTAAAGCTGATGCTTCCATTATTTCACTCACTTAGTGTTTAGCTTTGGCCAAGTTAATGACCAAGGTTCAAGCCAACTGTCCAAACCGTTCGACACGGTTTCCTGATGCCACTTCTCTCCCAAGGAGTTTAGGCTTCTTGGATCGCAGACATATTCGTAGGCTTGTGATTGATAGGTAAATCGAATCGCGAAGGCATGCAGGTAACCTCTGTCAGCCTCACTCGATGGATTATAAATAGGGTCACCAACAATGGCTGAGCCGATCGATTTCATCGCGACACGGATCTGGTGAGTTCGCCCCGTATAGGGTTTGCATAACAGCAGACGCTCACCGGGTTCAGCCGTTGCTGATAAAAACTGAGTAATCGCAGGATTCTCTTTGGATGTCAGAAGTTTCCAACTTGAGCGTCGTGAGCGCTCCATGTCTCCTGTGATCAAACCTTGCTTTTTCTTTGGCTTCTTAGAACCGATCGCAAGGTAGTATTTCTCTACTTCACGCTTTGCAAATAGCTGTGAAAGCTCGCTCGCCGCCGACGCATTTTTTGCCAGCAGCAGAATGCCCGAGGTCATTTTATCTAGTCGATGAACGAGATACAGCTTAGGCTCATTAATTGCCTTAGCAACTTCTTGAAGCAACATGGTATCGCCATCGTCTTTATGGACGCTGACTCCAGGGTGCTTATTGATAAGTAAAAAATCAGAGTGGTTCAGAAGAATATCGAACATTAAAGGCTAGCTCCATTGTAGAACGTGGAGTATACCGCGTCTGAACCCAGATTCCAGCTACGAAAAAGCCCAACTCACTCAATAAACATTGAATCGTTGGGCTTCTTTTCAGCAAGTAGCAATCAGTGCTTGGTCTTTACTCGATTACCAATAGGCAAATAGAACCAAACCACCGCTTTACGCCAGTTTAAACTTACCCACTAATGCTTCTAGCTCGGCAACTTTAGCGTTCAAGCCTGATGTATTTTCAGAGCTGCGAGTTGCTAGCTGCAGAGATTGCTCAGAGATATCGCTAATCGCGGTAATATCCGCTGCAATTTCTTTGGTCACCGCTGTCTGTTCTTCTGCCGCAGTCGCGATAGAGTTAACCATGCTTTGTACATTGCCCGCACCGCTTACAATCGCCTCTAGAGCCGAAACAGCGCCTGAACTTTGCTCGACACCAATCTCAACTAAACGACAGTTGTCTTGAGTGTAAGTCACCGCTTCTTGAGTGCCCGATTGAATCGATTGAATGATGCCCGAGACTTCTTGTGTCGCTTTGGTTGTTCTTTCTGCTAACGCTCGCACTTCATCGGCTACCACAGCAAAACCACGGCCAAATTCGCCCGCACGTGCCGCTTCAATTGCAGCATTCAAAGCTAACAGGTTGGTTTGCTCAGCAATGTCTTCGATGACTTTAATAACGCTACCTATCTGTTCACCATGCGAACCCAGCGTGTTCATTTGTAGCGACATGTCACTCATTTGAGTCGACACTTGTTGAATACTTGCCACCATCTCAACAATCACGTTGCGGCCATCTTCTGCAGAAGTTTCAGAGCGACGTGCTTCTTCATAAGTCGAAGTACCTTGCTGCGCCACTTCAGAAATGGTCAAGCTTAGCTCTTCAGCAGCCGTTGCAATCAAGTTTGCTTTGTCTGCTTGAGCTGATGCGCCTGTTACGATGTCTTGGCTGATAGAAGAGAGCTCTCCTGTCACAGATTGGACTTGGTGAGTCACAGACGAGATAGAACCTAGTAGGTCTACTAGCGATTTCTGCATCTGGTTAATCGACTTAGCCAGTTCAGCCAGTTCATCACCAGAATCATCAATAATGTCGCCTGCCGTTAGGTCACCATTCGCTACACGTCGTGCTACTTGTTCAACACGAGTCAGGCGATTGGTAATAGAGCTAGACAATAGATACGCAATCACACAACCAAAGACAATCGCAATAGCAGACAACACCATGATGGTACGTTCGATGGTGGTAAACGTATCGGTTAGTGTCAGTAGTGACTGTTCTGTATCTGCACGCTCACTTGCTGATGCTTGATCCAGCAAGTTCTCAATAGGGATAAGATTGCTCTCATACAAAGATCGTAGCTGTTGAATATTGGCTAGTAGCGCAGCTTCATCATTGATATTCGGTACAAGCTTTGATTCAAACTCTTGAGTGAAACGCCCCATCAAGTCTTCAATTCGCTGAATACGGCGGTGGTCTTCCGAACCTCTACTCTCCAAACGCTTAGCCTGCTCGATAGCTTGAGCAAATTCGTTCTTATTGGTTCGATAATCGTTCAGCGCGTTATCAACCTGAATGATCGCACCCAACGCATCTCGGTAGACATCTCCAGCTTCATCTATCAGAACAAGATAGGTAACAGTGCCCGGTACATCGTCCATTCTGATCTCATCAGCACTTTTATGAGCGCCAATAACCTCTATCCATACAATACTGACTAACGTGACAAGCACCGCCAATATAGAGCCAAAACCGGCATACAGTTTCTTTCTCACTGACAATTTCACACAACACCTACCTAAATTAAATACGGACTGAACAGCCCTAACCAATAAATATATCGGCTAGCAAACGGATAACTTTAGTGAATGCATAACTTTTATTTTTCGATAAAAATTAAGTATTTAAAACAAAAAAACGGGAGCCAATGGCTCCCGTTTCTTAACTTACTTTAACTCGCGATTGTATCGTCTAAGAGCTTTAGTTTCTTAGAACTATAGCTTCTTAGAGATGACCGCAGAGCCAGCAATGATACCAATACCTAGTAGCATGATTGCACCTTTACCGCTGTCGAAGCCAGAAGAGATACCCATGAACGCTACGATAGCGATAGCTACTGGGATGATGTACTTAACTAGTGTGTACCATAGACCGAATAGAGGGAAAGATACTTCACCGTCGTTAGTGATTTCTTTCTCAAGGTCAGCACGGTTTAGTCTCCAACCAGCGAAGATACATACCAACATACCGCCAACGGCTAGGAAGATCTTATCAGTTAGTAGGTCGAAGATATCGAATGCGCCAGTACCGAACAGTGTAGGACCGAAGCCACCAAGTGATAGAGAAGCGAAGATACATAGAATCGCCATTACTACACTTGCAGACAGTACTGCAGTCACACGCTTCATGCCTTTCTCATCGATTAGGTAAGAAACCACAACTTCTAGTAGAGATACTGAAGAAGTCAGTGCCGCAACACTTAGACCAACGAAGAACATTAGAGCGAATAGAAGACCAACTACGCCGCCCATTTCAGCAAATAGCTGAGGAACAACAACGAATACTAGACCAGGACCAGCCGCAGGTTCCATACCGAATGCGAACATTGCAGGGAACATTGCAACACCAGCTAGGATAGCAACACCTGTATCCATAGCCGTAACCATAGCCGTAGTTTGAACTAGGTTCTCTTTCTTCTTAAGGTAAGAACCGTAAGTCAACATACAACCCATACCAAGAGATAGTGAGAAGAATGCTTGACCTAGTGCAGCTAGGATTACACCGCTGTCTACTTTAGAGAAATCAGGGCTGAATAGGAATTCAAGACCAGCCATCGCGCCCGGAAGCATGATGCCTTTGATTGATACCACGATAAGGATAATGAAAAGAAGTGGCATCAGGATCTTACCCGCTTTCTCAATACCACCAGAGATACCCTTCATAACAATAACAATGTTAAGTAGTAGGTATAGGCCCATCCACATAAGTGGTTGAACTGGGTTTGAGATAAAGCCACCGAAGCTGTCACCGATTGCTTCAGGTGCGTCTAGCAGACCACCAGCAATCTTACCGATGTATGCGATAGACCAGCCACCTACTACAGGGTAGAAACCCATGATAAGTAGACCACTGACTACGCCGATAACACCAGCGAACGTCCAACGACGGTCAGTTGTTTTGAATGCACCTACTGCTGATTTTTGCGTATGACGGCCAATCGCAAATTCAGTCAGCATTACACTGAAACCGATGAAGATTACAAAAAACAGGTAAATTGCAACGAATGCACCGCCGCCACTTTCGCCTGCTGTGTAAGGGAATTTCCAAATGTTACCTAGACCAACAGCAGAACCTGCTGCAGCCATTACGAATCCTAACTTCGAACCCCAGGTATCGCGGGGTGTTGTGGTTGTATTACTAGTAGCCACGTGTACTCCAAACTTTTGTGTTATGTGATGTTGTGTTTTGCTTTGGGTGGCGTCTTTAAAAGATAAGGCGTATAAAAAAATTTACACACCTAAAAGATTTGATTGACGCTCGTTATCTGGCAAGTAAACCAGTTTAAGAATAAAATTGGAAGCCCGAACCGTACATATTTCGTTACCAATGTAAATTTTTATGGTTAAATGCCGCCTTTTCATACAAAACAATCGTTTTCGTCTTAAGTTAACCAAAACTTAACAACTATAACCTGTTTACAGCTTTAGCTCTAATTTGTAAATAGTTGATTCCTTAAATTCCCATATCCGCAAAATAGCATTATTATCTAAGTGTCTCTTTTTTCGAGTATTCAATGTGGAAAAGCTCTACCA
This sequence comes from Vibrio sp. 1CM24A, assembly GCF_023161725.1. Lineage (NCBI taxonomy): Bacteria > Pseudomonadati > Pseudomonadota > Gammaproteobacteria > Vibrionales > Vibrionaceae > Vibrio > Vibrio sp. 1CM24A. The sequence continues at coordinate 22,892 of NZ_JALNTS010000004.1, forward strand.
TTTTTTAACTTTAGCCTCTGTCGCTTTGTACTGGGTGCTTGTAGCCGGTGTGACTTTCCGTGTCGTACTAAAACGACGCTCTGTCAGCGTTTCTCTCGCGTGGTTGATGGTTATCTACATTATCCCAATTGTAGGTGTCGCTTGTTACTTCCTTTTTGGAGAGCTAAACCTAGGTAGAAAGAGGGCTGAGCGGGCTCACCGCATGTTTACTCCATTTGGTGATTGGTTCCGAAAACTCGATGATTGCCAGCTCCACCTGCCAGGAAAGGTTGGCTCCCCTATCCACAAGATCGATGAACTTTGTAATAATCGAATGGGCATTCCTGCACTCAGCGGAAACACACTTTCACTGCAAGCGTCTCCCAATGAGATCTTACACGCAATTATTGAAGATATAGAAAACGCCCAAACCAGTATCAAGATGGTTTTCTATATTTGGCACCCTGGAGGCTTAACCGATTCGGTGGCTTCCGCACTTATTCGAGCGGCGAAACGTGGTGTAGATGTTAAAGTCTTGCTGGATTCTGCAGGTAGCCCTCGCTTTTTTAAAAGCCACTGGCGTTCAATGATGAAAGATGCCGGTGTGCAAGTTATACAAGCACTAGAGGTTAGCCCTTGGCGTATTTTCTTACGCCGATTAGATCTACGGCAGCACCGTAAGATCATCGTGATTGATGAAACCATTGCTTATACCGGTTCAATGAACATGGTTGATCCTGCTCACTTCAAACAGAGTTCAGGTGTGGGTCAGTGGATTGACGTAATGGTTCGAGTAACTGGCCCGACCGTTAATGTGCTGTCGGCCATTCATGGTTGGGATTGGGAAGTGGAAACAGGTGAACGCATCCTTCCTGATTTACCAGAGTGTCCGGTTGAAGAGGTAATGACGCATCACCCTGTTCAGGTAGTACCATCAGGCCCGGGCATGCCGGAATATTTGATCCTACAAGTTCTGACCATTGCGATTAATCAGGCAAACCATTCAGTTCGTATCACAACACCCTACTTTGTACCGAGTGCCGATTTATTAGAAACACTCAAAATGACAGCGCAACGTGGTGTAAACGTAGAACTGATCATCCCACACAACAACGATTCATTGATGGTTAAGTGGGCTTCGCGCGCTTTCTATACGGAGTTACTTGAAGCTGGCGTGAAGATTTACGAGTTTTACGGTGGGCTTCTTCACACCAAATCAGTAGTGATTGATGAAGAATTCTGTTTGATCGGAACGGTCAATATCGACATGCGCAGCTTATGGCTTAATTTCGAAGTGACGCTAGCCGTTGACGATGTGCACTTCACTCAGCAGCTATCTGAACTTCAGCAATCTTACATCGAGTCATCACACCCAGTAGAACTCGAACAGTGGGAGCAGAGAAATCTGCGTAACCGCTTCTTCGAAAGGTTGTTCTATCTGTTCAATCCACTGCTGTAATCCAATCAATGGATCCATGCCGACTCATCTCTCACTGCCTATCTGATTTTTTAACCTTTCACGATAAGCGACGTGAAAGGTTAAAAAGAGAAAGAAAAGCATAAAAACTCCCGCTTCACTCTTGCTTTGAAGGCTATTGGCATGTTTTAAATAGGACATAACCGATTGATAAGGAATTCACAGCATGTCCGAGAACAAAACCACTAAGCTGATCACTGCAGGTCGTGATAAGAAGTGGACCAATGGTGTCGTTAACCCACCAGTACAGCGCGCTTCAACTGTCGTGTTCAACTCAGTAGAAGAAAAGCGCAAGGCTACGATTAATCGCGCTAACAAAACGCTTTTTTACGGACGTCGTGGAACCAACACTCATTTTGCCTTCCAAGATGCTATGGTCGAAGTGGAAGGCGGCGCTGGCTGTGCACTCTACCCTTGTGGTACGGCAGCGATTTCTAATGCCATCCTCTCTTTCGTAGAAACAGGCGACCATATTCTGATGGTCGACACCTGTTACGAACCGACTCGTGATTTCTGTGACACCATCATGAAGAAGATGGGAGTCGAGACGACTTACTACGAACCAACGATTGGTGAAGGCATCCAAGACCTTATTAAGCCAAACACTAAGGTTCTGTTTACCGAATCTCCGGGTTCAGTCACCATGGAAGTTCAAGACATTCCAACGCTTGCGCGTATTGCTCATGAACATGACATCATCGTTATGTTAGACAACACATGGGCAGCCGGTGTTAACTTCTCACCGTTTGAATTCGGTGTTGATATCTCTATCCAAGCAGCAACTAAGTACATCGTTGGTCACTCTGATGTAATGTTAGGGACAGCGGTAGCCAATGAAAAATGTTGGGACCAGTTAAGAGAACAGAGCTACCTGATGGGACAATGTGTTTCGCCAGATGACGCTTACCTCGGCCTACGTGGTATTCGTACTCTTGATGTTCGCCTACGCCAACACGCAGAGAGCAGCTTGAAAGTCGCAAAATGGTTAGAGACTCGCCCTGAGGTTGACCATGTTCGTCACCCTGCACTTGAGACTTGCCCAGGCCATGAGTTCTTTAAGCGAGATTTCACCGGCGGTAATGGCTTGTTCTCTTTCGTGCTGAAAAACTCAAATACAAAAGCGACCACAGCGCTGCTTGATGGTATGACGCACTTTAGTATGGGTTACTCATGGGGCGGCTTTGAGAGCTTGATTCTAGCAAACGAACCGAACAGCTTTGATAGCCTAAGAACAGTAGCGAATCCGAACTTCGAAGGTACCTTGATTCGCGTTCATATCGGCTTAGAAGACGTTGATGATCTGATTGCAGACCTAGAAGCGGGATTAGAGCGTTATAACGCCCTCGTTTGATTAAAGCGTTAACAGACTCAGACCAAAAAGGCAGGATATTCCTGCCTTTTTCAGATTAGCGTATTAGACACATAGCTTTAAAAAGCTACTGAACGTTAAAACAGGCCCAATTGAATATTTCCGTTCGATGTTCATTGAACATATACAAAGACTGATCCTTCACTGCAATAGCGTAGTCAATCGTCACCCCTTTATACTCACTGTAATCCTGATTAATAACAGGATCATGAAAAGGCGTTGCCGTTCTCACATCTAGAATGCTCATCGACAGATTGTTTCCATCCAGCCCGTAGTAGCCGGAATAAAGGTTTTCCATCGTACTCTCGTTACCGTCTTGTTCAGTAATCGTCACAAACTCTCTAATGCTAAAAGTATGGTCAGACTGAAAAGTAAGGCTTATGCGCTCGTACAGTGCTTGGTATGGTTGGAATGCCTGAGATAAGAAATCCGTTTTGATCGTTTTACAGTGCCATCGAGTGCCTGCTAATTCATTTTGCTCTAACAAGAAGCTCGAAGCGGCGATTGCACAAAGAATGAGTAAGCCAATTAGTCGCAAAAGTAACTCCTCTTTTCTATGTACTGAGCAAACGAATCAAAAGACGACGCGACATTGAAAATAGAAGCGCTGTAATTCAACGCTTCGCCATCCTTCTTTTGAACCAACATGTATAACGTATCATTTTCAGGTTGGTCTACAGACGGATAGATACGGACAAAAACATCAACGTTGCAGTGGCTAGGTATCGCATCTGTTAGCTTTTGAGTGATCGCAGGCAACGAATAGGATTCATTATGCGCAATATGGAAAAAGTAGTGATTGGTATTATCTGTGTAGCTGTCGCGATATTCGGCTTTATCAATAAAATAAGGCAGTGGCGTATAATAGGTTTGGAAAAGGTTGAACGCCGTTACGACGACACAAATCAATGCGACTAAATAGCCCGCTTTAACGAGGTGCGTATTACTTTTTGAATTTGAAGGTTCTAATTCAGCTGAGTTCAGTTCTTGGTTGGAAGACGTCTTAAGATCGGAATCAGTGACCGTTGCAGTATTAACGTCTGTAGAGATTTCAGTCGCAGCCAACACTTCTGGCTCGACAGGCGAAGAGTTTGATTTAGATGCCTTTGCAGTCACTTGAGAAGGCACAGTTTTAGTTTTGCTAGGCTTTATCGACTCATCGATTTCAAGTGAATAGCCCGTTTTACTGACCGTGCGAATCGTCGCACAGCCACAAGTCACTCGTGATAGCGTTTTTCTAATCTTAGATATCACGTTAGTGAGCGCTTGCTCTGAGACAATCACATTACCCCAGCACCTATCAAATATCAGGCCTCGTTCAACACACTCACCAGCATTTTCAAGTAAGAACAGAAACACCTTACCTTCTATCGGCGCGATAGTTTCTACGTGGCCATCTTCACGCACAAACTGCCTAAGCAAGGGATCATAAAGAGCATCACAGATTTGGTAGCTTTGTTGTTTCACTATCGTCTTCTAGGTTTGAATTTGGTCGCATATGATATTGAATAGTTTATAAATGACCAGTAAATTTTCCTATATTAACGCAATTATTTTTCGACGATAAATAACACTTTTATTTGTGCGGACAACCTACGGTATGGTCATTAACCATGCCTGTCGCTTGCATGAACGCGTAACAGATTGTTTCCCCTACAAACTTAAAACCTCTCTTCTTCAAAAACTTACTCATCGCTTTAGATTGCTCGGTAGAAGCGGGAACTTGAGACATCTCAATCCATTGATTCACGATCACCTCGTTATCGACAAATTGCCATAAGGCATTAGAAAGAGAGCCGAACTCTTTCTGTAATTCAAGCGTTGCTCGTGCATTGTTGTATACCGAAGCAATCTTGCCCTTGTGTTTAACCACATCGAAGTTTTCAATGATGTGCGGCACATTGTCTTCATTCAACTCAGCTAGCTTGTTCAGATCGTAATTATCGAACGCGGCACGATACCCTTCACGCTTTTTCAGGATCGTAATCCAACTCAGGCCCGCCTGAGCGCCTTCTAAAGTAATGAACTCAAACAGAACTTGGTCATCATAAACAGGCACGCCCCACTCTGCGTCGTGGTACTCCCTTTCAAGCTCATGTTTAAGCGCCCATGCACACGTTCTATCTGATGTATTTACGTCCATTTTTGTATTCTCTTTTTATCAATCGGTATATAAAAATAATGCCCCAATTAGGGGCATTATTTCAAAGGTCAGTTGACGTTAAGCCACTTCAATTTTATGGAATAAACGGTACAGCACAGGTACTACGATTAGCGTGAGTACAGTAGCAAAGCCTAAACCAAACATAATGGTTACCGCCATCGGCTTGAAGAAGATATCAGGCAGTAACGGGATCATACCTAGAATCGTTGTAATCGCTGCCATACATACTGGGCGAACACGACTCAATGCTGCATCAACTACCGCAACATAAGGGTCTTTACCTGATTTCATTTCAATCTCAATTTGATCAAGCAATACGATACCGTTTTTAAGTAGCATCCCGGATAAACTCAAGAAGCCTAGCAATGCCATAAACCCAAATGGTGTATTCAAGGCTAATAAGCCTGTCGTTACCCCGATTAGCGCTAATGGAACCGTTAGCCAAACAATCAGCGGCTCTTTGACCGAGTTGAACAAGAACACGGTAATCAAGAACATGAACAGGTAACCCATCGGCATAGTGGTAAACAGTGACGCTTGTGCATCAGCAGATGACTCATATTCACCACCCCACTCCAACGAATAACCTGGTGGCATCTCAATCGCTTCGATTTGTGGCTGTAAGCGTTTCTGTAACGTCGAAGCCGTTTCTTCACCCAATAGGTCGTTGTCGGCCATTACCGTCAGCATGCGCTTACGGTTCTTACGGATGATAAGTGGATCTTCCCATTCTAATTCGTAGCCAAGCGTCACTTGCTGCAACGGAATGTATTCGCTTAATGCCGGACTCCAAATCTTCATACCTTCGATGTTGCGAATATCAATTCGCTCATCTTCAGGTAAACGAGCCACAATAGGCATCAGCGTAGTACCATCACGATACACACCAATCGACTTACCAGAGAAAGACATTGCAAGGAAGTCATCAACGTCAGATTTGGTAATACCATAACGACGCGCTTGGCTTTCATTGAACTGAGGCTCTAATACCTTAGTTCTTTCACGCCAATCGTGACGAACGTTAAACGCGCCTTCATCAGCTCGCATAATGTCCATCACTTGAGCAGCGATTGAACGTAAAACCGTTGGATCAGAACCCACAATTCGCGCTTCAATTTTCGCACCGCCACCAGGACCTAATTCGATCTGTTTAAGCTTGTAGTCGATCTCTGGGAACTGACCATTTACATGATCACGGAAGCGTTTCATTAGCCCTTCAAGTACTTCGTAGCTCTTCACACGAACCGTTATCTCGCCGTAAGCACTATAACTTTTCTCTGGCGCATAAGTCAGCATGAAACGTTGCAGGCCTTTACCCGCCGTTGTCGTGATATGTTCAACTTCGTCCTGCTCTGCTAGCCAACTTTCAAGCACTTTAAGCTTGGTATTGGTCGCTCGAATATCGGTACCTTCCGGCATCCACACATCCACTTGGAACATAGGTGTGGTTGAAGACGGGAAGAAGGCTTGCTTAACGAAACCAAAACCGTACACACTCGCACCTAAACCAATCACCAGAACGATCATGGTTAGCCACGCGCGTTTCATACAGAACTCAAGGAAGTTTTTATAGATAACAAAAACCATCCCGTTGTATGGGTCTTTGCCTTCATTATTGGGATCAACCTTCTGTCCTCTGAAGAAGATATCTGCAAAAAACGGCGTGATCGAGATAGCAGTAAACCAACTCAGCATCAATGAAATCAATAGCACCGTAAACAAGGTGCCACAGTATTCGCCCGTTGAATCTTCAGACAAACCAATTGGAGCAAACGCGGTGACCGCAATCACCGTTGCTCCAAGCAGTGGCCATTTGGTTTGGGTCACGATATCAGTGGCGGCCTGCATCCGGGTTCGTCCCTTCTGCGTACCGATCAATATCCCCTCCACCACCACAATGGCATTATCCACCAGCATCCCCAAGGCAATAACCAACGCGCCCAGTGAAATACGTTGAAGATCGATTTTGAAGTACTGCATGAAAATGAAGGTACCAAAAACGGTCAACAACAATATCAAGCCAATCAACAGTCCCGACCGTAGTCCCATGAAGAACAGTAACACCACGATTACGATCGCAACCGCCTGCCCTAAACTCACCACAAATCCGCTTACCGACTTGTTCACCTCTTTAGGTTGGTTATAAACCTCTGAAATGTCGATACCGACGGGTTGTTGGTATTTAAGTTCAGCAAGTCGTCGGTCAAACGCTTCACCCACGGCAACCACATTTACGCCTTGCGCAAAAGAGACACCAAGGTTGAGTGCGAGCTTGCCGTTATATCCAATGATATTACTTGGAACTTCAACATAACCACGAGTTACATCAGCGACATCTTTTAGATAGATAAGCCCTTGAGCGCCGCCTTCTGTCAGAATCAAATCACCAAGCTGTTCAACATTCTGGAACTCACCCGTTGGATGGATTCGAATGTATTCATCGCCAATTCTGACCGCGCCAGCACTTGATACAATGTTTTGAGTCGACAAAAGGTTAAATACCGTGCTTGGAGACAAACCTAGAGAGCTTATCCGTTTCATCGATATCTCAATGAACACTTGCTCTTGTTGTTGGCCGGAAACGGAGACTTTACTAACCCCATCAACCAGCTCCAGCTCTCGCCTTAGGTAATCAATGTAATCCAGCAGCTCTTTATAGCTATAACCATCACCTGTCACCGCAAGCAAAATCCCATAAACGTCACCGAAGTCATCGATGACTTGTGGATCATTGACCCCAGGTGGCAGTTCAACCTTAAGATCATTCACTTTTCGACGAAGTTCATCCCAGATTTGCGGAAGATCGTCCGGACCATAGTTATTCTTCATCGTTACCGTTACCTGAGACAGGCCACGGCTAGAGATAGAGTTCACTTCGTCGACATAGGTAAGTTGTTGAATCGCTTTCTCTAAAGGGTAAGTAACTTCTTCTTCCACCTGTTGAGGCGTTGCCCCCGGGTATGAAGTCACGACCATTGCATCTTTGATGGTAAAGGCAGGATCTTCTAAACGCCCCAAACCGAAGAATGCAGAAACACCACCAATAAGAAAGATCAGAGATAGCATCCAGCTAATAACTTTGTTACGTATAAAGTAAGAAGCAACACCTGTGATCTGATCATCACCCTGTTGATCGTCATTTTGGGGCTTGTTATTTACTTCACTCATTGTTCGTCTCCTGAGACAATACTTCCACTGTCATCCCATCTCGCAATCGCGATACGCCTGCAACAACGACATGCTGCCCCATTTCCAATCCTTTCATGATCTGTAATGTTTTCTGATTTGCTTTTCCTAATACGACTTGCTGTTTCGAGACAGTATTGTCGTCATTGAGCACCCACACATAAGAGTTCTGACGCGTTAAATCATCGCCATCAGCATTAAATACCGCTTCAATTGGAATCAACACACCGGCTTTTAGCTCTAAGCCGATTTCTCGCCCATTTGACGTCACCTCAACCGCCATACCATCCAGAATCAAGTCATCTTCAGGCATAGGCAAAGCAAGCGTCACCGTAAATGTGCCCGTACTTGGATCCGGTTCAGTGGTGAACTCCTTAATACCTGCCGAGTATTCATTGCCACTTGGCACTCTAACCACTGCCTCAACGTTCGATAACAGTTGTTCACTCGGTTGGTTTACGTAGATTTGGTCAGGCAACTGAATAACGACTTCAACATCTTCGACACTGTGGATGTTCACTACTTGTTGGCCTACCTGAATATTTTCATATTGGTCGACACTGACACGAGAAATAATCCCATCAACAGGAGCACGAAGCATGGTGAACGATAAGCGCAGTTTTGCAAGTTCCAACTCGGCATAAGCAATCTGGCGTTGAGCGGCAATTTCGTCGAATTGCGACTTAGCCAATAAGCCTTTCTTCACTAGCGGGCTCGAACGTCGGTATTGACTATTGATTACCGTGTAACGAGCTTGAGCATTGTCCACATCCAATTGATAATCGGTTGGGTCAAGCTCGGCAATGATATCCCCTTTGGCAACTCGTTCACCTTCCTTCACATCTAGCTTGAAGATTTCACCCGCAACTCGGAAACTGAGGTGAGCCTTCTCAGCAGCGTTTGCTACCGCAGGGAAATAGAGTTTGTCGCTAAAATCGATGACTGAAATCTCGATAGCTTTAACCAAGGGCGTGTTATTCACTTCTACAGCTTGCTTATCTTCACAAGCCGTCAGTAAGGCTAAACACGACAGGCCAGCGGCCACTTTAAGTGTTTTCATGTTATAGCCCCCTTTCCTTGATCCACTCTCGAACTTTAATGCCCGACTCAAGACCATTGACGCCAGAAGTCACAATGCGATCGCCATCGTTCAATCCAGAGACGATATGGCGTTTTTCATCGATGACAATGGCAACATTTTCAACAATGCCGTCGCTATTCACACGCCATACAGAGACATCATCCCCATCGGTCATCATTGCTGACGTTGGAATTTTGGTGGCCGCCGCTAACGATGAAACGAGATTTACCGAGCCAGACATACCGGGCAAAATACCCACATCGGTTGGTCTTTCCATTACCATGGTGACTTTGTACGAACCTGTTTTCGGGTCAGCTTCGGTATCCACTTCTTGGAAGGTTAAAACGTAAGAGTTTTCAGGAAACGCATCAAAAACCATGGTTGCATCCGTCTCGAACCCTGATGAAAAGCGCGTAATAAGTTGGTCGGGTAATAAGAAGACGACTTTAAGAATTTGATTGGTTTGAATATTCATCACGCCTTGTTTAGCCGCAATGTATTCATGGTTTTCAGCCGGAATAATGGAAATCGTTCCATCGTAAGGCGCAACAAGAGTGGTATAGCGAAGGTTTGCTTTGGCTTGATTAAGCATCGCTTTAGCAGAGTTGTGATTGGCTTTCGCTTGGTCGAAATCTTGCTCTGATACGACTCGGTCTTTGCGTAGTTTAATCGAACGCTGGTATTGAACGTCAGCAAGCTTAAAGTTGGCTCTTGCTTGCTTCTCTAACAGCTGATATTCGTCAGGATTGAGCGTTGCAAGCCCTTCACCTTTACTCACCTGTTGACCAGACGTGACATCGATAGTCTGAAGTAGCCCTGGAACACGAAATGCCAGTACGGCTTTGTCACCCGCTTCAGTGGTGGCTGGAAAGCTACGTTCAAAGGCATTACTACCGACGGAAACAGTGAAGAGTTTGGCGGGTCTAGAATCAGGTTCAGGTACGGGAGGAAGCTCCTTACCACACCCAGACAACCCAGCTAAGGCTGTCAATAGGACAACGGAGGCTCTATACATTGGTGATCATCCATATCTATAAATATTTTTATAACATAGATTAATCACATGTAACTTACCAGTTATCGTAAGATTTATTTAGACAAAATTATTAAAAAAAATAACGGCTTGGAATAAATTTTCCTAAACCGTTATCGAATCTTTTTTAGACTTATCGTTACATGTTCTTAAATGCGCGGTCGACTTTAAAAGTGTCGGAGGTCACATAAGCTTCCATGTTGCGGACACTGGTCTCTAACTTCTGGAAATCACCCTCTAAAGTGCCCAGTAACGACTCTGCCGTTTGCCCTTTTTCCCAAGGCTTTTGCTTGAGTGTGTGCTCTTGCTTGGCTTTCATCTCATCAACATAGTGAGGTGGTTGTTTTTCAAGCATAAATGTCAAAGCTAAATACGCTAATAACACCAGAAAGCTACCACCAAGCAGTGCTGCTGAGATAACTAAGATGCGAACCAACCACACTTCAAGGCCAAAATAGTTCGCTAACCCTGCACACACACCAGACAATTTGCCGTTAATCGTGTCGCGATACAGTTCTCTACTCATAGTTTCGTCTCCAGTTAGGCGACTCCGCATCCAGTATTTTTTCTAGCGTTTTCACTCGGTCTTGCATGGATTCGGCTTGCGCAGAAAGCTTATGCAGACGTTGAAGATCCGTTTCAGAAAGACCATTGCTGGATTTCTTCTTGCTGCGGTAATGTAAGAATAACCATAGCGGTGCCACGAAGATTAAAAAGACAATCAGTGGACCTGCAATTAGAAATGTTGACATAGACAACTCCTAGATTATTTATCGCGGTTTTCAACTTGTTGCTTCAGTTTCGCTAGCTCTTTTTCGATTTCATCTTGAGCTTGTAGTTCGGCAAACTCTTGGTCTAAAGATTTTGCATTACCCGTCTTAGCGTAAACGTCCGCTTCAGCTTCTAATTCATCCACTTTACGCGAGAATTGCTCAAACTTCGCCATTGCTTCGTTGGTTTTGCTTGAATGCAGGTGTTTTTGAACATCACGACGATTGCTCGCCGCATTATTACGAATCATTAATGCTTGTTGCTTTGCGCGAGTTTCTGCAATTTTGGTTTCAAGCTTGCCGATCTCACTGGTTAGCTTTTCGATGGTTTCATGAACCAAAGTTTGCTCGGTGTGAAGGCTCTTGATGATGTCTTCCAGTTTTTGCTTTTCGATTAGCGCCGCTCTTGCCAGATCTTCACGTTGCTTAGTCAGTGCGAGTGTTGCTTTGTTTTGCCAATCTAGAATCTGAGTTTCGATAGCTTCAACTTTACGTGCTAGCTCTTTCTTGTCTGCGATTGCTTTTGCTGAGTTAGTGCGAACCTCAACCAGCGTATCTTCCATTTCTTGGATAATCAGGCGAATCATCTTTTCAGGATCTTCGGCCTTATCTAATAGTGCACTGATGTTTGAATTTACAATGTCTGCAAAGCGAGAAAAAATACCCATGAGGAACTCCTTAATTACAATGATGGCAAATGCGTTTCAAATCGTTGTGCGACTTTATCAATCCACTTGCTCAAAAATTTACGTTTGTTGTTAAACCTACCATAAGTAATCCAAGTAGCGTGCCAACTTTTAAGCCATTTATTATCAGTTACTTACAATAAAATGGTGATTAACCCGAACCATGCTATGATGAATTTAGCCAAGTATTGGTATTTTTCACCACTACGACTCTTACATGACTATCTCCAACGATTAATTCATACAAGGACGCGCTATGCAGCAGAACCTCATTGGTGAATCACCTAGCTTTCTCTCTGTGTTAGATAAAGTATCTCAGCTCGCACCAATAGAAAGACCCATTCTGATCATTGGTGAGCGTGGTACGGGTAAAGAGCTGATCGCACAAAGACTGCATTACCTTTCAAGACGTTGGGATCAACCTTTGATCTCATTGAACTGCTCAACCCTCAGTGAAGGTTTGATTGATTCTGAACTGTTTGGCCACGAGTCAGGGTCGTTTACGGGTTCGAAAGGTCGTCATCATGGCCGTTTTGAAAGAGCAGAAGGCGGTACACTGTTTCTGGATGAGCTGGCGACCACTCCCCTTGCGGTTCAAGAGAAGCTATTGCGGGTTATTGAATACGGGCAATATGAACGTGTCGGTGGGCAAAAGGCGCTAAGTGCCAATGTAAGACTGGTGTGTGCAACCAATGCCGACTTACCAGACATGGCATTAAAGGGCGAATTCAGGGCTGACCTATTAGATAGACTGGCGTTTGACGTCATTACTATCCCTCCTTTGCGTGAGCGAAAAGAAGACATCATGCTACTCGCAGAATACTACGCCATTAAGATGTGTCGTGAATTGGAATTGGAGTTGTTTGTTGGCTTTGCCCCTTCTGCCGTTGAATCGCTTTTAGATTATTCTTGGCCAGGGAATGTACGAGAGCTCAAAAACGTCATTGAGCGAGCGATCTATCAGCACGGAAAAGACCCATATCCTATTGAATATTTGGTGTTTAACCCATTTAAGCCCGCATGGAAAACAGAGCAAGATTCTTCTCCGGAAACTGGCAATGAGCCGTCTAACAGCCATACTTCATCAGAGAGCTTGTTTTCTTTGCCGCTTGATTACAAAGCATGGCAAGAACAACAAGACATCAAGCTACTCAATCAAGCCCTAAAACAGAGCAAATATAACCAGAAACAAGCCGCAGAATTACTTGGGTTAACCTACAACCAATTACGTGGAATGGTGAGGAAGTACGCGATTGTCGGACAAGCTAACGATAAATAGCTGTCCACACTTGATTATTATTTGGAGCCGAATAAATAAAATGTTAAATTGTCCGGATCTTGAGGCTCCTCTAACGCCTCGTTTCGAAAAGTATTTCTTTTTATGAAAGCACTAATAAGACTATCACTGAGCATCTGCACGCTGAGCTTTCTCGCTGGATGTGGTGAGAGTGTGAATCACGAGCAAATCCGTGAAAAAGGCTTCATTTATTGCGGCCAAGGTAATCCTAGTACCTTCAACCCACAGCTGGTTGATAGTGGCATTACCGCAGAATCGCTGAGCCCTCAAATCTTCGATACACTGCTCACTCTTGATCCGATGACGTACCGACCAAAACAGAACTTGGCGACAAGTTGGTCTGTTGATAAATCAGGTACAGAGTACACGTTCAAACTGCGCCCAAATGTTGCGTTCCAAACGACAGACTGGTTCACCCCAACTCGTAGCATGAATGCACAAGATGTGGTGTTTAGCTTTGAACGTGTCATTGATAGTTCAAACCCATTTCATTATGTGGGTGGCGGCCTATACCCATGGTTTGCCGGAATCGACTTCAAAAACCTGATTGTCGATATCACCGCAGTTGATGACCTAACGGTGAAATTCCAATTAAGTCGCCCAGACAATTCGTTTCTCAACAATATCGCCACCAGCTATGCAGTCATTCACTCTAAGGAGTATGCCAATCAGCTCATTGCAGCGGATGAGAAAAATCGAATCGATTCCAATCCAGTCGGCACTGGCCCTTTCTACTTAGATGAATACCAAATCAACGACCTAGTGCGCTTGAAAAAGAACAAGCACTACTGGAAAGGTGAAGTACAAATGGACCAAGTTGTGTTCGATACTTCACAACGTGGAACGGGCACACTTGCCAAGCTTCTTCGCAGTGAGTGTGACGTGCTCAACTCTCCGATCTCTAGCCAGATCCCTATTATTCAGGCTCATGAAGAGTTGAAGATTTCTGCCACACCGGCGGTTAATGTCTCTTTCATCGCGCTGAATACTGAGCACCCTGCACTGCGTGACTCTCGAGTTCGTAAAGCGCTCAACTTAGCCATCAATCGTCAGAACATTCTCGATTCTGTGTATTACGGTACAGGAACCAAAGCCTACACCTTGCTTCCTCCTACTTCTTGGGCTCACCAAAAAGACAGCGTTCAAGTTCGCTACGACCGAAACTATGCGGTTGCGCTTCTCAAAGAAGCTGGCGTTGAACCTGGGTTAGAGCTTTCAATGTGGGTACCACTAGAGCCACGCGCATACAATCCAAGTCCAAGAAAAACGGCAGAACTGATCCAAGCAAACTTGGCTGATATTGGTATTGAATTGAAACTCTATACCGACGACCGATTTGACCGCACCCAGTTGTCCTCTATTTCCTCGACAGACTTGTTGCTTACAGGCTGGATAGGCAATACAGGTGATCCAGACAACTTCTTGCGCCCGCTGCTCTCATGCAGCTCCGAGCGTGCAGGGTTAAACGTCTCGATGTGGTGTAATTCAGACTTTGATTTCCTTCTCGACTTAGCATTAGAGATAAATCAACAAAGGCACCGTGTGAACTTGTACCGACAAGCCCAAAATATTCTTAATGAAGAAGTTCCTGTGATTCCTCTGGCTCATGGCGTGCAATTTCGCGTGCACGATCGTTCGCTAACAGGCTTTAAAGCAAGTCCTTTCAATGCCCAACCTTTTGATCAAGTCAGAAGAGAGGTGCAGTAATGTTTTGGTATACATTAAGACGTGTAAACTTATTCGTTATTACGCTAGGGATTCTAACCTTAGTGGGTTTTTCTCTGCTTCGATTAGACCAAACCTCCCCATGGGCAATTCAAGATTTCTGGCCTGGATGGATTAGCTATATCACTGAATTATCGACGCTAAACTTTGGCCTAAGCAAACACGGTGTGCCTATCATCGATGAGTTGGTCCTGGTGTTCCCTGCAACGCTAGAACTGTGCTTCTTTGCCTTTGTGTTGGCACTCATCATCGGTATCCCTTTCGGCACCATTGCTGGTATGAGACAGGGTAAGTTTGTTGATACCACCATATCGTTTACCTCTATGGCTGGTTACTCTGCACCTATCTTTTGGGTCGCATTGCTGATGATCATGGTGTTTTCACTGCACTTTGAAATGTTCCCAGTTGGTGGCCGATACGACCTACTTTACGAGATTGAACACGTGACTGGATTCGCGATGATTGACGCCTTTTTTGCCGAAGGTCGCTACCGCGCGCACGCACTACAAAGTGTTATCGAGCATATGGCGTTGCCTTGTCTTGTTTTAGCACTGGCGCCAACGACTCAGGTCATCCGATTGATGAGAGCGTCAGTGGCTGAAGTAATGACACAAAACTACATCCGCGCTGCGCGAATTAAAGGTCTTTCCACCAGAGAGATCATCACGCAGCACGTGCTAAGAAACGCGATACCTCCGATTATTCCTAAGGTCGGTGTTCAGCTATCGAGTATGTTAACGCTTGCTATTGTTACCGAGTCTATCTTTAACTGGCCGGGCATTGGTCGTTGGTTGTTGGATGCCTTATCGAATCAAGATTACGTTTCAATTCAAGCAGGCGTAATTGTGGTAGCAACCTTGGTTTTGACCGCCAACATTCTGTCCGATCTACTGGGCGCGATGATCAATCCACTGGTAAGGAAGGAATGGTATGCTAACAAATAACGTCTACCAAGAAGAACAGATTCCAACCCAGTTCGAACGTTTCTGGCGCAGCTTCCGCAGCAATAATCTAGCTATGTTTGGCTTGTGGTGTTTGGTGCTTATCATTCTGGTCACCGTCACTTCACCTTGGTTAGCCCCGCATGATGCACAAGAACAAACCGGTCACCTATTAACGCCGCCCTCTTGGGATCCTGCGGGAACGGTAGAATACTTTCTAGGTACGGATGACTTAGGCAGAGATATTCTCTCTCGCCTAATAATTGGCTCTCAGTTAACGTTCGGCGCCGCGGTGGTGATTACCTTTATCGCAGCCGTCATTGGTTGTCTGATTGGCGTACTTGCTGGTATGACGCGCGGTTTACTATCAAGCACGCTAAACCACCTGCTTGATACTGTTATGTCGATTCCATCTCTTCTACTGGCGATTATCTTCGTGGCATTCCTTGGCTTTGGCGAGTTTAATATCTTGCTCGCCTTGTGCTTGGCACTGATCCCGCGCTTTATACGCTCGGTGTACATTGCCGTGCATGCTGAAGTAGAAAAAGACTATATTCTGGCTTCTCGCCTTGATGGTGCGAACGATTTTTACCTGCTATGGAATTCAATCCTTCCGAACATTCTTACCGTAATCGCACTTGAAGTTACGCTGGCACTGTCAGTCGCAATTCTTGATATCACGGCTTTAGGTTTCCTAGGGCTTGGCGCTCAAGCACCGAGTACCGAGTGGGGTTCAATCTTGGGTGATTCAGTCGAGTTGATTTACCTTGCGCCATGGACAGTAACCCTACCCGGCTTAGCTATTATGTTTACAGTGATCGTGATTAACCTCGTCGGTGAAGGTGTTCGCCAAGCGCTAAATGCAGGAATCGAATAATGCCGTTACTTGATATTCGACATCTAACCATCGAGATTGAGACCCCTCAAGGGATGGTTAAAGCGGTAGATCGAATGAGTATTACCCTCAATGAAGGGGAAATTCGTGGCTTAGTAGGTGAATCAGGCTCAGGTAAGAGCTTGGTTGCAAAAGCGATCGTCGGGGTTTGTAAAGAAAATTGGAAAGTTTCTGCAGACCGAATGCGCTTAGGCAATATCGACCTACTGCAACTGACGCCGAAAGAAAGACGCCGAGTGATCGCCCGCGATATCGCAATGATCTTCCAAGAGCCATCAACGTGTCTTGACCCTTCTGAAAAAGTAGGTAACCAGCTCGTTGAAGCGATCCCTTCCCATTCGTTTGAAGGTCGTTGGTGGCAACGATTTAAGTGGCGTAAGAAGCAAGCGATCGCATTACTACACAAAGTCGGCATCAAAGACCACTCTCGCCTAATGGACAGTTACTCTTACGAGCTGACCGATGGTGAGTGTCAAAAGGTGATGATCGCAATGGCGATCGCTGCCAAGCCAAAAGTCTTGATTGCTGATGAGCCGACCAACGATTTGGACCCAATAACACAGTCTCAAATATTGCGTCTGTTGAGCCGTATGAACCAGATCAATAACACCACCATCGTGTTGATCGGTCATGACTTAACCACCATTACCCAATGGGCAACTCGCATTACCGTGATGTACTGTGGTCAATCTGTAGAATCCGCTGATACGCCGAAGCTGTTGGATGCACCCAAGCACCCATATACTGTTGCTCTGTTAAAAGCGATGCCAGACTTTAACGACTGGATCCCCCACAAGGAGAAGCTACAGTCTTTGCCGGGGTCAATTCCACCGCTGCAACATCTTCCTATTGGTTGTCGGTTAGGCCCACGTTGCCCATACGCGCAAAGGCAGTGTGTCGAGATCCCACATACTAAACGTATCAAGAACCATAAATTTAACTGTCACTTCCCTCTGAATATGGAGAAGAAAAAGAAATCATGAGTGCATTATTAGAAGTCAGTGATTTGTCAAAAGACTTTACGACTCGCTCTGGTCTTTTCCGTAAAAAGATTCATCAGGCGGTGAAGCCGGTCAGCTTTTCCCTTGAAGCAGGCCAAACGATTGGTTTTATTGGTCAGAATGGTTCTGGTAAATCAACATTAGCAAGAATGCTCGCAGGCATGGTAGAACCAACCGCTGGCGAGATCCGCGTGAATGGCGAAAAACTAGAGCACAAAGATTACTCGACTCGTTGTAAGCTGATTCGAATGATCTTCCAAGATCCGAACACGTCGCTTAACCCACGTATTCAGATTGGTCGAATTCTTGAAGGCCCATTAAAGCGAAACACTAACATGCCACCAGAAGCCCGTATGCGTCGTGTGAAAGACACACTACTGCGCGTGGGCCTTCTACCGGAACATGCTTACTTCTACCCTCAGATGCTTGCTGCGGGCCAGAAACAGAGGGTTTGTTTGGCTCGAGCCTTGATACTTCAGCCATCCATCATTGTCGCTGATGAAGCGTTAAATGGTTTGGACATGGCAATGCGCTCGCAAATCATCAATCTGTTCTTAGAACTTCAAGAAGAGATGGGCGTATCGTTCGTTTATGTATCTCAACACCTCGGTATTGTGAAGCACATTACCGACAAGATTATTGTAATGCACGAAGGCAATGTGGTTGAGAGTGGGGAAACGGATCAAGTGTTGACCAATCCAACTCACCAAATCACCCAAAGATTGGTTGAGAGCCATTTCTCCAAAGCACCCAACCACTAATCTGTAATCACGCTGCATCCAGCAGAGGGGAAAAGTATGTTACGAACAGCTTCAATGCTTCCCCTCTTGTTGGTGCTGTTGTCCTTTAACGCGACAAGCACACCGCTCACATGGCTAGATAGAAGCTTTGTCGAAACAGCCTTTTATAACGTCGCGCTTCAACACGAATACTCCCAAGGCAACAAACCGCTCGCCAAGTGGAAACAACCGATCAAGATTTGGATCGATCATCGAGTGGGCGATGAGGAACTGCATCAAGAGCTCACAGAGCTTCATATCAAACACTTATCTGAAGTCACCCAACACCCAATAACAATCGTCAGTAAAGAGTCCGAAGCGAACGTTAAATGGATATACACAAGGCAGAGCCAGTGGGTATCTGAGGCGAAATCGGTGCTCAAGCTCAAATCAACTCAGCATTTAAATAGCGCCATCTGCACGGCGGGCTATAGAACCAATTCTAAAGGCGAGATTGTATACGCTGGGATTGTAATCCCGGTTGATCAGGCAAGATCGCGAGGTAAGCTGGTCGCCTGTATCGTGGAAGAGATCACACAAGTTCTAGGCCTGCCGAATGATTCAGATAAAGCCTACCCTTCTATTTTCAACGACCACACGCCAGAAGACTTATTATCGCCGTTAGACGTAGTGCTACTGCAATTGCTCTATGAACCAGAATTGAAAGCTGGAATGACAAAATCTGAAGTAAAACCTATCGTTCGAAAGATACTCAAGAGATACAGCAAAACAGGTGTGCTTCAGCAAGCTTCTAAAGCCGCACAGCAAGCGCCTTTGTATCAGTTGATTGGGTATTGACGAATATACGTTGGAAGCAGCTTAGATGGGATAATTGAATAATAGCGCTGCCTAAGAAAGGCAGCGCTGACTTACGATGTTACTGTATTACGAAAGAATTAGCGCTTAGCTGCCTGCTTTTTCAATTCGAAATCGAACTCATCAGGGAACAAGATAACGCCTTCTTCTTGCTCGTTCGGGAATACTACAACAGCAAGTTCGTCGTCTTCTAGACCGTTCGTCCAGCGACTGTGCCATTTATTCAACGAAATAGACTCAGCTTTACACTCAGACCAATCACCCGTTGCCCATGATTCTGCGAACTCTTGGTTTGGCCATACTGGAACACAATCTTCATCTTCTGTGTTCAGCATTACACAACCGTGTTCATCGGTTAAGATCCATACTTCACGGTTTGCTACGATTTCTTTCACACAGTATTTCAGGCGTTGCTCGCCCGTATACTTGTTGATTTCAGCGATTTTTTTATCGTCTAGCTGTGTAGTCATCTTAATTTCCTACTTTAGTCAGTAACTTTGCTCTTAAAGCTATTTTATGCCGAGTGTTTTTAACTTCAAACATTATCGATGAAGAAGAAAGTCTACTTCAAAGAAAAACGCCTGCTAAATAAGCAGGCGTTTAATATTAAGCGACTTGATTAAACAAGCTCACCTTGTAGCCAAGGCCAGCCTTGCTTCTTACGGCTTAGTGTATTTTCCATCATCAATACGCCGTCTTTCTCGTGCTTAACCAGTTTCTCAGCCCACTCACCTTTGTAAAGAAGACGAGTTTGAGCAGTAGTGATATCTGTTAGCATTACTGCAGCGAACGCTAGACCGTCTTTCTCACAACGCTCTTCAAGATCAGCTTCTAGCGCTTCGATCATGCCGTCTACTTGCTCAAGAGTCGCAAGTTCAACTTGACCAACAACAACATCGCGACCGTTGAATGGGTAGCCTTTAAGGTCTTTTTCTACTAGCTGTGCAGCAGATAGGCCTTCGATGTTTGTCTTAGCGATTAGAAGCGCTTTGATGAATGCATCAACGTCAGTTACGCCAGCGATTTCAGCAAGCTCAGCAACGGCGTCTTTGTCTTTTTGAGTACATGTTGGAGAAGCGAAACCAACTGTGTCTGAAAGAATTGCAGACATCATTAGTTTAGCGATTTGTTGAGAGATTGCGTGACCTTCAATCTTGAACATGTTGAAAAGTACAGTGTTTGTACAACCAACAGGCCAGATCCAAGCTTCCATTGGGTTTACTGTCATCACGTCACCTAGACGGTGGTGATCGACAATACCTACGATCTCTGCATCAGCAACATCATCTGGTGCTTGTGCTAGATCTGAGTAGTCTACTAGCCAGATTTTCTCACCAGCAACAGAAGTACGAAGCTCTGGCTTTTCAGCACCAGCGACTTCTAGAATGTGTTGAGTTTCGCGGTTGATCTCGCCTTGGCGAATTGGTGTCGCTTCCTCGCCACGAGCTTTAAGAAGCTCTGTTGCAACTAACGCACTACAAATACTGTCACTATCAGGGTTTTTGTGACCAACAACTAAAATCATGTTTCTTCCTATTACACTAACAATTATGACTCTACCTTTAGAGCCTCTCTTTATTAGCCATACTTTACCTCATTTTTTTAGATTGGTCATGTTTCGTGGGTTTAGCCAATAGTAACAATAGATAAAAAAACAACAAATGCAATTGATAATTATTATCATTCGTATATATTTATCTTAAGCCACTAATTTTGAGTAACACCTATGGATCGACTAATCTCTTTTTTGCCAAGCAGTAGCGCTGCGAAAACAACTCAATTTTCACTGTCATTTAAGCGCCTGCTTTTACCTATCTCACTTGCAGCTTTAGTTATGGCGCCTGCCACGCGAGAATTGACGGTCACGACCTTGTCAGACGCCTTTTGGGCAGTGTCTTGTTATGTTGCTTTAACCTTGGCTATTTATCACTGGTTAAGTCTGTACATAAACAAAGATAACGTCTTCAATAAGCTCGTCCATCAATCTCGTTCAAACCAAGTGGTATTCGCGGCTCTCATGGGCGCGTTGCCCGGCTGTGGCGGAGCGATAGTGGTAACCACACAATTTATCTCGGGAAAACTCGGATTTGGTGCCGTAGTTGCGGTGCTCGTCTCAACCATGGGTGACGCGGCGTTCCTACTCATAGCGAGCGAGCCTAAGACAGGTTTAGCCATGATGGCGATGGGCGTCATTGTGGGTACTGCGTCAGGTCGAATCATTAACTTGTTTCACGCAGACGACTTCTTACGCCCAAAAAAAGCAGAGAAAAATGAAGTGGTGAGCAGCTGTGCTTCTCAATCTCAAGACAAAGAAGCAGTATCGAAAAAAGCGATCAACCTACAAGGCTATCTATGGTCTGTACTCATTATTCCAGGTGCTGCAGTTGCCCTACTTGGCTCTTTTCAAGTGGATGTGAATGAGTTGCTCGCTTTGCCCGAAATGTCGATGGAATGGGCAGGCACTATTTTGCTGATTAGCTCGATGTTTCTATGGGGACTGACTCGTGAAATTGAAGATTACAAATCAGCCGTTAGTGAAGATGAGAAGTGTGTAGGCTCTCATCCACTGCAAAAGACCGCTCAAGATACAAACTTTGTTACCGCTTGGGTGGTGGTTGCCTTTCTTTTCTTTGAATTTGGTTCTGTGGTAGCAAATGTCGATTTTGCGACGCTATTCTCAAGCTGGGGCATCATGCTCCCCCTGGCTGGCGTGTTGATGGGTTTGCTACCAGGCTGTGGACCACAATTATTGGTCACTAGCCTGTACCTTTCAGGCGCACTACCACTTTCGGCTCAGGTAGGTAACGCAATCTCAAATGATGGTGACGCGCTATTCCCTGCGATTGCGATGGCTCCCAAAGCGGCACTGGTCGCGACCTTATACTCTAGTGTGCCCGCACTAATCTGTGCTTATGGCTATTGGTTTATGTTTGAAATCTAACTTGATCAGAGTTAACTCCATAGGCTTCTGTAAGGTCAGTACTTTGTATCGGCCTTTTTGTTTCCGTCAGCCTAGTCTTTCCACAGTTTTTTTTGACCTTCCCTTCCTGATCCACTGTTTCTACTACTGCTCTCAAACAGCACGTTACAGCCTGTCTCAAAAACGCCCTCTATTAGCCCTGTACAATGCTTATTTAGAAACACCAACACTGATATCAAAAATACAAAAAGCCCCTGTAAGAGTGCTTACAGGGGCTTTAATTCAAGCTTTAATCTTGGTTCTTAAGACAAGACTTAAGAAACTTCGATTGGACCACCGAATGAAGTTACTGGAGGCAGTTTGCCTTGGAACTTCTCGAAATCAACCAAACATGTGTTTGCTGACGTTGCTTGAGCAAGTTCAGACGTACCGATATCTTGAGTCAGTGTGTTTGGATCGCCGTATGTATCTAGCGCGCCCACTTTCTCGTTGATCGGACCGTACCAAGCACCTTCTTCGATACGAACAACACCAGGAGCGTAGCTATCCATTAGAACAGCACCTGCTAGTAGTTGACCACGGTCGTTAAACACACGTACTACATCGCCATCTTTGATGCCTTTCTTCTTAGCATCTACTGGGTTGATGTAGATTGGCTCACGGCCTTGTACCGCGTAAGTCGCACGCCACTCTTCAGATTCACACATCTGAGAGTGAAGACGCTTGTCTGGGTGACAAGATTGTAGCCAGTATGGGTGTTTGTCAGAGCCTGGACCACCGTGTGAACGTTCAGATTTCTCGAACCACATTGGGTGTTCTTGACAGTGCTCGTAACCCATGTTGCCAACAGTACGGCTTGTGATTTCGATGAAACCAGAAGGAGTACCTAGTGCGTTGATCTCTGGATCTTCACGGAATGAAGCGTGGCGAGTCCATGGCTTACCTTTACCGAAGTCTAGGAAACCTTTCTCCCAGAACTCAGCAAACTCAGGCATTTCGAAGCTGCCTTCGTTTGAAGCGCGACATTCGTCGTACAGAGATTTAACCCACTGCATTTCGTCCATACCACGCGTGTAATCGTCGTAACGACCCCAACGCTTAGTTAGGCTAGACATGATCTCGAAGTCAGTCTTAGACTGGAACAGAGGATCCACTAGCTTGTGCATTGCGATCAAACCACGGCCAGAGTACGCGCCGTAACCATCGATATCGTTACGTTCCCACTGAGTACAAGCTGGAAGAACAATATCAGAGTGACGACAAGTTGCAGTCCAAGCGAAATCAACAGCCACTACAGTTTGTAGGCTCTTGAATGCTTTACGCATCTTGTTGCGATCTTGGTGGTGGTGCCACGGGTTGTTACCACTGAAGACCATCATCTTGATGTCAGGCAGTGTCACTGTCGCGCCGTTTGCTTTGATCTTCTTACCTGGCTCTAGCAAGCTATCTACCCAACGAGCAACAGGGATTACGCGGCTGTAACCGTTGTAATCTGTGTTGGTGTACTTAGGCGTTTGACCTTGGTCGATGTTCAGCGGGAAAGAACCCGGAGCACCGAAGCCAGTTGAAGATACACCGATACCAGAGTAGTGGTGACCGTAAGAGATACCACCGCCCGGAAGACCGATTTGGCCAACCATTGCTGCGATAACTGCACACATCCAGTAAGGCTGTTCACCGTGCTCTTGACGTTGGATACTCCAACCAACAAGAATCTGTGTTCGACCGTTAACCAGCATCTTAGCGAAGTCACGGATAGAGTCCGCGCTTGCGCCACAGATAGCAGAAGCCCACTCAGGAGTCTTCTCAACTTTATCTTTCGTTTCACCTTGAACGTACTTGATGAAATCTTCAAAACCTAGACAGTAAGTTTCGATGAACTTCTTGTCGTATAGGCCTTCGTTGTAAAGAACGTGAGCAACACCAAGCATGAACGCCACATCAGTTTGTGGGTTGATGTACATTTGCTCGTTTTCTAGGTAACGACCTGTTTTGTTTTTAACAGGGTCAACAGAAACAACGTTGATCTCTTTCTTAGCAACTTTTTCTTTCAGCTGTTCTAGGTATGCGAACGACTCGTGAGTCTCACATGTCCAACCTACTTGAAGGTTTTTAACTGGATCGTTACCCCAAAGAACAATGTTGTCACTGTTTTCTAGGATAAGTTCCCAAGATGTACCTTGTGCGTAAACTTCAGTAGAACCTAGCACGTAAGGCATGATCGTTTGACCAGCACCTGTTGAGTAGTCACCGATTTTCTTCACAGAGTAACCGTGAAGTGCCATTGCACGTTGCATGTGGTTCGTACAGCTGTGGAACTGACCTGTTTGTCTCCAACCAGTTTGACCTGTGTGAAGCGCCCATGGACCGTAATCTTTCTGTACGCGCTCTAGCTCGCGGTAAACAAGGTCTAGTGCCTCATCCCAAGTCACACGAATAAAGCGGTTGTTACCACGCGTGTCTGCGCTGTACTTATGCTTCTTCAACCAATCTAGGCGAACCATTGGGTAACGCACACGTGATGGGCTGTAGATAATACCTTTAATACCTTTCAGCATCTCTGTTGGGTGCTGATCGATTTCTAGAGGTTTAATTTCTTGTACTTTACCCGCGTAAACGCGAGCTCGGAATGCACCCCAGTGAGAACCAGAGACTTTCCACGCGCCGTCTGTTTCTGCAGCAGATGCTGAAGCCGACGCCAATAAGCTTGGGCCGATAACCGATGCCGCACTTGTCGTCGCGACACCTTTCAGAAAACTTCTTCTTGTAATTGCCATTGTGTTACTCCAATTGACGTCTTATTAGTGATGGCCTTCAGAAAAATCTGATGAGTGCTTCTGTAGATACTTAAGAACAAGTGCTTCTGTATCTGTATCGAAGTTAACGAATGCAATCATACCATCTAGCATGCCTACCCAACCGTTAGCGCTGAAGTGAGCTTCATCTGGCTGTGAGTGACACGTTGAACAGTTAGATTGGTACGCTTGACCAGCTGCGTTCCAGATTGGATCGAAGTTATCAACCATAGACTCTTTCTTCATCCAAAGTGCTAGGTTAACTTCTTCCCAAGGAAGGCCAGTTAGCTCATCTTCTTTCTTCTCACCAACAGTGATTACGTCACTTTGAGATACTTCTTTCGTCAAGATTGCAGTCGAGATGTTCATACCGAAGTCTTCTTGGATTACACGTCCGAAGCCTTTCGCTTTACGCCAACCGTCGATTTGAATCTTGATCATGTCGCCTTTTTCGTCGATCACAGCAACTTTACTTGCAGGGCTTAATAGACCCGCTTCAACTTCAGCTGTTTCATCTGTGTACATTGGTAGGTGACGAATAGAGATCACGTCTGAACCATTTGCGTAAGATGTGCTGCTTGCTACGTTTTCTAGCTCGCCAACAATACCGCTCGCTGATGCCATATCTAATGGAAGGTTGTGAGCAATACCTTTGTGACAGTCAACACAGCTTTGATCACGCTCTGCCGCGTTCTTCATCTGGATACGCGCTGTTGGGCGCATGTTTTCGAAATCCATTGAATCGTAGTTGTGGCAGTTTTTACACTCTAGAGATTTGTTCGAAGAGAAACGATCCCATTCGTGTTTAGCCAGTTCGATACGACGAGCTTCGAATTTCTCAGGTGTATCTAAGTCACCAAACACTTGAGCGAATACTTCTTTAGATGCTTGCATCTTACGAGCAATTTTTGCTGTCCATTCATGTGGAACGTGACAGTCAGGACAAGTAGCACGTACACCAGAAGTGTTTTTCCAGTGAACCGTTTCTTGTAGTTCTACGTATACGTTGTCACGCATGGTGTGACAGCTTACACAGAATTCTTCTGTATTTGTGTGCTCTAGAGCTGTGTTAAAACCGCCCCAGAAAATAACACCGGCGATAAAGCCACCCATAGTTAGTACACCAAGACTGATGTGTACCGCTGGGCGAGTCATTGTGCGCCATAATTTAACTAAAAATGATTTCATGTTTAGCTCTCTTAAATATTGATTTTAAAAAATGTTGTTACTAGAGGGCATTACATGCCGCCGTGAGCACCAGGAGGTCCGAATACAAACACTTGCAGTGCCCAAACTAGGAAGCCGTAACCACCTACAAAAGCCACACTTAATATTGGAAAGAGAACCACCGCGATGAAGAGGAAAGACTTCCACTCCAACGAGCGTTTTTCGCCAGTTTCAATTTTATTAACATCACTCATACATTTTGCCTATTTTGTATTTAGTAATTTCGAGTAACCCATTCTATGGGGCTAAAGTTCTTAAGTATCTAACGACAAATTTTAGACCATACTCAAAGTAGGGTTCAATCAAATCTCCCGTTATAACCCTTGCTAATCAATACTTTTTTGAGCTCATCCAAAGTTGTTTTTAGTTAAACAAAGTTATTAAAAAGTATTAACAAATGTGAAGAATTAAGTATATTTCACAAATGTTAAATTCCAACACTTGCGCAACCGTATTGTAACCAATTTTAACGTTTTACCTACTAAGTAGTAGCCAAAAATGCCTCAAACAACCAATATTTTGTGGTTTGATTGTTAAATTATTGAGTGTTTTTTAAAGCAACGGCTGAGAAGCTGAAATGCATCATTTGGCACTTTCAGATATGATGGGGACCTACTTAAAAGGAAACATTATGCAAGACGTTATTGATATATCTTGGTGGCAGTTATTGTTCTTCAGCTCACTTCTCTTGCTACCCATCACGATCAACCACAAGTTAAAACTCGGCCTTGGCAAAGAAGCTTCTATCAGCATCATTCGTATGGTTATTCAGCTATTTCTGGTGGGACTTTACCTAGAATACTTGTTCACTTTGAATAGTTTGTGGGTCAATTTGCTGTGGTTATTTACGATGATTATCGTCGGTGCAAGCTCGATTGTTGAAAAATCTAGACTGCCAAGAAACCTACTTTTGGCTCCTGTCGCCGTTAGCCTTGCGGTAACTTGTGTACCTATTGTCTTGTTCATCTGCTTTTTCATCATTAAGCCGACACCGGTTTTTAACGCGCAGTACCTTATCCCAATCGCAGGGATGTTATTGGGTAATAGCTTAAGCAGTAATATCGTGGCATTGCAGAACCTGTTTAGTGCCTTTGAAACACAGAAATCAGAATATGAAGCAGCAATCGCGTTAGGCGCGTCTCCTACTTATGCTGCTGCGCCTTTTGTACGTAATGCGATACAGAAAGCGATGTCCCCTATCATGGCCTCTATGGCAACCACAGGCCTAGTAACGCTGCCGGGAATGATGACGGGGCAGATCTTAGGTGGTGCTTCACCGATGATCGCGATTAAGTATCAACTGATGATCATGCTGGCGATTTTCGTGATGATGAGCTGTTCTTTAGCACTTGCGCTTCACCTCTCATTGAAGACATCTCTGACCAAAGAAGGGCGAGTTCTCGCTCAAATACAGCCTTCGAAATAGCCTCCCTGCTCCACTTAGATCTGGTTACTCACTGAATTTGAGACAGGTTATCCACAGAAACTGTGGATAACCAAATCAATATAGATCCTTTTTTGTCCATTTCGACCCAAGGAAAGATCATCGCCTTTGATCTTTGGGTGATTTCAAAGACATATACACACATGGTGATCAGCGCTGTTGCGTACTCAGATGATCATTAGAGAGATGAAGAAGTAGGTTTTCCACAAATAAAAAACGGCCTGCAATGCAGACCGTCTTGTAAATGTCATAAGTCAGTTCAGTGTTTTCACTGCGCTTTAACTCATCTCGTCAACTGAGCTAGTCACGCCATCTTTGTCGATAGCGCCACCTTTATTAGTCACGTAGGTAGATCAACCAGTACCACATGCCAACAAAGATACCGCCGCCAATGATGTTACCGATGGTAACGGGCAGCAAGTTGTTCATTAAAAAGTCCATCATGTTCAGATCAACGTAGTCCGCTGGGTTAGCGCCTGTCATTGTCCAAAATTCAGCTGGAGCAAATGTTTTGATGCCGATAGCTAAAGGCACTTGGAACATGTTCGCAATACAGTGCTCAAAACCAGCCGATACGAACATCGCTACAGGTAAAATCATTACCGCAATTTTGTCAGTCAGTGTGCGTCCACTAAACGTCATCCATACCGCGATACAAACCAATACATTACACATGATGCCGAGCGCGATAGCTTGGATAAAATCGTGGTGCATCTTATGTTGGGAGATCGCCATTGCATTCAAACCCACTTGACCGTGGTCGAACATGTACTGTTTGGTCAGTAACATACAAGCCACCAGCAGCAATGCGCCAATCAAGTTACCTACATAAACTGTAGCCCAGTTCTTAACGAGCGTGCGCCAAGTAATCTTGCCACTTGCACGAGCAACCAGAGTCAGCACCGAACTGGTAAATAGCTCACCGCCGGTAACAACAACGAGAATTAAGCCCAAGCTAAATGCAAGGCCACCTAATAGGCGAGTAATTCCCCAAGGCAAATCACCAGCTCCAGTCGTTACGATGGTGTAGAACACAAACGCAATACCGATATGGATGCCAGCGGAAATCGCTAGGAGAAAAGATTTGATTGGATCTTTGGTTGCTTTACCTACGCCAATATCTGCAGCGCGCTCAGCCATTTGTGGCGGTAATAATGAGTCAAATTGGTTTAGATTCATGATGATTTACATTTTGAAACATGTCGTCGGGAGCGCGATAATCCTCTCTTTCATTTCTGAATTCAAGAGCTATTTTAGGCTCAAAATGCCTCTCACAGCCTTGTTGAAAGCAAATAGTCCGAGTTATTCCAAATTCATACGACTTTAGTAGTAAAAAGAAAACTCTGCTGAATGATTAGTTATCAGAATAGAAAATAACACACCTATAAATATCAACAAGTTACGTTAAAACCCAAAGAATAACGTACACTAAAATGGCTCACAGAGCGCTTTTATTTCTAGATTTTGACATAGATCAACAGAACGTAAAAAAGCGCCCTAAGGCGCTTTTAACTCAATCACAAATAAAGAAATTAGTGATGCTAAACCGAAGGTTCAATCACTTCTTCTGATGATTGTTCTAGGGTTGAATCCTCTAGAGTAGATTCAACAGCCGGGGACATCACATCAGAGTCACTTTCGTTGGCCACTTTGCCACCTAAGCTTTTCAAACTATCCACTAACTCTTCTAAGCTTTTTATGTGAGCATCACTCTTGGTAATCTGCTCACCGAGCAACTCACTGTGCTTGGTTGCTTCAGACAGTTGCTGCGCTTGCTTCTGGTTTTCAGACTCTAGCTTAGCCAATTGCTCAGTCAAAGTTTCAATCTCTGACTTTAAAAGCCCTGTCATATCAGAGCTTTTTAACGCCTTAACACTCGCGACAATCTTCTGTGATTGCTGACGTAAGCCAACATCACGGTAATCTTCATCATTAACGATTTGTGAAATGCTCAGTAACTGGTTCTCTGCATTCAAAACCGACTGTTCGAACTGGTCGCCTTTTACGCTCGCCAGCACTTTGACTTCATGAGCGACACTGCGCACGTGGTTCAACTCAAACTCTGCAGCGTGAACCGCATCTTCAATGATCGACTTTTCACGAGGGCTAGCTTTCACTTGGCTTTCAGCCAACGCAATTTGAGATGCCGCCTTAGCAAAGGTTAGAGGAGCAACGTCATCAAAGTCTTCATCTTCCAAGAACTCTAATTCGTTCTTCAAAGGTTCGATGTATTTCTTATGCGCCACTTTAACTTCTAGTAAGCGAGCATTGTTAAGAAATTCCACCTGAGCTTCTTGAGCGTCTTCAAGCTCATCGACCAGCACATACTCGAACAACTCGCTGTATTCTGAATACAAGCGTTTGTAGCTCGAGGTAAACATGGTATCTGCGCCAAGAAACTTCAGGTAATCCATTTGGACAATCGAATCAGCGAGTACTCGGTCAGCCTTCTTCTTTAACACTAAGATCGAGTCATAGTTTGATTTGATCAAAGCGATTTTTTCATCTAACGCTTCTGCGTAAGTTAGGCTCGAAAAAATGGAGTAACTCTTGGTTATTCGAGTTTCGTCTTTCAGTAAGTCCGCATAAATGCTTTCAGCATCATCCCATGCGTCTAATAGTTCATTGTAATTCTCTGGTGCATAGAGAGACAATTGAGCATGGTCTTCAAGCTTAACTTCCCATTCGGAGTAAACGCTTTGGACAGACTGAAATGAACGGACCTCTATTGTAGATTCATTATTGTTGTTTGTGGTTTGGTTCGCGTCTGTCTGCTCTGAGGGTGTGCTTTGACAACCTGAGATAGCAAATAGCATACTGATCGTTAATGCTACTTTGTTCGCTCTCACTTATGCATATCCTTTTTATACAATATTCGCTCAATGCAAATTATTTCTAGTCACAATATATTACAACCACTTAGCAATAAACATCATTGATGATTTAAGTGGGTACAAATCACCCAATATAACCAAAATAAACTCATCACTCGATGATTAATCAATCAATTTGGTATCACTTATCAATTCTCTTTATTTGCTATTGCCTGAGCCGAGAATGCGCACTAAGGTGAAGGTAGAGAACGTTATGAATATATAGGTTAATTATGAAGTACAACGCTGAACATATTGCTGATTTAAACCTCCTTCTTCAATTTGATGTAAGTAGTGCTGCTACTGGAATTAAAGTTCATCAAGAGGCTGCTCAAGAAACTCAAGACGCTGTTAAGCGCCTATTCGAAAAAAACCTTTGTACTCAGCCAGACGGCGGTTATCTAACAGATGAAGGTATCGAGATGGCAGAGCGCGCAGACAAGCTTCTTCGCGTACTAAACTAAAGCTCCATTGTTCTAGTAAAAACTCCACTTGCTTCGGCCGTGGAGTTTTTTCATTTTTGGGCAAAGCTTTGTTAGGCTTAATGTAAATTCGTCATTTGCAGTTGTGAGGAACACATGGCTTCTATATTTATTGTCGGTGCAGGATGGGTAGGTGCACCTTTATCTGAACATTTAGAAAAACATGGTAACCGAGTGGTGGTCACGAAAACGACCCAAGCGGGAGCAGATGCCATTAGTAGCGAACAAATTCCATGTGAAGTGTTTAGCTTTGATTCATCCGATCCACAACAGACTATCGGGCGACTCTATTCATTGTTACTCGAAAACAACACTGAAATTGTGATTGGCAGCTTCCCTCCTGGCTTTAGAAAAGGAGCAGGACAAGAGTATGCCGACTACTGGCAGCAACTCACCAATGCATGTCAAAAGGCCAACATTAAAAAGCTCATTATGGTTAGTTCAACTACGGTATACCCAACCAAGCCGGGTGTGCTGAACGAGCTGGATGCATCACTCCCTCTTTCGACATCAGATAACGAGCACGCTTCTTCATTTTCCGATAACGCACGAATCATGCTGCAAGCTGAACAGTCAGTGATTGATTCCGGTATCGACTACACCATTCTTCGCTTTAGTGGCCTAATAGGCCCAAGCCGTCACCCATCACGCTTCGCAAGCAAGTTAAAACAAGTCAGCACTCAAGCTCCAGCCAACATGCTGCACCTTGATGACGCGATTGGTGCTGTCGATTTCGCTATCAGTCAACTGCACAACGAAGTAGTTAACGTGACCACGCCAAATACGGTTAGTAAGGCGGAGTTTTATGCCGCGGCATTGAAAAGCGCCAACAGCAGTGAGCCTCTGCCCGCTGTTGTTGATACCCCAGACAAGTTAATCTCTTCGAAGAAGATTCTCGACTTAGGTTATTCATTTAAATTCGAATCCACACTGGACGCACTTCATGACTGAACAATCTATTGCTAACAAAGATCCCAACATAAAACTGCATCGCTCAGTCGACACCCTTTGGAACTTTATGTCGATGGGTCACAAGGTTACGCCTTCCGACTGTATCTTTGTATTGTGTAGCAACGATACTCGCGTCGCGGAATATGCAGCCGAGCTTTATCACCAACAGATCGCGCCTTACATCGTTTTTTCTGGCGGTGTGGGACGCTTTACCGAAGGGAGCTTTGAGCGCTCAGAAGCTGAAACATTCGCTTCTATCGCGCGAGATTGTGGTGTGCCTGACTCTGACATTATCATAGAGAAACACGCGACAAATACTGGGGAAAATGTACGATTCACTCATGAGTTGCTGACAGAAAAAGGGTTATCGCCGAAGAGGCTAACCTTAGTTCAGAAGCCCTTCATGGAGAAACGTACCTACGCCACCTTCAGTAAACAGTGGCCTGACGAAACTTCCGAGATTACCGTGACGTCGCGATGGCAAAACTGGGATGATTACTTTAACGAAGAGCTACCGTTAGATATGGTGTTAGGCGCATTAATTGCTGATTACGAGCGAATCAAATCCTACCCAGAGAAAGGCTTTCAGATTGAGATGTCGATCCCCGACGACGTTGACCACGCCTATCAAGCATTGAAGAAGCTCGGTTTCGAATAAATCAAAAGATCGACTTCGAATAAAACAAAAGCTCGATTGGGAATAAAACAAAAGCTCGGCTTGGAAGAAAGCAAAACACAGGCCTAATAAACAAAAACGGTGACACTTGGTCACCGTTTTTCGTTCTTTCGCGTCAGCCAATAGATCAGCTTATTTGCCTAACGCTTCTTTGTAGTGCAGACGGCAAACAGAAACGTATTTGTCGTTACCGCCAATAGCCACTTGGTCGCCTTCAGCAATTGCAACACCGTGCTCGTCGGTACGAATGACCATGTTCGCTTTACGGCCACAGTGACAAATTGTTTTAAGCTCAACAAGTTTATCTGCCCAAGACAATAAGTAACGGCTGCCTTCAAACAGTTCACCCAAGAAATCGGTACGTAGGCCGTAACAAAGTACAGGGATGTGCAGCTTATCAACCACTTCTGTTAATTGGTACACCTGCTCTTTCGACAAGAACTGACATTCATCGATCAAAACACAATGACGCTTTTCTTCCTCATTGAGCTTTTTGATCGCATCAAACATGTTGGTGTCATTTTTAAACAGCTGAGCTTCAGATTGCAGACCAATTCGTGAGCTCACTTTACCGATACCATAGCGATCGTCCAACGCTGCCGTAAAGATCACTGGCGTCATGCCGCGCTCTTGGTAGTTGAATGAAGATTGAAGAAGCGTTGTTGATTTACCCGCATTCATTGCCGAGTAATAAAAATACATCTGAGCCACAGAAATATTCCTGTTAATTAAAAGTTGAAGATAGAAAAGGTGAAAATAGAGAATTCGTGCTAGAAAAAAGGGCTGAAAATCAGCCCTTTTTATAAGATTTACTTACGACGCCAAGTCGTACCTTCTGGGCCATCTTCCAGAACAATACCCAACTCGTTTAGCTTATCACGTGCAAGATCGGCGTTTGCCCAATCCTTTGAAGCACGAGAATCGTTACGCAGTTTGATCAACGCTTCGATTTCAGCCACTTCGTCGTCGTTACCTGCCGCATCACCTTGTAGGAAGGCTTCTGGCTCTTGGTGAAGAATACCGATGATGTCTGCTAGTTCACGCATCAGTGCACCAAGTCCGCTTGCTTTTTCGATGCTTTCAGGCTTGATACGGTTGATTTCACGAGCCATTTCAAACAGTACTGAATAAGCTTCAGGTGTGTTGAAATCATCGTTCATCGCTGTAGAGAATCGAGTCACGTACTCTTCGCCACCAGCAGGAGCTGCTGTAAGGTCTAGGCCACGAAGTGATGTGTATAGACGCTCTAGTGATGCGCGAGCTTGGTTTAGGTTATCTTCGCTGTAGTTTAGTTGGCTACGGTAGTGACCAGACATTAGGAAGTAACGTACCGTTTCAGCATCGTAATGTGCTAGCACGTCACGAATAGTGAAGAAGTTACCCAGTGACTTAGACATCTTTTCTTTGTCTACCATCACCATACCACTGTGCATCCAAGTATTTACATACTGAGTGCCGTGCGCGCAGCAAGACTGTGCGATTTCGTTTTCGTGGTGAGGGAACTGCAGATCTGAACCACCACCGTGGATATCGAAGTGGTTACCAAGAATAGACGAGTTCATTGCTGAACATTCGATGTGCCAACCTGGACGCCCCGGGCCCCATGGCGATTCCCATGTAGGTTCACCTGGTTTAGACATCTTCCAAAGAACGAAGTCTAATGGGCTACGTTTTGCAGATTCAACATCAACGCGAGCACCCGCTTGAAGCTGATCAAGGTCTTGCTTAGAAAGCTTGCCGTATTCGTCGAATTTCTTTACTTCGAACATCACGTCGCCGTTGCTTGCAACGTATGCGAAACCACGTTCAATCAGCTTTTCAACAAGCTCGATGATTTCAGTGATGTATTCTGTAGCACGAGGCTCAACATCTGGACGTTTCATGTTCAATGCATCAAAGTCTGCGTGCATCTCACCAATTAAACGCTCAGTCAGAGAGTCACAAGACTCACCGTTTTCGTTAGCGCGTTTGATGATTTTGTCATCGATATCTGTGATGTTACGAACGAAGTTCAAATCGTAACCAAGGTAACGAAGGTAGCGAGTTACTACGTCGAAAGAAACGAACGTACGACCATGACCAATGTGACAGAGATCGTATATGGTTACCCCACAGACATACATGCCGACTTTGCCAGCTGTAATTGGTTTGAATTCCTCTTTCTGTCTTGTGAGCGTGTTATATATCTTCAGCATGATCTCTATCTATTTTATGGATTAATCAAAAATAAGCTCGCAGTATAACAAGTCATACCTTAATAGGTAATCCCCAAAAGCAGGAATTACCTCAAACATCCGAGTTAACCTAATGATTTGGTGATTTGAAAGTCTGCCAACATGCGCTAGAATTCGAACTTCATATTAAAAAGACAGTAAGGTAACAATCATGATCATCCTTCACACAAATTTTGGTGACATCAAAGTTCAACTTAACGAAGAAAAAGCACCAGAAACAAGCGCAAACTTTCTACAGTATTGCCGTGACGGTTTCTACGACAACACACTATTCCACCGTGTTATCGATGGTTTCATGATTCAAGGCGGCGGCATGACTTCTGGCCTTAAAGAAAAAGCGACTCGTGCAACGATCAAGAACGAAGCAAACAACGGTCTAGCGAACAAAGTTGGTACACTAGCAATGGCTCGTACTATGGAACCGCATTCAGCGAGCTCTCAGTTCTTCATCAACGTTAACGACAACTCTTTCCTAAACTTCCGTAGCGAAAGCCTAGACGGTTGGGGCTACTGTGTATTCGCAGAAGTTGTTGAAGGCATGGACATCGTAAACAAGATTAAAGGTGTTAGCACTGGTTCTATGGGTATGCACCAAGATGTACCTCTAGAAGAAGTGATCATCACTGGTACTACAATCGAAGCTTAATTACTTGCTTTCGGTTAGTATTAATAATTGATGAGCCGATAAAATCAGGATACAGGGAGCGAATCGCTCCCTTTTTTTAGACCTATGAAAACATATTTTATATCAGATCTGCACCTTTCTCCGTCACGACAAGACATCACAGACTGCTTCTTAACCTTTATGAAAAAGGAAGCCATAGAAGCGGATGCACTTTACGTGTTAGGCGACCTTTTCGAATTCTGGGTTGGTGACGACGATAAGAGTGAGTTCGCAACTTCTATCCGCCAAGCGTTTATCGACTTAGTGAAAACAGGCGTGCCTTGTTACTTTACTCAAGGGAACCGTGACTTCTTAGTCGGCAAAAAATTTGCTAAGCAAACGGGCGTGAAACTTCTCAACGAAGTTTCTACGATCGATATCTACGGGAAAAAAGCGGTAGTGTTGCATGGTGATACCCTATGTACTGAAGATGTAAAGTACCTCGCCTTTCGCGAAAAAGTGCATCAGCCATGGTTACAATGGGTCTTCAACCGAATCCCATTTTTCATCAAGAAGAAAATTGTTTCTAAGGTTCAATCAGATATCAAAGATGACAAGCAGACCAAGTCTCTCGACATCATGGATGTGACACAGCAAGAAGTCGAAGATGTGATGGAACGAAACAATGTCGATCTGATGATCCACGGCCATACTCACCGCCCAGATATCCATACATTTAATGCTAACAATTGCACTAAAACCCGTATCGTACTTGGCGATTGGTATACACAAGGCTCAGTGCTGGTGTTCACGCCGCAAAGTTTTGAACTACAGAATCGAGCGTTTAGCAATAGCTTTTAACATCACGCTTAAACTTTCACTTTGATTATTATTGTCGGTCAGACTTTCTTAGAAAGTGTATGGTAATTTCTAGTGAATTAGCTATTATCTCTCTACCAGAAATAAACCGAACACAGTACCAAGTTGAAATATTCATACGTAGCGCGTCAACCAATACTCGACACAGGCAAGAAAACCATAGGTTACGAGTTGCTATTCAGGGATGGTCCTAAGAACACTTTCCCTGAAGTAGAGCCGGAGCTCGCTACTAGCCGTTTGCTTTCCGATCACTTCTTATCGACCCACTATAATACGTTGGGTGATAAGCTTGGGTTCGTGAACTTCCCATACGCAAGCCTAATCAACTTAGTCCCTACTCTGTTCCCCAAAGAAAGCCTCGTTGTTGAAGTTCTTGAAGACTGTGAACCGACAGACGAATTACTTGAAGCAATCAAAACCATCTTTGACGCGGGTTATACCATTGCGCTAGACGACTTTGTGCCAAGTAAAGCTTGGAAGCGCTTCTTACCTTACGTTTCGATTATCAAGTTCGATATCCGTTTGACGCCAATTGCCAAAGCAGCGATGTTTATGAACTCTCTCAAAGGACTAGATATCAAGTTCCTTGCTGAGAAAGTGGAAACGTACGAAGAATACCAAGAAGCAAAGAAAGCCGGCTTCACCTACTTTCAAGGTTACTTCTTTAGCAAGCCTGAGATGATCCAAACGCGTGCGCTCAACCCGGCATTCCTGACGACCGTTCAGCTATTAAAAGAGATTGCACACGATCCTATCGACTTTGGCGAAGTCGAGCGTTTGATTACGCTCGATGTGACCATGTCTTACAAGCTACTTACCTACGTAAACTCCGCGGGTGGTTCACCAACAACGATTCGTTCATTCCGCCAAGCGCTTATTTACCTTGGTGAACAGAAGCTGCGTAAATTCGTCTCACTGGTGGCTATCGCCTCTGCGAAAGAAGATAAGCCGGACTCACTCTATGGCTTAGCGGTAATACGCGCACGTCAGTGTGAACTCTTGGTTGAAAAGATGAATGTTAAGGTAGAGCCTGGACAAGCCTTTTTGACCGGTATGTTTTCTCTATTGGATTCACTCTTTGACCAACCATTGAAACAAGTACTCGATTCAGTGCCGATTGACCTAGAGATCAAACAAGCCTTGATTCAACGTAAAGGCGTGTTGGGTGCAGTATTGGCGATGGTGGTTGCGTATGAACAAGCTCGATGGGATGAAGCGACTCGTATTCGCCAGCTTCTCAAACTGAGTGAAGCTCAACTTGGTCAAGCTTATGACGAAGCGACGACTTGGGCTCAAGAGTTATTGTCTCCAGCTTTGAAATAGTAAACTTCGCGCTAACACTTTGATAATTTCAATAGAAACTAAACTTTGGTGAGCGATCTTTTCTTGGTAAACTCCCACGCATTCATTTATGGCCTCTTAATAGAGGCCATTTTTACAGGATCTGACTATGCCTTTATGCCCATGCGGTAGCAATAATACTTACCAACAGTGCTGTGAATCAGCGCACCTTAACCACAGTGCCGTTGAAACACCTGAGCAGTTGATGCGCTCGCGTTATTCGGCGCACGTGTTGGGTTTGGTTGACTATGTTGTTGCGACCTACCACCCTAGCTGCAATGCCGAAGCACAAAGAGAAGGCATCGCCGAATCTATCGACAGTGATTGGGCAGGGTTAGAGGTCATCGATACTGCGGCAGGCTCGCACCAAGACGAAGGCTTTGTTGAATTTAAAGCTTACTTCAATGAAGACGGCGCACAATACTGCATGCAAGAGCGCTCTCGTTTCGTTCGTGAAAACGGCCTATGGTTCTATATCGACGGTGAGTTCCCAGAGCAAAGCCAACCAGAACCAGAAATCGATCCTCGCTTAAACCAAACGGTTGAAAGCTTCAAGATTGGCCGCAACGACCCATGCATTTGTGGAAGTGGGAAGAAATATAAAAAGTGCTGCGGGTAACTCGCACGGCTAAGAAGTCAGATTAATAGAAGAGATTCCTGATGTCGCTTAGGCTCCTCGGAATGACGTAAAGTCAGAGTTTAGAAAAGTGACGTAGGGCTTAGAAATCTTGAAATCTTGAAATCTTGAAATCTTGAAAATTCAAAAGCTAAAAAGCCCCGTAAACATATTTGTTTACGGGGCTTTTATCTATCTGTTACGTAGTTCGATTAATCTAAACAGAGCTTACTTATGGCGCTCTTTTAATTTGTTCACCACATCGTTCATCGATAAGCCTTGGTCTTGTAAAAGAACCATCAAGTGATAAATCAAGTCTGCTGACTCACACACTAATTCCGCCTTATCGCCCGACGTCGCCGCAAGCGCGACTTCAACGCCTTCTTCGCCCACTTTTTGCGAAATACGCTTGGTGCCACGGGCATATAGACTGGCAGTATAAGAAGATTCAGGGTCTGCGTCCTTGCGGGCAGCCAGTAGCTGCTCAAGCTGATGAAGCCACACCATCTGAGACTCTTCTTGCTTGTCTCCATCCCAACATGTTGTTGTACCTGTGTGGCACGTTGGGCCAATGGGATTAACTTTAACCAGTAAGGTGTCGCTGTCACAGTCCAAGGCGATGTTTTGCAGTTGCAATACGTTGCCCGACGTTTCACCTTTCGTCCAAAGACGCTCTTTGGTGCGAGAGAAAAACGTCACATTGCCTGTTTCACCGGTTTTCTCAAGTGCTGCTGGGTTCATGTATCCCATCATTAACACTTGGCTCGATTGGTAATCTTGAACAATAGCTGGCACTAAGCCATCGACTTTTTCCCAGTTAATACGCTCTGACAATGCGCCTACTTCTGTTTTTGATAAGCTTGCGGTTTCAAAACTCATAGTCGCACCTCTACATCTTGTTGTTTTAAATATTGTTTAAGTTCACCAATATTGATGACTTGCTTGTGGAATACCGAAGCCGCTAGCGCTCCATCCACGTTGGTCTTCTTATAGGCTTCAGCAAAGTGCTCCATCGCGCCAGCGCCACCAGAGGCAATCAATGGCACATTACACACTTCACGCACCATGTTTAACTGATCGATGTCGTAGCCGTTACGAACGCCATCTTGGTTCATCATGTTTAACACAATCTCACCTGCGCCACGCTTCTGTACTTCCTGCACCCAATCTTTGGTTTCCCATTTGGTTGCTTTAGTACGCGCTTCATCGCCAGTGAATTGGTAAACCTGATATTTACCGGTTTCTTTATCGAAGTATGAATCGATGCCGACAACGATACACTGCACGCCAAACTTATCAGCAAGGTCAGTGATCAGTTCAGGGTTAGCCAGTGCAGGTGAGTTGATCGATACTTTATCTGCACCAAACTCAAGAATGCGCGCTGCATCTTCTGCTGATTTAATACCACCAGCCACACAGAAAGGAATATCGATCACTTCAGCTACGCGTTTTACCCAGCTCTTGTCGACAACACGGCCATCGCTTGATGCGGTGATATCGTAAAATACCAGTTCATCAGCGCCCTCTTCTGCATAGCGTTGGGCTAGCGGAACGATGTCGCCAATAATTTCGTGGTTACGGAACTGAACGCCCTTAACCACTTGTCCATCACGGACATCCAAACAAGGGATTATTCGCTTTGCCAACATGCAAATGCCTCCTCTGCGGTAAACTTACCATCAAGTAGCGCGCGCCCCACAATCACTCCAGCAACACCGCTGCCTTTAAGCGCTTCGATATCAGCTAGGCTGCCAATGCCGCCCGATGATTGGAACTGAACTTGTGGGTACTGCTTACAAAGATCAACGTAAAGCTCTACGTTTGATCCTTCTAGCGTGCCATCACGTGAAATATCGGTACACAGAACGTGTTTAAGGCCAACCGTGAGGTAGTCTTCAATTAGCGCTTCAATAGTCACTCCTGAATCTTCCTGCCAACCTGAAATCGCCACTTTACGTGTGCCGCTTTCGTCGATGTTGATGTCTAGAGCCAGCACGATTTTTTCCGCGCCGTACTTCTCCATCCAACCTTTCACCAACTCAGGTTGCTTAACGGCTGTAGAACCAACCACAACGCGCTGTGCGCCAGCTTCTAGCAGATCAACGACATCTTGTTCGTTACGCACGCCACCACCAATCTGGATGTTCGCAGGCGTGCTAGCAAGGAGCTTAGCAATCAAGTCTAACTGACGAGCCGTTGTGTCTTTTGCGCCCGTTAAGTCAACAAGGTGCAGCCAGCCAGCGCCAGCTTGGTGATACAGATTAAACTGCTCTGCTGGGTCTACTTTGTATTCTGTTACTTGCCCGTAGTCTCCTTGGAATAAGCGAACTACTTGGCCTTCAATTAAATCTAACGCGGGAATAATCATTTACATTCCTTATATGGCAACGTTAGCCGCTGCCTAATCCTTATTACAATTCCAAGAAGTTCTGAATCAGCTTAGAGCCTGCTTTCGAAGATCGCTCTGGGTGGAATTGAACACCATAATAATTGCCACTTTGAACTGCCGCAGTGAACGGATTACCGTAATCACATTGTGCGATCGTGTAGTCGCCCACTGGCATTGCGAAGCTATGAACAAAGTAGAAGTATTCGCCTTCTTCAATGTCTTTAAATAGCGGGTGATTAGGCGTTGCTGTTACTGTGTTCCAACCCATGTGTGGTAATGGTAAGTCGCCTGTTTGAAGTAAACGAACTTCACCATCACACAAACCTAGGCATTCAACTAACTCGTCAGCCTTCTGGCCTTTCTCTTGAGACAGTTTGCCTAACAGCTGCATACCCAAGCAGATACCTAGCAGAGGCTTCTCTACTTGCTTCACAAGGGTCACAAGGTCACGCTCTTGCAGGTTCTTCATTGCCTCACTTGCTGTACCTACACCGGGTAGGAATAGCTTGTCGGCAGCAAGAACCACTTCTGGTGCTTTTGAAATTTCAACTGCGTAGCCCAGGCGTTCAATCGCAAACTTCACCGATGAAACGTTGGCACAACCAGTATCAATAATAACGACTTTTTGCTCT
This sequence comes from Vibrio sp. 1CM24A, assembly GCF_023161725.1. Lineage (NCBI taxonomy): Bacteria > Pseudomonadati > Pseudomonadota > Gammaproteobacteria > Vibrionales > Vibrionaceae > Vibrio > Vibrio sp. 1CM24A. The sequence continues at coordinate 64,154 of NZ_JALNTS010000004.1, forward strand.
TTCATACCGATCCCTTACAGAACGCCTTTGCTGCTTGGTAACTCGTTACCTTCAACTTTGATTGCTTGGCGAAGAGTACGGCCAAACGCTTTGAACAGGCTCTCAATGATGTGGTGATCATTATTGCCATCAGAAGAAAGGTGTAGTGTACAAGCCAATGTATCAGTTAGAGAACGGAAGAAGTGAACCACCATCTCTGTTGAAAGATCACCCACTTGCTCACGGCTGAATTTAGCATCGAACTTCAGGTATGGACGGCCAGAAAGGTCTAGCGCACACTGAGCCAAACACTCATCCATTGGTAGGCTGAAACCAAAACGGCCAATACCTCGTTTGTCGCCTAGTGCATCTTTCAATGCTTGACCTAAAGCCAGAGCGGTATCTTCTACTGTGTGGTGATCATCGATGTGCAGGTCGCCCTTCACAGTCAGGTTCATTTGGAAACCACCATGTGTCGCGATTTGATCAAGCATGTGGTCGAAGAAACCCATGCCGGTATCGATCTTATTTCCACCAGTTTCATCAAGGTTTACTGCCACCTTGATATCGGTTTCTTTAGTGGTACGAACTACTTCAGCAATACGCGCATTAACCGTCAGATCTTTAACGATTTGTGGCCAGTTAAGCGTGCCTTCAGTTGCCGCATCCGGGCCATATTGAATACCGCGGATAGCCATGTTCTCTGCCAGTTGAAGATCCGTCATTCGGTCGCCAATCACAACAGAGTGTTGGAAATCGACTTTACCGCCTTGTAGGTACTCTTTAACCATACCCAGTTTAGGCTTGCGGCAAGAGCAGTTATCTTCGTCAAAGTGAGGGCAAATAAGCACGTCGTCAAACTTAACCCCTTGAGATTCGAAGAACTCCATCATCATATTGTGTGGCGCATCGAAATCTTCTTGTGGGTAGCTATCGGTACCTAGGCCATCTTGGTTAGTGACCATCACTAAGCGGTAGCCAGCGTCTTGCAAAGCAAGCAGGCTAGGAATCACTAGCGGTTCGAATTTTAGCTTGTCTAAACGGTCTACTTGAAAATCAACTGGCGGCTCAACAATTAAGGTGCCGTCGCGGTCTATAAAAAGTATTTTCTGTTGTTTACTCACTTGAACTTCCTTTTAATTTTAAATCTGGTGGCCTAGCTAAAATCAAACGCTAACCCAAAATATTGGTTCCACTTGCTAGCCTGCGATTAATCAACTCAAACTGGCAAATGTTATTACTGGTAAGCCTTTCGTTACTGGTAAAAGTTACGAATGAATCCAAGTGTCTTTTCGCACTCTTCGCGGTTACCAATACTAATACGAACACAGTCTTCAATTGGTGAATTACGTAAGATGATGCCCGTATCCCAAGCCGCTTTAAATAACTCATCACCGTTCGGGAATTTCACCAGTAGGTAGTTACCCCAACCATCAAATACCGTCACTTGAGGCATACCTAATAGACCCGCTTGCAAATAAGCTCGGTTAGCACTTAAATCCAGAACTTGGAACTTAGCTCGCGCAAGTCCTTGCTCTGAAAGTGCTTGAACGGCAATGTCAGCAACAGGGATTGGCACAGGATAAGGCGCAATCACTTTCAACAGAACATCGATAAGCTCTTTATTCGCTAGCGTAAAGCCACAACGTAAGCCCGCCAAAGCAAAGGCCTTCGATAAGGTGCGCAGAATCGCTAGGTTTGGATATTGCTCAAGCAAATCAACGGTTGACGCTTCTGGACAAAAATCGATATACGCTTCATCCATCACCACAATCGCTTTGTCTTGTGTCATTTCAAGCAGCTTGATGATGTCTTTGCGATCAACCAAATTACCGGTTGGGTTATTTGGGCTACAAACAAACACCACTTTTACGTTGTCGAGTTGAGCTTCAATAGCTGGAAGATCCAATTGCCATTCAGACGTCAGAGGCACAACTTTACGCTCAACACCAATCGTCTCTGCACTGATTGCGTACATACCGTAAGTAGGTGGGCAGTAAAGAATAGCGTCTTCGTTCGGCTCACAGAAAGCACGAATCAGTAATTCAATGCCTTCGTCAGCACCACGTGTTGTCAGAGTTTGCTCTGATTTCACGCCTGCGTATTGAGCGTAAGCGTCAATCAGCTCTTTTGGCTGACATTCGCTGTAGCGGTTAAGACGAGACAAGTTCAGGTTGTACTCGTTATCAAACGGAGATTCGTTGGCGTTCAACCATACATCTCCGCTGCCACCAATGCGTCTTGCAGACAAGTAAGGTGTCAGAGCCTGAACTTGTTTTCTTGCTAACTTTTCCATGCCCTACCCTTATTTCGCTTTATTTAACTTTTCAACTCGGATGGTCACAGCGCGTTTGTGCGCATCCAAGCCTTCGGCTTCCGCCATTGTTACTACTGTTGGCGCTAGGCCTTTCAAACCATCAGCCGTTAGCTCTTGAACCGTCATTCGCTTAGAGAAATCAGCCAAACCTAGGCTTGAATACGTCTTGGTATAGCCGTAAGTCGGAAGAACGTGGTTTGTGCCTGATGCGTAGTCACCTGCAGATTCTGGAGACCAGTCACCCAGGAAAATTGAACCTGCATTGTCTAACAATGGCAGCAATTCACGTGGGTTCTTGGTTTGAACAATTAAGTGCTCAGGACCGTAGAAGTTCGAAATCGCAATCGCTTGAGTGAGCGATTCAGCAATGATGATTAAGCTTGAAGCCAATGCTTGCTGAGCGATGTTTGCACGAGACAGTTCTTTCAGTTGCTTCTGAACCGCTTCTGTTACTTGGTCTGCAACCACTGGAGATGGTGTTACCAAGACAACCTGAGAATCTGGACCGTGCTCCGCTTGGCTCAACAAATCCGCCGCAATGAAATCTGCATCTGCAGTTTCATCGGCAATCACTAACACTTCAGATGGGCCAGCAGGCATATCAATCGCCGCACCGCGGAAGTCATTGCTCACTTGACGCTTAGCTTCCGTTACGTACGCGTTACCTGGGCCAAAGATCTTATCGACTTTAGCCACACTCTCGGTACCGTAAGCCATTGCAGCCACCGCTTGACCACCACCAACGTTGTAAACTTCGTCGATCTTACAAAGCTTAGCGACATACAAAATTTCATCAGCGATTGGCGGAGGTGAACAAAGCACAACCTTACGACAACCTGCGATTTGAGCAGGAACACCTAACATAAGAACCGTTGACGGAAGTGGCGCACTGCCACCTGGAATATAAAGGCCAACAGTATTAATAGCGCGCGTCACTTGCTCACACACAACACCAGGCTGTGTCTCAACCTTAATTGGCTGTGGCTTTTGAGCTTCGTGAAACTTAGCAATATTGCTATAAGCTTGCTCTAACGCTTGCTTCATCTCTGGTGTTAGACGAGCACACGCCTCTTCGATCTCACCTGAACTGACTCGGATAGATTCTGGAGTCACACCATCAAACTTTGCAGTCAGCTCTCTAAGCGCGGCATCGCCTTCATTTCGTACTTTTGCAATAACATCAGAAACAGTCGCTGTGATGTTTGCACCTTCAGTAATAGCTGGACGCTCTAATACCGAGTCTTGCTGTGATTCACTTAAAGATTGCCAAACAACGGTTCTCATCGTCACTACCCCATCATTTTTTCGATTGGTAATACTAGAATCGAGCTCGCACCCAACTCTTTAAGCTGTTCCATTGTTTCCCAGAACAAGTTCTCTGTACTTACTAGGTGAACGGCAACTTTGTCTTTGTCTGTTGATAGTGGAAGAACCGTTGGATCTTCAGCACCAGGAAGTAATGCTTTGATCTGCTCTAGCTGAGATGTTGGCGCGTGAAGCATGATGTACTTTGACTCTTTCGCTTGTTGAACACCCTGCATACGTGTCAGTAGTTTTTCAATCAATGCAGTTTTGTCTGCGTCGAACTCACCAACACGTTGAATCAGTGTTGCTTTCGATTGGAAGATAGCTTCTGCTTCTTTTAGGCCGTTTGCTTCTAGCGTTGCGCCTGTAGAAACTAAATCTGCGATAGCGTCTGCTAGTCCTGCGCGAGGAGCAACTTCAACCGAGCCTGTTAGCATACAAGTGCTGAATTCAACACCCTGCTCATCCATGTAGGCTTTCAGTAGTTGTGGGTAAGTTGTCGCAATACGTTTGCCCGCAAGATCTTGTGGGCCGTTGTACACTTCATCTTTGTTGATTGCGATAGAAAGACGGCAACCACCAAAGTCTAAACGACGTAATGTGCGAAACTCTGATGGCTCTTTTAGAGCAACACGGTCTAGGCGAACTTCTTCCAGTTCATTTTCACCGATGAAACCAAGGTCAACCACACCATCCATGATAAGACCTGGGATGTCATCATCACGAACTAATAACAAGTCGATTGGCATATTTAGTGAATGAACAACTAGGCGCTCACCCATGATGTTAAATTTAACACCACATTTTTTAAGTAGGTCTTGGCACTCTTTACTTAAGCGACCTTTCTTTTGAATTGCGATTCTTAGGCGTTGTGTCTGCATTGCTGTATCCCTGTGCAAATATTTGAATTTATTGATTATTTAAAAGCGCTAAAACTAAAAAACCCTCGGAAGACTTTGTCATCCCGAGGGTTTAAATCTAAATTCTTTGACTTAACCTCCGGGAGAATTCTTGCTCCCGGGTATACGTAAATCTCCCCGAAAGACTAGATAGGGTGATGATGGTGATGAATGTTCATTACTAATTTACGCATACTTATAAGCTCTTCAGTTGTTTGCTTTCTTATCTCCACACTAACTAAGCTGAGATCCTTTTTCAACCATTTATTCGAACTTTTTTCACGAAACTTAAAATTAAATTAACAAGCACAAAAAAGGGAGGCTAATGCCTCCCTGATAGTTTACTGATTAGCTTTCAGTTTTAGCTTTTGCACGTCGCCATTTTGCAGCGAGAGAAGTAAGCCAATGCAAAACATACAGCAACAAACGTTAGAGACGCTGCGCCAAATGCGATGCCAATTGAAGATGTCATACCTAAGGTAATGAAACCAATGCACGATACGAACGCCACAGACAGCGCGTATGGAAGCTGAGTCGATACGTGGTCAATGTGGTTACAACGAGCACCTGTAGAAGACAAAATCGTTGTGTCTGAGATTGGAGAACAGTGGTCACCAAATACAGCCCCCGCTAGAACCGCACTTAGCATCGGCAGAATTAGCGCGATGTCAGATGCCGCAGCCATGTCGCCCGCGATAGGTAGCATGATACCGAACGTACCCCAAGATGTACCTGTCGAGAAAGCCATAATGCCAGCTAGAAGGAACAAGATAACTGGTAGCCAGTGGTAATCAATGCTGCCCGTTACTAGAGACGATAGGTAAGAACCTGTTTTCATGTCGCCGATTACAGAACCGATAGTCCAAGCGAACACAAGAATTAGGATAGCGCCAAACATAGAGCTTGCACCGATCCACATCGTTCTTGCGATGTCTGCCATAGACAGCTTCTGTTTGAATACAGTTGCTAGAGCTACGATTAAGCCGATAACGCCACCGTAAACAAGTGACTTGCCTACATCCGTGTTTTCAAACGCACCTAGAAGATTAAATGCTTGACCATCAGCAGTAAGCGCTTGGCCACCGGTGTAAAGCATCGCGGCAACCGTTGCTACGATTAGCGATACGATTGGCATAACCAGATCAGACACTGAACCGTTTTCGCTCTCTTCGATGTCTAGCTCTTCGTTTAGATCGTGCGCTTGCTTCTGGTCGTTATCGCCTTCAAAGCCACGGCCTTGAGATGCTTCGATCTCATGCTCACGCATCTTACCAACGTCTAGACCGAACCATGCCACTGCAAACACCATTAATAGTGCGAATACAGCGTAGAAGTTCATTGGGATAAGACGAACGTATGCACCCAGTGCAGAATACTCTGTCACACCGTGTGTCACTAAGATGCCACCAATGATAGTGATGATGTAAGCACCCCAGCTAGAAGCAGGCATGATCACACACATAGGAGCAGCCGTTGAATCTAGGATATAAGCTAGCTTAGCGCGAGATACATAGAAGCGGTCTGTTACAGGACGAGAGATAGCACCAACCGCTAGGCTGTTAAAGTAGTCATCAACAAAGATGAATACACCTAAAAAAGCAGCAAGTAGTTTTGAACCACGTTTGCTCTTAACGCGAGACTGTGCCCACTCCGCGAATGCGCGAGTACCGCCAGACAGTGTTAATAATGCCGTTGTCATTCCAAGAATAATTAGGAATGCAATGATGCTCATGTTCCAAGTGTTGATGCCGCCATCTTCGATGAAAACACCAGATGCTTTGGTAAACACGTAACTAGCTGCGTTACCTACTGAGTAGTCAGCAAGTAGAATCGCACCCATGATGATACCGACACCCAAAGAAACCAATACACGGCGGGTAACAATAGCAAGGCTCAAAGCCACAAGGGGCGGAAGCAAAGATAAAGGTGATGTTGCAAAATCTATTAAATTCATGATCTTCAAAAACCAGTTTTTTATTTGGCTAGAGATCTACTGCAGACAAACTTGATACGGCTGACCAAGCTCATGTTGAACTAAGCGAAAGGGAAGTGAACACTTCACCCAACCCTACAGTAGCGCTCCATAGTTTAAAATTAAGACTATGGCAGTGTTGTACCTATTGAGCACAACCCCAGCAAATTGCTTAGATATACAATTTACTTCGGCAATTACACCTTTCATTCCCGTTCATTGGCATCACCCCAACGGAAGTTACTTTTTATAATTGCACCTCTACGTGCGATAACATTATTAACCGTGTAAACCAGAGTTTAACAACAAATTAACCAACACCTCGCATCAGGTAGCCGCAATTGTACTCATCAAGAGCAACAATGCAACATATCATTCCGAGAAAAATAGCTTTTTGCTAATGAACTAATCAATAAGAGAATAGTCTACATAAGTTAACTACTCCACCAGTCACATATCAGTTTTTAAGATAATCTTAATAATTATTATAAATTCGATAGAAATACGGCTCTGAATTTTCAACTATTCATCTCACTTTTATATTTAAATATGTAATAGAAGAAATACTATTTGTTTTATTCCTAGGCTCTGTTTATTATTAGGAAGATTATTTAGTTTACCTTGATGGAAAATATCATGTCTGAATTAACAAAAACTCTATTAAATATCCGCAGCCTTCGTGCGTTCTCACGTGAATTAACTCTTGAGCAACTTGAAGAAGCGCTAGACAAGCTGACTATTGTTGTACAAGAGCGTCAAGAGTCTGAAGCTGAAGAACGTGCTGCTAAAGCAGAGCAAGAAGCTAAGCTTTCTGCTATTGCTGAACAAATTGCAAAAGACGGAATTGATGTTGCCGATCTTATTGCTGCACTTTCTGGTGAAGCAAAATCTAAAACAACAAAAGCTAAACGCGCTCCTCGCCCAGCGAAATACAAATACGTAGACGCAAACGGCGACGAGAAGACTTGGACAGGTCAAGGCCGTACGCCTTCAGCTATCCAAGAACAGCTAGATGCTGGTAAATCTCTAGAAGAATTTGCTATCTAAACATTTAGTTTACTTAGTGAGTAATCAATTACACGCTAAGCAATAGAATTAATATTTAAGTCGACCAAAGTATTATTTACGACTTCAATATATTCAGAAACAAAAAAGGCTCCTTTCGGAGCCTTTTTTATATTTGTACTATCAGTATTAGAAACCAACTGATACTGATAGTACTACTGATTAAAGAAAGTAACTTATCTTTCCCAGTACGCTTCTTCTAGGCTATCTTCTCTTTCAGGAAGGCCACGAGATAAACGTGGAGAGTGTTGAACCAACACTTCATAGCTAGCACGGTTAGAATATTTACAAACTTGTGAAAACGAAGAGTACGTCAAGAATGAATGTTGGTGCTTACTTGAGTTTGGCACGTTTTCTTTGTGGTACTTATTAGCAGCCATATCATGTAATAAAGCTGATAACGCAGCATCACCTGCACCGTTAGTGTTTTTGATCTTTTCTGGACCACCCATGTATGGTGCAATGTGCGAATACACTTTAGTTGGGTTTTCACATAAATCTTTATGCGCAGGACGGCTAAATTCAAAACGGTTGAATTCAGCAATTGAACCTGGAAGTAAAGGCAGTGACGTTTCACGCTTAGCTGCATCTTCTGTATAACCAGCCATAAATAGGCCAACAGGTCCCGCAGTACATAGAACAAGGTCTACCCACTCTAGCGCTTTATCTGATGCAGCCAGTGGATCGCTTTCACCCGTTAATGCTTCAGCTTCGTCTTCATTCATTGCAACAACCGTTACGTGTTGCTCAAGGAAGTCTTTCCAGAATTCTGGATCATCTTGAATAACGAACTTAGTACCCAGTGTAAGAACGACTGGCACATCGTATTTCTTCGCGTATTCGATCGCTTTCATTGTTGCTTCAGGCATCGGGTCGCCTGGCTTACAACGAACTAAATAAGCGGTTAAAACTAAAGCAGAAGCACTTTTGAAGATTTTTTCAGGAATGCTTTCTGGTTTTAATTGGTTCATTTGTCCTTCGCTAATTGCGAAAGTACGTTCACCGTCTTCTGTAATTAATGCAAAGCAGCGACCAATTGCGCCATCTACCCCTTGTAAATGGTTCAGATCCATTCTGCTTGATGTATTACATAAATAGCGGTAACCGTAGCTACCAATCTTAATATCTTGGCTCATTACACCTAACAGTGTAGAACGGTCATCCGCTAGCACTGAATAGTTGTGTAATGTGTTACCAATTGTGCCACCAGCGTATTCATTGGTAATCAGGCACTGCTCTTTTAATTCTTGATATAAAGATTCAGCGGCTGCGTCGCCAATAACCAGTGAATGTCCCTTGCTCAAACCATACTTCTCAATAAGTTCAGAACTCACCTTTGCTTCAATATCCACCAATGTTTGGTCAATACCGATAATATGAGTGCGTGACATTCTTTTACTGCTTTGAGCTTGGCTCACTAGAGGATCACGAGCGTGAACCGGAAAGTAGTGCTTTGATTTACGTTGTCCAGGGAATTTCATAGGGCTAGTCTAAGTCAAGGGGAAATAGGTGGCGGATTCTACCGCGCTATATTTAACGCGGCAATCTTTCAAACTATAGCAAACGTTTGCTGAAGGTTTTTTTTATTCGCCTTCCATAAAGCTTAAATCAGGCAGCATGCCCAAATGCTCTGCGTAACGCTTTTGATTAAACTCCGCGCCGTTTTTCATAACATCAAATACTTCAATTGCCAGTGCACATGCCATAGCCGCAATTGCTTCTTCACGTGGAGTGCCAGTCATCATTAAACGCATCAACGTCTCTTTCACTTTCACTGGTTCGCCATCTTCAAGCTGGTTCTCGATAATCTCAATCAGCTCTTCTTCTTGCATAAATTCGTTTTGTTCAGACATTTTTTTTATCTCAGGTCTTGGATTTCGAGCGACTATGCCACATATACTTCTGACATCCTAGCGACTCACCTCGCTCTCATGCGATTCTCTAACAAAGTCAGCGCACTATTTGTGCAAATGAAACTGTGATTCCGGTCTCGGATCTGTCACGGCGTTTCTCTTTCTGTTAGAATCTGCGACCAAGTAATAGTAACGGTGTTTAGACATGTCAGATATCAGCTCTGGAAACAGCGAAAAGAAAGTAATTGTCGGTATGTCCGGCGGTGTAGATTCGTCAGTATCGGCGTATCTTCTTCAGCAACAAGGCTATCAGGTAGAAGGCCTTTTCATGAAAAACTGGGAAGAAGACGATAACGAAGAATACTGCACGGCAGCTGAAGATCTTGCTGATGCTCAAGCGGTATGTGACAAACTAGGTATCCACCTTCACACTATCAACTTTGCTGCAGAATACTGGGACAACGTATTCGAATACTTCCTTGAAGAGTACAAGGCAGGTCGTACACCTAACCCAGATATCCTTTGCAACAAAGAAATCAAATTTAAAGCATTCTTAGAGTTTGCGGATGAAGTGCTAGACGCAGACTACATTGCGATGGGTCACTACGTTCGTCGTACTTTCCCAACTCAAGAAGAGCTTGATGCTGGCGTAAAACCAGAAATGCTACGCGGTCTAGACAGCAACAAAGACCAAAGCTATTTCCTATACACGCTAAGCTCAGATCAAGTGGCACGCAGCCTATTCCCTGTCGGTGAATTAGAGAAGCCAGAAGTGCGACGTATTGCTGAAGAGCAAGACTTGATCACAGCGAAGAAGAAAGATTCAACAGGCATCTGCTTTATCGGTGAGCGCAAGTTCACTGAGTTCCTAGGCAAATACCTACCAGCACAACCGGGTAATATTGAAACACCTGAAGGCCAAGTGATTGGTCAACACCAAGGTTTGATGTACCACACGCTAGGTCAGCGTAAAGGCCTTCATATTGGCGGCACTAAAGGTGGTGGCGGTAACGAAGAACCATGGTTCGTTGGTGAAAAAGATCTGAAGCGTAATGTTCTGATCGCAGTACAAGGTAAAGATCACCCTCTTCTAAAATCAGAAGGTTTGATCGCTTCTCAGCTTCACTGGGTAAATCGCACACCAATTACTGAAGTTATGACATGCACGGTAAAAACACGTTACCGTCAAACCGATATTCCTTGTACAATCATCCCAATTGATGATGAGAACATTAAGGTTATTTTTGATGAGCCACAGATTGCTGTGACCCCTGGTCAATCGGCAGTGTTCTACCTAGACGACGTTTGTCTTGGTGGTGGTATCATCGAAAAGCGCATCTAATCAAATCGACGAACAACAAACGATAGAAGACAACTAGGAGTTACTACGTGGCTAATACACTTTATGACCGTACTATTGCTTTCGCCGGAATTTGCCAAGCTGTGGCTTTGGTTCAACAAGTAGCGAAAGACGGACATTGTGATAAAGATGCCTTCGAAGCCTCACTCAATGCTATTTTAAATACCAACCCGGCGAACACCGTGGGCGTATTTGGACGTGAAGCGAACCTAAAACTTGGCCTTGAGTGCTTAGTAAAAGGTATCGATAGTACTCCAGCTGGTAGTGATATTACTCGCTACATCATCAGCTTGATGGCGCTTGAGCGTAAGCTATCTTCTCGTAACGACTCTATGTCTCAGCTTGGCGATCGCATTCAAACTGCAGAACGCCAAACTGAACACTTTGATCTGTTTGACGAGCAAATGATCAGCAACCTAGCAAGCATCTACCTTGATGTTGTGAGCCCTATTGGCCCTCGTATTCAGGTTTCTGGTACACCATCTGTACTTCAACAGACATCGAGCCAACATAAAGTTCGTGCACTGCTTTTATCAGGGATTCGAAGCGCTGTTCTTTGGCGTCAGGTTGGTGGTAAACGCCGCCATCTTATCTTCGGTCGCAAGAAGATGATCGAGCAGGCTCAAATCCTACTAGCTCGAATGTAATTTATTAGCTCGCGCCTCGTCGCGAGCTTGTTTTTTGTATCAACACAACTCTCACGCAAACGATTGCGCAATGTGCGTGACAATTGAGATTGTTACTGGTATAAACCTCTCAAAATTTAGAAAACTCAATTCAGGAGAACACCATGGAACTGTCAGCATTGACTGCTGTTTCACCAGTAGACGGCCGTTACGGAAGTAAGACTATTGCATTACGCAGCATCTTTAGTGAGTTTGGACTACTAAAGTACCGCTCTATCGTTGAAATTCGTTGGTTACAAAAGCTTGCAGCAACTGATGCAATCAAAGAAGTACCAGCGTTCAGTGCAGAAGCTAACCAGTTTCTTGATGAACTAGCCGCTAACTTCAGCGAAGAAGACGCTCTGCGTATCAAAGAGATTGAGCGCACGACAAACCACGACGTTAAAGCAGTTGAATACTTCTTGAAAGAGAAAGTTGCTGGCGTTCCTGAGCTTCACGCAGTTAACGAATTCATTCACTTTGCATGTACTTCTGAAGACATCAACAACACATCTCACGCGCTTATGCTTAAAGAAGCTCGTGATACAGTGATTCTTCCAGAAATTCGTAACGTAATTGATGCTATCAAAGCTCTTGCGAACGAGTACCGTGATATTCCTCTTCTTTCTCGTACACACGGTCAGCCAGCTTCTCCTTCTACTATGGGTAAAGAGATGGCTAACGTTGCGTACCGTATGGAGCGTCAATTCAAGCAAATCGAAAGCGTTGAGATCCTAGCGAAAATCAACGGTGCTGTAGGTAACTACAACGCTCACCTTTCTGCATACCCTGAAGTTGAATGGCACCAATTCAGCGAAGAGTTCATTACTGAATCTCTTGGCGTAACTTGGAACCCGTACACAACTCAAATCGAACCTCACGATTACATCGCTGAGCTATTCGACGCTGTTGCTCGTTTCAACACGATCCTTCTAGACTTCGACCGTGACGTTTGGGGCTATATCGCTCTTGGTCACTTCAAGCAGAAGACTATTGCTGGCGAAATCGGTTCTTCTACAATGCCGCATAAAGTTAACCCAATTGACTTCGAAAACTCTGAAGGCAACCTTGGTCTAGCTAACGCAGTATTTAGCCACCTTGCACAAAAACTTCCAGTTTCTCGCTGGCAACGTGACCTAACTGACTCTACGGTTCTTCGTAACCTAGGTGTTGGTGTTGGCTACGCTATCATTGCATACACTTCAACTCTGAAAGGTATTAGCAAGCTAGAAGTTAACCGTGAAGCGCTACTTGCTGAACTGGACAAGAACTGGGAAGTACTGGCGGAACCAGTACAAACAGTAATGCGTCGTTACGGTATCGAGAAGCCATACGAGAAGCTAAAAGAGCTAACTCGTGGTAAGCGTGTAGATGGCGAAGGCATGCGTGCATTCATCGACGGTCTTGAAATCCCTGCAGACGAGAAAGTTCGCCTGAAAGAGATGACACCAGCGAACTACATCGGTCAAGCAATCGAGCTGACTGACAAGCTGTAAGATTCGAACAAACGAATAAACAAAGGCTTCCCACGTGGAAGCCTTTTTGTTGCGTAAAACAAATGTATCGAACAGTAGTCCCTAAATAAAACAACAGTCGTCAATCAAGCCTGACTTCTCCAATTAGCCTACCGCATTTAAATACTGCAAACCGCATTAGACAAACACCCGTTTCTTTTCTTAAGCAGCAAGTACAAAAAAGGCTACCCGAAGGAAGCCTTTAGAATGCATATTACCGCTTAACGACAGCAGCTTGTATTAGAAATTACATGTTACGTAGAGAAGCAATACGCTTATCTAGCGGCGGGTGGCTCATTAGAAGCTCTGTTAGAGACTTCTTACCGTTGATACCAAACGCCATCATAGAACCTTCTAGTTGTGGCTCGTGACTCACCTTTAGACGCTCTAGCGCTGCAATCATCTTCTCTTTACCTACCAAGTGCGCTGCACCTGCATCAGCATGGAACTCACGATGACGGCTGTACCACATGGTAATGAAGCTCGCTAGGAAACCAAATACCAGTTCCAGCACCATAGACACACCGAAGTAGACCATCATGTTGCTGCCACCCTCTTCTTCGTTGTCATTCGACGCAACAATGTTGGCGATGAAACGAGATAGGAAGATAACGAACGTGTTCACAACACCTTGCATTAGGGTCATAGTCACCATGTCACCATTCGCGATGTGGCTAACTTCGTGAGCTAATACCGCTTCAGCTTCGTCACGCGTCATACTGTGCAGAAGACCCGTTGATACTGCGACCAATGAATCATCACGCTTAGCGCCCGTTGCAAATGCGTTGATGTCTGGCGAATCGTAGATCGCCACTGTTGGCATACCAATACCAACTTGTTGAGATTGACGGCTTACCGTCTCCATCAACCAATGTTCTGTTTCGTTACGTGGGCTTTCAATGACCATGCCGCCTACAGAGCGTAGCGCCATTTTCTTCGACATCATTAATGAAATGAATGAGCCGCCAAAACCAAATACCGCAGCCATCACCAATAAGCCTGAGAGGCTACCGGGTTGCATACCTGTAACTGCGTATACAATATTAAGAACAACACTTAGTACCAATACAACCGCTAGGTTGGTTGCAAGGAACAACATTACTCGCTTCATTACTTATCTCCGCATGAAAGCTGTTTTTATAAAACTTATTGTTATAGACAAGGCAGACAGCAATAGATTCCAACCTTGAGACTTATACTTACTTATACATATAGTCTTAGATTAAGAAAACAAGGTTAAGCATTAAATTGCAACATTTGATTACGAGACCATATCCGAATTAAATCCACTCTATTAGACCTAAGTCGTATGGTGTCGATATAACAATCCGTTTACAGTGACTTCAAATGATTTATTGGCTAGTCCATGTACAAAAAGGGAAGGATCATGGTTGAAGGTACTAACACTCAAATGGCTATCGATTTACTGTGCTGTCACCTAGGGATTACTGAAGAAGAAGCGAAAAAGCAGATTGGAATCCTAACACCGCAAACGGCACAGACAAAAATCACAGAAACTCAGCAAGCTTTAATGGGACTGACGAAAGAACATTAACCTCTAAGCTTGTTTATTAAAAGACCGGTTGTTTATCAACTCAAGGTCTAAAGGCTTAAAATAGCAAAAGGGCTGCAATCGCAGCCCTTTTCTTATTTAGTACTTAACGAGATAATTAAAGCGCAAGCAAAGGCTGCACATCAATGTACTTACCAATGTTCTTAGACTTCGCTTTTGGTACGTAAGGGATTTCACCTAATTTTGGCGCACCTAGCTTATCTTCAAGCATCGCAATAATATCTGCGTAGTGCTCAGTACCTGGATTGATACGGTTTGCGACCCAACCAACTAGGTTTAGGCCGTCAGTACGAATCGCTTCTGCCGTTAATAGAGCGTGGCTCAAACAACCAAGTTTAATACCCACAGTAAGTACTACTGGCAGCTGCTCTTTTTTAACCCAGCTAGACAGATATTCATCATCTGAAACCGGTACACGCCAACCACCAGCACCTTCAACTAACACGATGTCAGAGTTTTGCTTATGCTCTTTCAGCTTTGCAGATAATACGGCTTCATCAATCACCACACCGTCATGCTTTGCAGCGATGTGAGGCGATGACGGTAACAATAGTGCATACGGGTTTACGTCTTCGTAAGCAATATCTTGCGTCGCCGCTTCTTGAAGATGCAGAGCATCACTATTACGTAAACCTTCAGGGTATTTCTCACACCCTGCAGCAACTGGCTTATAACCAATTGTCGATAAATCTTGTGCGGCCAAAGCTTGAAGAATCGCTTTTGAAACCACAGTTTTTCCCACTTCGGTATCCGTACCTGCAATAAATAATGCATCAATCATAATTGAATAACCCCTAAACAAACTTGATATGTTGCTGGCAAGAAACCTTGATGGTTTTTAAACTCTCGATATTCCCGTTCAACAAGCTGCAACATGCTGCGACTTGTTAAACCCTGTGAGCGACCACTTACGTGATTAGCGCCGATGCCTTTAAGGTCGCGCATCAGTTCAAACGCAGTGTCGTACCAAACGGTGATGGTGGGCAAGTCTAGTTGATGAACCGTACAGCTAGATTGCGCTAACGCAATTTTTACCTGATTGATTGTAATAAAATGGTTAACGTGTTGATGTGCGTCAATTTTGGACCATGACTTTTTCAACTCAAACAGTGACCCATCAAGCAAAGTTGAGAAAATAACACGCCCACCAACTGCTGTAACACGCTTCATCTCTCTCAAAGGCGACGACAAATCGTCACACCATTGCAACGCAAGGCTAGAGAAAACGATGTCAAAACAACCATCTTCAAACGGCAATTGTTCGGCATCGGCTTGTTGATATAAAGAGACAGATGCACCACACCGCTTCTCTGCTGTTGCTAGCATTCCAACAGAAAGATCAGCGCAAACCACTTCGGCGCCTCGTTTTACAAGTTGCTCTGAGAAATAACCAGTACCACAACCTAGATCCAGCACCTTAAAACCTGACAGATCTCTGGGTAGTTTATCCAGTAAGCGGTGGCCAACATCGCGCTGAAATTCAGCGTGTTTGTCATAGGTTGTTGCTGCTTTACCAAAGGCTTCGGCAATCGCACTCTTATCTTGGCCAACGTAATTATGCACTACTGCTTCTTGTGACATTTACTGAGCCTCTTTATTTGATTCAAAGCTTGGATGGATACCAGATTTAATGCCTGAGTCGATGCTTCGTTCAATGGCTTGATGCAACGACCTGGTTAATTGGAGAACCTGTTTTTGGCTATGGTTAGCTGTTAACGTGATTCGTAATCGAGCAGTTCCAGCAGGTATGGTTGGCGGCCTTATTGCGGTCACCCAAACTTGGTTTTGCTTTAACTCTTCAGCTATAGATAATGCCGCCTGAGCTTCACCTATCACAAATGGCTTAATCGGAGTCTGAGTATCCACAAAGCCTTTCAAGCCGCTCACCTGCTCTGTATAAAGAGCCCCTAACTCCGCCAGCTTTTCTCGGCGCCACTCTTGAGTTTGAATCATCTTACAGGCATGAGACAAAGCTACCGCTTGTGAGGGTGGCATTGCCGTAGAATAAACATGATGACGAGCAAACTGAGTTAGATAGTCACCGACTTCTGACGAACACAAAACTGCAGCGCCAGACAGGCCAAATGCTTTACCAAAAGTGACGACTAGAATATCGGGTGAGATTTGTGCCGCACTGCAACTCCCTGCCCCTTTATCACCTAACACGCCAATACCGTGGGCATCATCAACCGCCAACCAACTGTCGTATTGATTTGTCAGGCTAGAGATACGCTCGAGAGGAGCTTGGTCGCCATCCATGCTAAACACACCTTCAGTCACGACTAACGATTGCGGAGAGCGGCTCAATAGCGACTCTAAATGTTGCGTATCGTTGTGCTTAAAGCGTTTCATGGTTGCAGGACAAAGCATCCCCGCTTCCATCAAAGAGGCGTGATTAAGCTTGTCTTGCAGCAGAGAGTCGTCTTTTTCGAGCAGAGAAAACAACAAGGCTTGGTTGGCGCTGAAACCAGAACTAAAGAGAATGGCACGTTCAAAGCCCAACCATTCACAGAGTTGAGCTTCTAAATTTCGATGAACAGGACTAAAACCCGTGACCAATGGTGATGCCGCACTGCCAGCACCATACTGAGAAAGCCCCGCTTGCCACGCCTCCACCAATTCAGGGTCGTTCGCCAAGCCTAGGTAATCATTACTCGAAAAATTGATGAAGCGAGAGCCTTCGCAATTAAGCAAAGGACCATTACTGTTTTCGAGCACCTTAAGTTGACGAGTTAGCCCCTGTTCACGGCGTTGAACAAGGGCATCTTTAATACGAGATTTAAACAGTGGCATCGTAGAACATGTCATCTTTCGTTGGACGAGCAGCAACGCGCTCCACCACTTGATCTAACAGTTCGTTTTCTTGAATTTCATCAGGTTTCTGAGCCACTTGCTGGCTGTTGATACCTAACTTCTTAAACAGCTGCATATCCGTGTCTTCATCTGGGTTTGGTGTAGTCAGTAGCTTACAACCGTAGAAGATTGAGTTCGCGCCAGCCATGAAGCACATCGCCTGCATCTGTTCATTCATATTCTCGCGACCTGCAGATAGACGAACCGCAGACATTGGCATCATGATACGAGCAATCGCAATTAACTTAATGAAGTCAAAAGATTCAACATCATCGACGTTTTCCATCGGTGTGCCTTTCACTTTTACGAGCATATTGATCGGCACACTCTCAGGGTGTACAGGAAGGTTCGCTAGCTCTACCAGCAAACCTGCACGGTCATTGGTACTTTCGCCCATACCAATAATGCCACCAGAACAGATCTTCATACCGGCATCGCGCACGTGAGATAACGTATCTAAACGATCTTGGTAAGTACGAGTGGTGATGATGCTGCCGTAAAACTCAGGAGACGTATCAAGGTTATGGTTGTAGTAATCCAAACCTGCATCCGCTAGCTCGCCGGCTTGATCTGGCGTTAACATACCTAGCGTCATACACGTTTCTAGACCCATGCCTTTCACACCTTTGATCATATCAGTCAGGTGAGGCATATCGCGTTCTTTCGGGTTTTTCCATGCCGCGCCCATACAGAAACGAGTCGAGCCTGCGTTCTTGGCTTTTTGCGCTGCATCTAAAACACGCTCTACTTCCATTAGGCGCTCTTTGTCGACATCCGTTCGGTAGTGAGCACTTTGAGGACAGTACTTACAATCTTCAGGACAAGCACCGGTCTTAATCGACAGAAGCGTACTCACCTGCACGTGGTTGTGCTCTTGGTACTGTCTATGAACCACTTGAGCTTCAAACATTAAATCCATAAACGGTTTTTCAAGCAGCGCTGTTACTTCAGCAACTGTCCAGTCATGACGAACTTCCACGTGTCGATCCTTTTTTATTATTTGATGTTTCATCTCTATCAATAGAGATTGCATTTATGCTTGGCTAGTCTACCGACAAGCTTTAGACTGTCAACACATTGATAATATCAAAAGTTTACATCTGGTTGTTTTTTAATCACCCCAAGAATGGAAGTTACTATGGATCTCGCCTTTGATCGCCAGCATATCTGGCATCCCTACACATCAACGTTAACACCTCTGACCTGCTATCCAGTCACCAACGCAGACGGTGTTTACCTAGAATTAGAAGGCGGAAAACGAATTATTGATGGTATGTCATCTTGGTGGTCAACCATCCACGGCTACAATCACCCTGAGCTAAATGCTGCAGCTCACAACCAAATCGATAAGGTTTCACACGTTATGTTTGGTGGCATCACCCACCAACCCGCTATCGATTTATGTAAAAAGCTTTTGAATCTCGCGCCAAGTAATCTTGAGCATGTTTTTTTGGCCGATTCAGGTTCAGTAGCCGTAGAAGTTAGCCTAAAAATGGCACTACAATATTGGCATGCTAAAGGACAACCTCGTTCAAAGTTCCTCACACTAAGAGATGGTTACCACGGGGATACCTTTGCGGCGATGTCAGTGACCGACCCAGACAACTCGATGCACAGCCTCTACAAAGGCTTTTTGCCAGAACACATTTTTGCAGACTCACCGAAGACAGGTTTTTGGGATAAATGGGACGCGAACGACATCAACAGCTTTCGAGAAAAGCTGGCAACACACCATCAAGAAGTTGCAGCCGTGATCTTAGAGCCCATAGTGCAAGGGGCTGGCGGCATGCGCATCTACCACCCTGAGTTCCTAAAACAAGTTCGCTTATTGTGTGATGAATTCAACGTATTGCTGATCTTGGATGAGATTGCGACCGGATTTGGCCGCACAGGGAAACTCTTCGCTTGTGAGCATGCCGATGTTCAACCGGACATCTTATGCCTAGGCAAGGCTTTAACTGGTGGCTATATGACATTGTCAGCGACGCTTGCGAGTAAAGAAGTTGCTGACACCGTATGTGGCGGTGAAGCGGGCTGCTTTATGCACGGACCAACCTTTATGGGCAACCCGTTGGCTTGCGCAGTCGGCGCGGCAAGTTTATCCATCATCGAGCAAGGCCATTGGAAAAATCAGACTCAACAGATTGAACAGCTTTTCTCTGAGTTGCTACCACCGTTGCGAGAGCATGATCTTGTCAAAGACGTGCGTTGGTTGGGCGCGATTGGCGTCGTTGAAACCCACACACCTGTCGATATGGAAACCATCCAAGCTCACTTTGTAGAGCAAGGTGTTTGGATCCGTCCGTTTGGTAAATTGATTTATATGATGCCTCCATTTATCAGCGAACCTGCGCATATCGAGAAACTTGTTTCAGCCATTGATAAAGCTCTACAACAATCAGCTTGCTTCAAGTCAAATTGATATAAATAAAGCCAAATAGAAATTCCGAAAATTTATAAGTATATAAGCCGAAACGCCGCCTTTAGAGTGCTAAAGGTGGCTACTCACAAGGCAAATAATCAGACAGTAAATAAAAACATCTCAATCTGATATTTTATCTATGGTTCCACCCTGAAGAATCTCACAAATAAATTTAATCCTCTCCATAAAAACAATTAGCAAAAGAGTGTTACCTATCGGGTCAATAGCCGCTTAAAATACAATCCATTTTTTGTCGGATATTATGATGAGCTTCCTCATTCGATTTCATTCTAGAATCCAATCAGCTAATTCAATTCGACTGTACTTAGATAATAAATAGTAACGAAAGCTTGTATCAACTTGGTAGAAACAGAGTTCTCTGTTTGTCGATCGTGCAAGACAGCAACGCAACCCGTAATCGCTACGGAATTCACGTCAGTAAATAATTTAAAGTAAACATGAAATTAAACCAACTCAATGCACTTATCGTTGATGACTCATCGATCGTGCTATCAACCATCCGCAATATGTTGATCCATGTCGGCTTTTCAGAGCGAATGATTTCAATTGCTAAGTCCCCTCGCATCGCTATGACGATAACAAGCGAGACGACGTTTGATGTGATTATCTGTGACTATAACTTTGGTAACACCATCAACGGCAAGCAGCTGTTTGAAGAGCTTAAACAATCGAATAGATTGAAAGACGATGGAATATTTATTCTAGTTACAGGTGAGAATTCCGCTTTATCGATCCGCCCTATTTTAGAGCTTCGACCAGATAATTATTTATTAAAACCATTCAATCGTGAAACCTTAAAGCAACGAATTACAAGCTCATTAAAAAAGAAGCTAGTGCTACAAAAAATCTATAAGGCCGAACGAGAAAATGACTATAAAGCCGGTCTTGAGTTCTGCGAAGAGCTACTCGCCTTTAACCCAGAATACTTCGCCACAATTCAGCAATTTCGCGGAAGCTTTTTGTCAAAGCTCAAGCTTTACGAAGAAGCAAAGAACGTATATGAGAAGGCGCTTGATGAAGGCAGTTTTGATTGGGCTCAAGCGGGCCTAGCAAACAGCCTTGCGAATTTAGGTCAGATCACTGAAGCACAACAAATGATCGAAAGCTTGATTGATTCAGCACCCACCAGCACCTTGTATCGAGATCAAGCAGCTCAAGTGAACCTTATCAGTAATAAAGTTCCTGTTGCGATTGCCCATTTTAAATTGGCAAGTGAACTCACACCGGGTAACTCAGAAAGGGAACTGGCAATCGCAAACCTGTGTCTCTCCGTGAATGATACCAAGGCGGCGTTGGCTCACTATCAGAACTATGTGCAGATCAATAGAGATACCTTTCGAGATAACCTCTATATGAAGCTCAACCATATTCGATTTTTGCTCTATTGCGCATCTGGTGAGAGCAACAATAAAGCAACACTCGATCAAGTAAACCATCTGATTTCGAAGATCCCTACAGAGGCAAGAGCAGGTCTTCAAACTGATTTGGCGCTTATCGCAGCACACATTGCAATGGAATCAGAGCAGTACCAAAAAGCGGTCACTATTTTGACCGCACTGCACGACAGAAATAGCTTTAATGCATTCCCGGTCATCTATCATCACACCTGGTTGCTGGACAGAATGAGTTGTGAGAATGAGTTTAAAGTCGCAGAAAGCCGCTGTGGTATGTTGATCATCCAAACGGCGAACGAAACCGTTGTTTCTAGCCAAATGACCATGTGTAGTGAGATGAAACGCCGTAACGCAGAAAAGATGGAATGGCTCAAACAGAGCAACGTCAGCATTAAGCAGGCTTCATCGGATTATAAACAGGTACTGGTCGCTTATTTAGAGATTCACAAGCGATGCCCGATGATCAAAAACGTATGCATGAACATCGTCAAACTGCTCTCTGTTATTTGGCCTGACGCAATGGGCGCAAAACAGGTTTTAACGATTATTCAGAAGTGTGATGGCGTGGTCACTCAACTTTATACGCTTGATGAACTGACCAAAAACAATTATCAAAATTACTATCGAAAGGCGTTGCTAGCTTGTAAGCAAGCAGACGAAGCAACCAAAGCGAGCTTCTCTTTTATGTAGCTTCTCTTTATACAGCTTCTACTTGGGTAGTTCCAGATACGAAAAAGGCTTTGCCATTACAGCAAAGCCTTTTAAATATTCTGGCAAGTCAGGTTAATCTAAATTTGATTAACCTAAATTGACATTAACCGATGTGCGTTACGCCGCCCATGTATGGCTGAAGTACTGTTGGGATAGCAATACGGCCATCTGCTTCTTGGTTGTTCTCAAGAATAGCAACCATAGTACGACCAACAGCAAGACCAGAACCGTTTAGTGTGTGTACAAGTTCAGGTTTCTTCTCGCCTTTACGACGGAAACGAGCTTGCATACGACGCGCTTGGAAATCCCACATGTTTGAACAAGAAGAAATCTCACGGTAAGTCTCTTGTGCTGGAACCCATACTTCTAAGTCGTAAGTTTTCGCAGAACCGAAGCCCATGTCACCTGTACATAGAATCACTTTACGGTAAGGAAGCTCTAGAAGTTGAAGTACTTTCTCAGCGTGGCCAGTTAGCTCTTCAAGCGCTGCCATTGAGTCTTCTGGCTTAGTGATTTGTACTAATTCAACTTTGTCGAATTGGTGCATACGGATAAGACCACGAGTGTCACGACCGTAAGAACCCGCTTCAGAACGGAAACATGGCGTGTGAGCTGTCATCTTAAGTGGCAGTTCAGCTTCATCAGTAATCGTGTCACGAACCATGTTCGTTACCGGTACTTCCGCAGTAGGGATAAGCGATAGAGTCTTAAGAGGCACGTCACTTACTTGCTCAGTTAGCGGGCTTGTGTGGAACAAGTCTTCGCCGAACTTAGGAAGTTGACCAGTACCGTAAAGGCTATCGTGGTTCACTAGGTACGGTACGTACATTTCTGTGTAGCCGTGCTCATCAGTGTGAAGGTCCAGCATGAACTGAGCAATAGCACGGTGTAGACGTGCAAATTTGCCTTTCATCACGATGAAACGAGAACCCGAGATTTTAACTGCGCTAGCAAAATCAAGACCGCCAGACATTTCGCCAAGATCTACGTGATCTTTCACTTCAAAGTCGTAAGTCTTAGGTTGACCCCAACGAGAAACTTCTACGTTATCATCTTCATCTTTACCATCTGGCACTTCTGCATCAGGTAGGTTAGGAATAGACATTGTGATCGTTTCTAGCTCAGATTGAAGATCAGCCAATGCTACTTTAGCTTGGTCTAGTTCTGCGCCTAAGTTGCCTACTTCTGCAAGGATACGCTCAGCTTCTTCATGGTCGCCTTTTGCTTTCGCTTGACCAATGGACTTCGATCGAGAGTTACGTAACGCTTGTAGCTCTTCAGTTTTCATCTGAAGGGACTTACGTTTTTCTTCAAGTTCACGAATTGTCTCTACATCAAGGGTGAAGCCTCGACGTGCTAATTTTGCCGCTGTTTCATCCAGCTCAGCTCGAAGTAATTTAGAATCCAGCATTGCTAATCCTATGCTTTAGTTATTTGAATATTCAGTAGTTTGCTACTGAATCACTGCTAAACCCCTAAAACTGGTGCTATTTCGACCAATTTATAACGATTTAATTGAAATTTTATGACTAGGTAACGATATCCAAAAAAGACTACTTTTCATAGCGTTTTTGTGGGCTTTTTGCGTCCAAATCCGCCAGATAATCTAGCTTCTCGCCAATTTTGCTCTCTAAGCCTCGTTTTGTTGGGAAATAGTATTGTTTCTCTCCCATTTCAGGAGGCAGATATTTTTCACCCGCCGCGTAGGCTCCTGGTTCGTCATGAGCATAACGGTATTCTTGCCCGTAGCCCATGTCCTTCATCAAAGTTGTCGGTGCATTTCGCAAATGATGCGGCACTTCATATTCAGGAAGATTGTGAGCATCTGTTAACGCTTGCTTCCACGCGGTGTAAACGGCGTTACTCTTTGGTGCACATGCGAGATAAACAACCGCCTGCGCAATCGCACGCTCGCCTTCAGCAGGGCCAATGCGCGTGAAGCAATCCCAAGCCGACATCGCTACCTGCATGGCACGAGGATCAGCGTTACCGATATCTTCAGAAGCAATCGCCAGCAAGCGTCTAACGATATACAAAGGATCACAACCCGCCGCAATCATTCGCGCAGACCAGTACAAGGCCGCATCAGGGTTTGATCCACGAATTGACTTATGAACCGCGGAGATTAGGTCGTACCAAATATCACCCTTGTTATCGAAACGAGCGACTTTCTCACCAGCCACTTCAGCCAACAACTGCAAGGTTATCGCTTTCTCGCCTCTATCGTTATCTTCTGCCATGTCATACAGCAGTTCAAGGTAGTTAAGCGACATACGTGCGTCACCGTTAACCAATTCTGCAAGGCGATCTAAAACATTATCAGCAAAATCAGCAGGCACATCACCTAACCCGCGTTGCTTGTCTTCAATCGCTTGGCGAATAACGAGAGAAATATCATCTGTATTCAGGGACGTCAGTTTATAGACACGCGCACGTGACAACAAAGCGTTGTTCAATTCAAAAGAGGGGTTTTCTGTCGTCGCACCAATAAAGGTCACGGTGCCATCTTCGATATGAGGCAGAAAAGCATCTTGCTGACTTTTGTTAAAGCGATGGACTTCGTCCACAAACAGGATAGTTCTGCGCCCTGCTTGCTTGTTGTCACGCGCTTTATCAATCGCAATACGGATGTCTTTTACGCCCGAAGTTACCGCCGATACACGTTCTACTTCAGCATTGGCATAGTTTGCTGCCACTTCCGCTAACGTCGTTTTACCGGTGCCCGGAGGCCCCCACAAAATCATCGAGTGGATATGGCCCGCTTCCAATGCTCTGCGAAGTGGTTTACCTGGGCCTAATATATGCTGCTGGCCGATGTACTGTTCGACAGTTTCCGGTCTCATACGAGCAGCAAGGGGACGAAAATCTTCGTCCCCCGCAAAATCTAAGCTGTAATTACTCAATTGCAATCTCTTGATTCGTTGATGGCATTGATGCCTATCGACGTACTACCAAACGATCTGCTTTTTAGATCAGTTTCTTTGGTCGTCGACCTCGACACCTTCCGGTGCCACAAAAGTAAAGCGGTCTGCTGCAGGTTTACCCAAGTCAACATTGATAAAGGTAAACTCACCTTTTTGACCATCTTGTTCAATCACATTAAAGCCCTGAACAATGCCCTTTTCTGTGATATTAATCTGGAAGTCACCCTGATTAGAATCGACAGCGGTTGGCGTTAGCGTAAATTGGTTACCCGTTTGCGCCACATTATAGTTATCCCAATCGCTTTCTTGGTTACGAGTAAGCAGGACGAAAGGTGTTTGTGATGTCGCTTGCTCTTGCCAGTAAATGCTCACTTGCTCAATGAACGGGCTGTAGTACCACAAGCTCTGGCCATCAGATACCAACAAGTTTTCATCAGGGAACGTGGTTTCCCAGCGGAACAAGCTTGGGCGTGCAATCTCTACCGTGCCCTCTCCTTCCATAACAACATCACCATCAGGGCTGGTCACGACTTGTTTAAAGTCAGCGCTGAAGCCTGCGTTTAATGCCAAACGGCTACTCAACTCTTCTTTCGGAGAAGCAAACACTGAGAAGCTCATAAATAAAAGTGCGAATACTTTTTTCATCAATAATCCTGTTAGAACATAAGTCGGTCATATTTTCGATTTGACCGACTTAATGGGTATGAGTTCCTAGTGGAACTAATCTTTTGGTGGCGCTGGTGCTAAGACTTCTCGGTTACCGTTATGGCCCGGAGCACTCACAATACCTTGAGCTTCAAGTTGCTCGACAATACGTGCAGCACGGTTGTAGCCAATCTTGAATCGACGTTGTACGCCTGAAACTGAACCACGACGTGAATGAACAACGTGTTCTACCACTTGATCAAACAGAGGATCGACCTCTTCATCACCTTCCATCTTCTCGCCCGGAAGCAAGGTTTCAGGGGTTTGCTCGCCGTTGGTGATCTCATCAATATAGTTTGGCTTACCACGCGCTTTCCAGTTATTCACGACTGCGTGTACATCGTCATCAGATGCAAAGGCACCGTGAACACGAGTGGTGTGACTAGAACCCGGCGGCAAGTAAAGCATATCACCCATACCCAATAGTGATTCCGCACCACCTTGATCAAGGATAGTTCGTGAATCCGTTTTGGTTGATACCGTAAAGGCCACACGGGTTGGAATGTTCGCTTTAATAAGACCGGTAATAACATCCACAGATGGACGTTGAGTCGCTAGGATCAAGTGAACACCCGCCGCACGTGCTTTTTGTGCCAAACGCGCAATCAGTTCTTCAACTTTCTTACCGACCACCATGATTAGGTCGGCAAATTCATCAACGATAACCACAATGTAAGGCAGCTTCTCAAGCAATGGCGCTTCAGGGTCCATGCTGTCGCCCGGCTTCCACAGTGGATCGTGAATTGGGTGACCCGCTTCCGCTGCCATCTTAAGCTTATCGTTGTAACCTTTAATGTTACGAACGCCTAATGCAGACATCAGCTTATAACGTCGTTCCATCTCGCCAACACACCAACGAAGGGCGTTCGACGCATCTTTCATGTCGGTTACCACTTCAGACAATAGATGAGGGATGCCTTCATAAACCGATAGCTCAAGCATTTTCGGGTCGATCATGATGAAGCGAACATCTTCCGGTGATGCTTTGTAAAGCATGCTCAGAATCATTACGTTCACACCTACCGACTTACCAGAACCGGTTGTACCTGCAACCAGAACGTGAGGCATTTTCGATAGGTCAGCAATAACGGCTTCACCTGCGATGTCTTGTCCTAGGACCACTGTTGTTGGCGATTTTGCTTCTTGGAACTGAGGGCTAGCAACCACATCTGAGAAGAATACCGTTTGGCGGCTCATGTTCGGCAGTTCTAAGCCAACATAAGGTTTACCCGGAATCACTTCTACGACACGTACTGCCAATGCAGAGAGTGAACGCGCTAAGTCCATAGAAAGACCAGAAATACGGCTTACTTTCACACCCGGAGCCAGATCAAGTTCGAATCGAGTGATTACTGGTCCAGGGAAAATATCAACCACATCGGCTTTGATCTTGTAATCCGCTAGCTTAGATTCCACAAGGCGAGCAATTGCCTCTAATGCGTCACGGTCAATAAAGGTTTCACGCTTTTCAGGGTGGAATAACAATTCAAGCGTTGGTAATGGCTCAGCAGGCTTCGGTAAATTAACATCTTGTTGAACCAAGAACGGGTTCTGAGCCGCTGCCATATTCGCTTGGGCTTCAGAAACAATGCTTTGGAATGCGGCGACATCTTGATCTTGATGCGCAGATTCTTCTTCCGTTACTTCTTCCCAAGGAAGATCAACAGCTGGCTCTTGGCTTTGTGCTGTTGGCTGTTCAGGCTCTGAATGTTCTTCTTGATAAGAGAAAGGTTCAAACTGTTCTTCGGTTAATGCTGCGCCAGCTAATTCAGCGTCAGTCTGTTCAGACTCAAAATCTGAACCCTGTTGGTAGCTTTGCTCTTCCGTCACATCAAACGGTGAAGGTTGTGCAGAGAAATCGTCTTCCACCGTTGCTTCTGGCTCGCCCATAGGTGAAGCGTATAAAGATTCAGGTTGAACATCTTCAGCACCAAATTCGCCATTTACTTGTGGTGAGCTATCTAATTCTGGTTCAGCACTTTCAAGGTCAGCATGAGCAGGGCTAACTTCTGGCTGTTCATTCTGCATGTATTGTTGGTAGGCAACCTGAGAATCATGCGCGTCGACCTTATCTTGTTCCGCTAGGTCATCTTCATACATGGCCGCATTTTCTAGCTGCTCTATTGTTGCATTCAACTGTTTAGAGCGCTCAATACCTTCTTCTAACGGTTCTTCTGGTGCTTGGTAAACAGGCGCTGCAGGGATCGGTTGCTCTGGTTCAATTACCGCTTGGGGCTGAACCTGAGGTTCTTCATGAACAGGAGCATCTTGTTTCGCAGGAGCATCGACTGGCATGTGAATGTTGTAATGACGCTTCGGCGATACAGCATTGTCTCGCGCATTTGTCGCCACGTCCGAAGAATCATTGGTCGCAGAAAAACTCATCGCAGGATCTAGTGGATCATGCTCTGTTGATTCTTTGTTGTCTTCTATAGCAGGAACATCGCGGTAAGTTGGCTCTTGATGCTGCTGATGACGTTCTTCGATTAAATCGCGGTCTACTGATTCTCTTAATTGAGGCTCAAGCAACTCTTGATCTTGGCCACGAGCCTTATTAACAGCAGACGTGAAGAATTTGATGGCACATTCACCCAACCATTCCACAATACTTAACCAAGAAATACCGGTCAATAGAGTAAAGCCAGCACCCCATAAGAAAAGAAGAACCAGCGTACTACCAAGAACATTCAACGTTGGAAGAGCAAGACTTGTTAAAACGTCACCTACCACACCACCTGATGAGAAGTACCAGATGTCGTCAAAGTTGATATCCGCTAGACCACAACTAGTCAGAATTAGGATAGTCAGGCCAAGTAAGCGAGTGCCCCACAGCATGAAGTCGATCTGCTCGTCTTCATTACGTTTGCGGAATAATACCCACGCTGCAACCGTCACTAAGATAGGCAAAGGGTAAGCCAAAGAACCAAATACGAAGAAAAGCGTATCCGCCAACCAAGCACCTAGGTAGCCACCTGCATTTTGAATGTCACCACCCCACGCCGTTTGCGACCATGATGGGTCTGCAGGACTAAAAGTTAATAACGCAACGGCAAGTAGAATAGAGAAGAGAACACCGAGAATCAGACTGCACTCTTTGAGACGTTGAGAACCACTCAAACGAGGAGACTGAGGCTCTTCACTCGTTTTAATGATTGTTTCTACTTTATTACTGCTCTGCTTGAACATAAACCAACTTAATAATTAAACGGGATAAAAACATCTCGAGCGGCCAAAGCCGCTCGTTTCAATGAAACTACTGTTGATTTAACCATATCAAACAGAAAAACCCAATTCCAGAAAGCAAGAAAGCGGAACAAATGTCCGCTTTCTTTCATTTCACCAATTGTGACTAACGAGTTTTAATCACAAGTTGATTGGTTTGTTTCACTTCTTCCATTACTACGTAAGTTCGAGTGTCGTTTACGCCCGGTAGACGAAGTAACGTATCACCCAGTAGCTTACGGTAAGCACCCATATCAGATACACGTGTTTTTAGAAGATAGTCAAAATCACCCGACACTAAATGACACTCTTGGATGTCATCCAGCTTCTGCACAGCGGTGTTGAATTGTTCGAACACATCTGGCGCACCACGGTTCAACGTAATTTCAACAAACACTAAAAGTGAAGCATCAAGGTACTGTGGGTTCAGCAACGCTGTGTACCCAGTAATGTAACCTTGACGTTCTAAACGACGAACACGTTCAAGACATGGAGTTGGAGAAAGTCCTACTCGTTTTGAGAGTTCAACGTTTGAGATACGACCGTCTTTTTGCAACTCATTAAGAATGTTGCGGTCAATACGATCTAGTTCCTTGGACGGCTTCTTATAATTGTCTGCCATTTTTTATTCCACCTTATTACTTCCTTGCAAAAAAATATACTACAACTTTTTAATATTCAGTATCAAATTTTATCTGAACCTATCTATACTAGATATTAATTCGACAGAATTACCCTACACATAGATAAAACAACCAAAATAAAATGAGGAGTCAGGATGATCATTGGCGTACCTAAGGAAATCAAGAACCACGAATACCGCGTTGGTATGACCCCAGCTAGCGTGAGAGAACTAATCTCACACGGCCACCAAGTTTTTGTAGAAACCAATGCCGGTACTGGTATCGGTTTTTCAGACGATGATTACATCGCTGTAGGCGCATCCATTCTTCCTACTGCTGCTGACGTTTTCGCGAAAGCAGAGATGATTGTAAAGGTTAAAGAACCTCAAGCTGTCGAGCGAGCTATGCTTCGCGAAGGGCAAATATTATTTACCTATTTACACCTTGCACCAGATTTTCCACAAACTGAAGAGCTTATCAAGAGCAAAGCTGTCTGCGTAGCCTATGAGACTGTAACAGATAATATGGGTCGCTTGCCACTATTAGCACCAATGTCTGAAGTAGCTGGTCGCATGTCTATTCAAGCAGGTGCACAAACATTAGAGAAATCTAACGGTGGTTGTGGTCTTCTTCTTGGTGGCGTTCCAGGTGTTGAACCAGCAAAAGTTGTTGTTGTTGGTGGCGGTGTTGTAGGTGCTAACGCAGCACGTATGGCTGTAGGCCTTCGCGCTGATGTTACAATTCTTGACCGTAACGTAGATACGCTGCGTCGTCTTGATGAAGAATTCCAAGGTCGCGCAAAAGTGGTTTATTCTACTGAAGACGCTATTGAGAAGCATGTTCTAGAAGCAGACCTAGTGATTGGTGCTGTACTAATCCCTGGTGCAGCAGCTCCAAAACTGGTTACAAAAGAGCACATCGCTAAGATGAAACCAGGTTCAGCAGTTGTTGACGTTGCAATCGACCAAGGCGGTTGTTTCGAGACCTCTCACGCAACCACTCACGCAGACCCAACTTACATTGTTGATGACGTAGTTCACTACTGTGTTGCAAACATGCCTGGCGCTGTTGCTCGCACTTCAACTTACGCACTAAACAATGCAACACTTCCTTACATTGTTAAGCTAGCGAACAAGGGCTACCGCGAAGCACTTCTATCTGATGAAGGCTTCCTAGAAGGTCTAAACGTTATTCACGGTAAAGTAACTTGTAAAGAAGTTGCAGAAAGCTTTGACCTTGAATACGTAGACCCAGCAGAAGCAATCGCAATGTTTAACTAATGGTGTAATGACTAACTGAACGTAATAATCTTCTCGTTGAAGCGTTCAGTTAACTCATACACATTAAACAAAAAGCCAGTACGACATAATGTCGCGCTGGCTTTTTTGCGTTTCTGACTTAATTTGTATTTATAGCTTTATTTTGCATTAATGGGTTGAGATCGTAAAAAACGCGAATAGTACTGCTTACCACTAGCGCTCGATTTTAACCCCATGAATCAATAGATTTCTTGGCGTAATAGTACGTCCACAGAACTCTTCAATCGAAGCTTCATACCCTTGCTCTTGCAAATAGATAGCGCGATCTAAAGCTAGCCATATCTCTAATGGTCGTCTAAAGACTTGTTGAACCAAACTCAGCTTTTCCATTTCCCAGAAAAGCGCTTCGCCTTGAACTAAATAAGAGTCAAAATCAATCTCTGAACCCAGCGATAGCTCTTTCACTTCAGATGCCCAACGGCAGAAGGATTCAAAACCCTCAGCTAACTCTGATTTTTTGATGCTCGGTACAGGGAGGTATTCGTCAATGTTAAGTTCAGCCTTAAGTAACTGGCTAAAGCCTAGACGATAGCTCATCTCTAGTTGACGATGTCTTTTTACTCTTTCACCACCAGTGACGGTTTCTTGAAGCGGGATTCTTAAATCGCTCTTACTTAACGTTAATGCTGATCTTTTCGCTAAAGAAGACATCGCTTGGTAGTTTTCGTCTCGAATAAGATGATAACAACAAGGGGATATAGTCACCGCTGGTAGCCCATGTGACACTGACTTTTTAGCTAGCTCAACATGAAGATCGCCACAAGCATGAAGGGCTACGGCATGTTGGCTTGAGTTAAACACTTCATCAGCGCTTTCAGAAAAAGCATCACCTTGAACAAAATTCATCGCTAACTTCTGGTCATCCGCAATCTTTTGTCCGCTTTCGCATAACGATTGCTGCCATTCAAAGCTCGTGACTTTTTGATCCGATTGCTGAGATAGGATTCGACCAAGAAAGCCTTTACCAGAACACCACTCGAGCCACTCTTTTCCATGGTGATGCTCTAATACAGCCTCACCCATTGCGACAATTTGATGTAGCTTTCGGCCAGGAATACCATCAGCAGTACCACGTGGGAGGTCTAAACCAACCAAAGCTGTGTTATTGAACTGGATGTTTTGGCTAGCAGTATCTAATTCAGGTAGGAAACGAGTCAGTTCCTCAATCAAAAGCTGAGGCTGCTCTTTTAAGGTTTGAATGCTTTCATTATCTAAGCTTTGTAACCAATCAACGAGTGGACGATTGACCTCTTTCCACGGCTGCTGTTGAGTTTGGCATAGGTGGAAAGGCTCTGAACGCCAGTAAATCTGGTGCTCTAGCAAAAATGAATCGAGTATTTTAAATCGTGAATGCATGCTTCCCCCTATGATGCGTGGATTGTAAGGGTAAGAGGTCGAAATGGAAAGGATCGATAAAGAAAACGAAAGCTAAAAGCCCAAAAGAGAAACGGCCTGCAAATACAGGCCGAATAAGAATCTAGATTTACACGACGAGATTAACGAACTGGCAGCTCGATATCTTTAAACATCTCTTCGATCTCTTCATTCGATTTCAAAGAAATAGCTTGCTCAACCACAGGGCGAGTCAAGTGCGGTGCAAAACGCTCCATAAAGTCAAACATGTAAGAACGCAGGAAGGTACCTTTTCTAAAGCCAATACTGGTTGTGCTCGCACCAAATAAATGGCTCGCATCAATCGCAACCAAATCAGTATCTTGCTCGTGGTCAATCGCCATACTTGCGATTACACCAACACCAATGCCCATACGAACATAGGTTTTGATTACGTCCGCATCGGTCGCGGTAAACACAACACGCGGTGTTAACCCTACTTTGTTGAACGCCGTATCAAGCTCAGAACGACCAGTAAAACCAAACACGTAGGTCACTAGGGAATAAGCCGCAAGATCTTCGATCGTGATATTACGTTTCTGTGCCAGAGGATGATCTTTGGTCACGACGATCGAACGGTTCCAGTGGTAACAAGGCAGCATAATCGCGTCTTGGTAAAGGTGTAGCGCTTCCGTTGCAATCGCAAAATTCGCTGTACCCTTAGCGACGGCTTCTGACATTTGGCTTGGCGTGCCTTGGTGCATGTGAAGCGATACTTTTGGATAGCGCGCTGTGAAACCTTTAATTACATCAGGCAGTGCATAACGAGCTTGAGTATGAGTCGTTGAAATATTCAATGTACCCATCTCTGGATGAGTGTGCTCACCCGCTACCGCTTTAATACTTTCAACGCGCGCCAAAATCTCTTGAGAGATACGAATGATATCCTCACCCGCTTGGGTAACCTGCGTTAAATGCTTGCCGCTACGCTCAAAAATCTGAATGCCTAGTTCGTCTTCAAGTAATCTAACTTGCTTACTAATGCCAGGCTGAGATGTGTACAAACTCTCTGCTGTAGCTGAAACATTTAGGTTATGGTTTACAACCTCAACAATGTACTTCAGTTGCTGTAACTTCATATCTAACCTCGTAATCCTTTACTCATTTCTGTGCTAACTTATTTGCAAAGAGAGCGTTATAGTCGCGTGTAATATAATTAATAGTTATAACGCTTCGAACACAAAAATGACAGGAAAAATGAGTTTTTCTAGCTTAACAAACAAAAACATCACTAACGCTTTGCAACCCAACCCTCATTCTCATACATTAGTTGGTAAGTTTTGATTGCCGATTTCGCTCAACAAGAGATAATCAGAAATTGCAATTTACGAGTGCCGATACACAATGGAATCGTGTATCCTCTCCAGTTAGCTATAGAAAATAATAAGCAGACTCAAATATATGAATATTGGTTTAATAATCGCCTTAGTAGCCGTTCTTTTGGTGTTAGTTTTAGGCTACAACATCATGCTTCAATATAAAGTTAAGGTAGAAACAGCGAAGAAACAGGAAGCTTCTCGTTATCTAACCATTATTGACGGTACAGAAGAACTGATTGGCAATGCTCATCACATGCCGTTTAGCCAAGATCTTCTTGTATGCTTAAACAATCGAATTCTTGATGCATTAGAAAACATGTATCAACTCGATCCAAAAAATAAGCAGCTTGCCCAACGCATTGAAAGCGTAAAA
The DNA here is from genome assembly GCF_023161725.1 of Vibrio sp. 1CM24A. Lineage (NCBI taxonomy): Bacteria > Pseudomonadati > Pseudomonadota > Gammaproteobacteria > Vibrionales > Vibrionaceae > Vibrio > Vibrio sp. 1CM24A. Next base: position 97,934 of record NZ_JALNTS010000004.1, read on the forward strand.
CAACAAATCACTCAGCTTAAAGAGAACTACAAAGGTGGCGAGAGTACCGCTTTCCGCGTACCAAGTAGTGACAAGCAAGCAATCATGATGCTTAAGTTAGTTAAACGCCTGCGTGATACGGTGCGCAACGAGCACAATAAAGGCCGTTTCGAGACTCAAGCTTATGTGGTTGAAAATGCTCGCCTAGAAACGATTCAAATCCGTATTAACATTGAAAATGTTATTAAACGTGCAAACGATTCGATTTCTCGCGGACAACCGGGAACAGCGATTCAGCTATTACGCAAAGGCATTGATGCTTTAGCGACTAAGAACGACTCGTACTCTAATCAAGCCAAAGAAAAGCTTCAACAGATGCTCAACGAGCTTGACCAGAAACGCCAAGACAAAAACGCTCAAGATTTGCAGCAGATGGAATCTAAAGAGCGAGAAGATGATATGGATGCCCTCTTCGGTCAGAAGAAGAAATGGTAACAGTCTAATCCAACACTTAAAGGCCGCCTTATTTACATTAAAATAGGCGGCCTTTTTTGTAGCGGTTGAATTTCCTTTCTCTGTATAGGGAGATCTCTTGAGCTGTGATAAAATCCCCGTATTATCAACAAACTTTCCCTGACCATGTATCAAGAATTACTCGCTCCAATCCACTCTTTTCTTAAAGCCGAAACGCCAGATTCATGGATAGATGAAGCCAAAAAGCCTGAAAATCTTCACATCATTCTACGCGATCACATGCTGTGTGAACTTAAGGCGGCACAGAGTGCTTTGTTCCTTATTCGCAAGTACGCTGTCGATAAAGAAAGCGCGAAGCAACTGAATGAATGGATTTTGCCATACGAGCAATTTGCTTACCGTCGTATCGGAGACTTAGAGTCTCTACGTGGTAAAAGCAACGTGTCCAAGCAAATCACCGCGAAAGAAGGCTGTAATTACGGTGCTGACCTGATCGATAAGATGGTACTGCTGATCAAAGAAGAGCTGCATCACTTCTACCAAGTCATGGAGTTGATGGAGAAGAAAGGCGTGACTTACCAGCCAATTGAGGCGGGTCGTTACGCTAAAGGCTTGATCAAACAAGTTAAGACTTACGAGCCTGACGCTCTGGTTGATAAGCTTATCATCGGTGCATTTATTGAAGCTCGCTCTTGTGAACGATTCGCTAAATTGGCTCCTTTCTTGGAAGAAGACATGGAGAAGTTTTACGTGTCTCTACTTCGCTCGGAAGCTCGCCACTACCAAGATTACCTTGAGCTAGCAGAGCAGATCGCAGGGAAAGATATTTCAGAGCGTATTGCGCATTTTGCTCAAGTAGAAGCTGATCTTATCACTTCAGATGACAGCGACTTCAAATTCCATAGTGGTGCTCCGGTTTAAGCTACACACTGAGCATTCAGTCCAGTTTAGACTAATCCATCCAGACTAAAAAATTAAGGCCAGCAATTTGCTGGCCTTCTTTTTATTTGTATCTCAATCTAAATGTATATTTAAGCAAGCGTACCGTTGATCTCCGCAAGCACAGCAGCAGGGTCTATCGCTTGCGTAATCGGACGGCCAATAACAAGGTAGTCTGAGCCTGATTCAATCGCTTTAGAAGGCGTCATGATACGCTTCTGGTCACCAACATCAGCGCCGACAGGGCGAATACCTGGAGTAACTAGCTTGAACTCCTGACCAAGTGCACCTTTAAGCAAAGATGCCTCTTGCGCAGAACATACAACACCGTCTAAGCCTGAGTTTTTCGTCAGAGAAGCCAAGCGCATCACTTGTTGTTGTGGTTCAAGATCCAGACCGATACCCGCTAAATCAGATTGCTCCATACTTGTTAGTACCGTTACACCGATTAACAGCGGACGGTCTTTGCCGTAAGGCTCTAAGATTTCGCGAGAAGCTGTCATCATGCGCTCACCGCCACTTGCGTGTACGTTCACCATCCAAACACCCAGTTCCGCGGCAGCACGGACTGCTTTTGAACATGTGTTCGGGATGTCGTGGAATTTAAGGTCTAAAAATACTGAGAAACCACGCTTATGTAATTCACGAACAAATTCAGGGCCAAACAGGGTAAACATCTCTTTACCCACTTTTAGGCGGCAAGATGCTGGGTCAATACGATCGACAAAGGCTAACGCATCCGCTTGATTATCATAATCCAAGGCTACAATGATTTTTTGGTCGTTCATTTCATCTCCTAACGCAGTTAACTTTCTAAATAATTTTCAATCACCTAAGCAGGTGATAAATAACAGTCATAAAAATGCAGCCCGAAAGCTGCAATTAATAATTTGGTCTTAAAATGACCACAAATCTATTCACCATCAAGCCCACGAATAGGCTTGATCGTCCCCCACCCTTTACATGAAGGGCAGTGCCAATACATTGAGTGTGTCGAGAAACCACACTGACGACAACGGTAATGAGGCTTAACCTTAAGCTGTTCACCAACCATAGATTGAAGTGTGGTTAAGCTGTCTTTTGCTCGGCCTTCTTCTGCTTCCGCTAGGTGGTAATCGATTAATCGATAAAAACCTTTCATGGTTGGGTTTTTAACAAGCTGCTTTGTCAGTAACTCTTGAGCAGAGCCTACATCTTCATGGTGAGCAACCAATTGCGCCAGCATCAGTTCGGCAGATACACCGGCTTTCTTCTGAATACACGCTTTGAGGAACTCGACCAATTGAGCTTCTTGTCCAAGCTTGTGGTAACACTCAGCAAGGGTTGGCAACACCTCACTGATAAAATCGATATCTTGTTCAAGTACCGATTCAAGACAATCAATTGTCTTTTGGTAATCTTCGTTCGCTAAGTGGAACTTCCCTAGTGCGATACTTGCGCGAACACATTTAGGGTCTTCAGAAAGCGCCTTCTTAAAATGCTGAAGCGCTTTAGAACGATTACCATCGGCTTGTTCTTGCATCGCAAGCTCACACCAGAAATGCGCAACGGTCGCACGCATCTTCATTTTTTTCTTGCCGAGCTTAACTAAGATATTTCCGTAATGGATAGCCTTGTTCCACTCACGGGTCTGCTGATAAATAGCCACCAACTGCTGTAAAGCGCCCTCTTTATGGTCAGGTTCTTCTACAAGTTGTTCAAAGATTTTTTCAGCGCGATCAAGGAAACCAGAGACCATATAGTCTTTGGCTAATTGTTGCAGTGCGAGGTTCTTCTGATCGAGGGTAAGCCCCGAACGAGAGATGAGATTTTGGTGAATGCGAATAGCGCGGTCGACTTCGCCTCTTGAGCGGAACAAGTTGCCCAAAGCCAAGTGAGTATCGATGGTTTCATTGTCTACTTGAAGCAGCTCAATGAAGTGATCAACCGCTTTGTCAGATTGATCTGACAGTAATAGGTTCAAACCCGTCACGTATTGACGGGAGATCTGGTGTGATTGCTTTTGTTTTTCTTGCTGAGCATTACGATTACCCATATACCAGCCATAAGCGGCTGCGATGGGCAAAAGTAAGAACAGTAACTCTAACATCAAATATAGCCTTTAAGCTTTAGTATCAGCAGCGACCTGCTTTGATTGCTTATTGAGTTGCTTCTTCAAGCGATGAATTTTTAGCTGAGACCGCATGTGCATATTACCAAAGACTAACCAAGCAAGGGCGAAGCCTGAAACGAATACAACACCTAATAAACTTGAGAGGTGGAAGTCACCTTGCGCTAGCAGATAGTTGAAATTCACAGTTGTTTGGTTTTGAGAGCCTAAAGCTAGTGCAATTAGGAAAAGTGCGATAACGGCGACTATTTTTATAATTTTCATAGTTCATCACTCATTGGTTAGTTAGCTGTACGATTATGCAGGAAAATTACTAATCAGACCACCATATTATGGTCATAAAAAAGCGGCATACATTATAGTATGCCGCTTTTCTTAATTCCGATAAGTAGGCTACATTCCTGAGTTTACTCGTTCACGCAGCTCTTTACCTGGTTTGAAGTGAGGAACGTATTTACCTTCTAACTCTACCTTGTCACCAGTCTTTGGGTTACGTCCAACACGAGGCTCACGATAATGCAGAGAAAAGCTGCCAAAACCGCGAATTTCGATTCGATCACCACTTTCTAGTGTTGAAGCCATATGCTCTAAAATGTCTTTTACAGCGTCTTCAATTTCTTTTGCAGAAAGATGCGTTTGCTCAGCGCACAGTCTTTCAATCAATTCAGACTTAGTCATAGTTACCCTCGTTGGTTTTCTTTTTAGAAATTATAGACCTATCGGAAAAATAAGCAAAAAAAAAGGAGCCTTACGGCTCCTTTCTTGGCTAGATAGCTATAATTCTCTTAATGAGAAGCTATTATTCGCCTTTAGCAGCTTTGAATGCGTCTGCCATTGCGTTACCGAACGCGCCTTCTTCAGACTTGTTCAGTGAAGCCATTGCTTCTTGCTCATCAGCTTCATCTTTAGCTTTGATAGATAGGTTGATTACGCGGTTCTTACGGTCTACACCAGTGAACTTCGCTTCAACGCTGTCGCCAACGCTTAGGATTAGAGATGCATCTTCGATACGGTCGCGAGAAACTTCAGAAGCGCGGATGTAACCTTCAACGCCTTCGATTAGCTCGATAGTAGCGCCTTTCGCGTCAACTGCAGTAACAGTACCGTTTACAAGAACACCTTTCTTGTTGTCAGCAACGTATGCGTTGAACGGGTCGTTTTCCATTTGCTTAACGCCAAGAGAAATACGCTCACGCTCTGCATCTACTGCTAGAACAACAGCAGAGATTTCGTCGCCTTTCTTGTATTCACGTACAGCTTCTTCGCCGGCAGCGTTCCAAGAAATGTCAGATAGGTGTACAAGACCGTCGATACCGCCTTCTAGACCGATGAAGATACCAAAGTCAGTGATAGACTTGATCTTACCAGTAACTTTGTCGCCCTTAGCTTGCATTTCTGCAAATGACTGCCATGGGTTAGCTTTACACTGTTTCAGACCTAGAGAGATACGACGACGTTCTTCGTCGATATCAAGAACCATAACCTCAACTTCGTCGCCAACATTAACAACTTTAGAAGGGTGGATGTTCTTGTTAGTCCAATCCATTTCAGAAACGTGTACTAGACCTTCAACGCCTTCTTCGATTTCAACGAAGCAGCCGTAGTCAGTTAGGTTTGTAACACGACCAGAAAGCTTGTGACCTTCTGGGTAACGCTTAGCGATTGCTACCCATGGATCTTCGCCTAGTTGCTTAAGACCTAGTGAAACACGAGTGCGCTCACGATCGAACTTAAGAACTTTAACTAGGATTTCGTCACCAACGTTAACGATCTCTGATGGGTGCTTAACGCGCTTCCAAGCCATATCTGTGATATGTAGAAGACCGTCAACACCGCCAAGGTCAACGAATGCACCGTAGTCAGTAAGGTTCTTAACGATACCTTTAACTTCAGTACCTTCTTGTAGAGTTTCAAGAAGTTCGTCACGCTCAACACTGTTTTCAGATTCGATAACAGCACGACGAGAAACAACAACGTTGTTACGCTTCTGGTCTAGCTTGATTACTTTGAACTCTAGCTCTTTGTTTTCTAGGTGAGCAGTGTCACGGATAGGACGTACGTCTACTAGAGAACCTGGAAGGAAAGCACGGATACCGTTAAGTTCAACAGTGAAACCGCCTTTAACTTTACCGTTGATGATACCAACAACAGTTTCAGCTTCTTCACAAGCTTTCTCAAGTACGATCCAAGCTTCGTGACGCTTAGCTTTCTCACGAGAAAGTTGAGTTTCACCGAAACCATCTTCAACAGCGTCTAGAGCTACGTCTACTTCAGCACCAACTTCTACTTCAAGTTCGCCAGCAGCGTTCTTGAATTGTTCAGCAGGGATAGCAGATTCAGACTTAAGACCAGCGTCTACAAGAACGAAACCGTTCTCGATAGCTACTACAGTACCTTTAACGATGCTGCCTTGTTGGAATTCAGTTTCAGATAGAAACTCTTCAAAGAGTTGAGCAAAAGATTCAGTCATTATTTAATCTTCAATAATTAAACGTCCATGGGTATCCTACCGCATGGGGTTGATAAATTCGCCGGTCATCATCCTTGCGACCAACGTTCGTACTAGCTCGGCGAAATTACCCAGCCAGTTTCGATTCAATATAGTGTAGTGCTTTTTCTACTACCTGCTCAATATTCATTGAGGTGGAATCAAGCACTAGAGCATCCTCTGCAGGGCGAAGTGGCGCCACTGGGCGATTACGATCTCGATCGTCTCGCTCTTGGATCTCGCTCAAAAGGTCGTCAAATTTAACATCTAACCCCTTCTGTTGCAACTGTTTAAGGCGGCGACTCGCACGCTCTTCAGCACTTGCATCTAAAAATATTTTCGCTTCAGCTTCAGGAAACACAACCGTTCCCATGTCACGACCATCTGCAACCAAACCAGGCGCAGCGCTGAATGCACGTTGACGACGAAGCAGTGCTTCGCGAACGCGAGGTAAAGCAGCAACTTTTGAAGCCGCCATGCCAGTCTCTTCTTTACGAAGTTCACCAGACACATCTTCACCTTCTAGGATAACCTTAACTAAGTCGCCTTCAGCAATAAACTGCACGTCTAAGTGTGTAGCAAGCGGTACTAAAGCATCCTCTGATTCAGTATCCACACCATGGTGAATTGCCGCTAAAGCCAATACGCGATAGATCGCGCCTGAGTCTAGAAGATGAAAGCCTAGCTTATCTGCTAGCAACATACACAGGGTACCTTTACCTGCACCACTTGGTCCATCAACCGTAATCACTGGGCTTTGAGAAGGCATCTTTTACTCCACGTTTTGTCGTAAGTTTTATTCTGTACTAGCGATTCGCCACTACTTTATAGGCGGCATATTATAGAGAAAAATTGGTACTCGAGCGAGGTAAATCTCAGATAATTCCGTGTTGATGATGCATAAACCAATGCAACTATCTCAATATCCGTTTGCTTAGGTCAATAAGACACACACGCGCTTTTCGATAGCGCGCTTTTCGGTAAATAGAAAAAAGCCTCGCAATAGGCAAGGCTCATCATTTTTCATTTTGTAGAGCAAACAAGAACTCGCTCAAAGAAGCTTAGCCAATAATAGCTCGAACCGCTTCTAGGTCTTCAGGCGTATCAACACCGGCAGCCGGCGCTTCCGCCGCAACGTCTACGTGGATTTTTTCACCGTACCAAAGTACTCGTAATTGCTCTAGGCACTCAATACGTTCAAGAGTGCTTGGTTCCCAATTAATGTAGGTATTGATAAAACCCGCTCGGTAAGCATAGATACCAATATGACGAAGCAAAGGAGATTCCGCTGCAGTACCGTTGTTCGCGTAAGCATCGCGATCCCAAGGGATGGTTGCTCGGCTAAAATACAAAGCGTAACCATCTTTATCGGTTACAACTTTAACAGCGTTAGGGTTAAACACTTCATCTGCATGAGTGATTTCCACACCTAACGTTGCCATCGGAGCTGTACTGTTCGCAAGATTGTTGGCAACCTGATTAATGATCGAAGGTGGGATAAGTGGCTCATCACCTTGAACATTCACGATAATATGATCATCAGGAATCTTCATAACTTCAATCACTTCAGCTAGGCGTTCAGTGCCTGACTCATGATTAGGTGATGTCATACAAACGGTCGCGCCAAATGCTTTAGCCGCTTTTTCAACTCGTGCGTCATCGGTAGCGATAATAACTTTATCGGCACCCGCTTTCATTGACTGTTCGTATACCCATTGAATCATCGGCTTTCCACCAATGTCAGCAAGTGGCTTCCCTGGTAAACGGCTCGATTGGTATCTTGCAGGTATAACAACCGTATAAGACATTACTTACCCTCATCCATAGAAACGGTGCGAGCTTCAGGTTCTAAAAGAACAGGAATACCCTCTTTAATTGGGTAAGCAAGGCGATCAATTTTACAAACAAGCTCTTGCTTATCCTTGTCAAAAGTTAGTTTACCTTTACATACAGGGCAAGCAACGATCTCAAGTAGACGGTGATCCATAGTATTCCATAACCTCTTTTATTCTTTTTAAAATTTGCTGTTGCGAATCTTCATCGAACCGCGCAGAAACTGGAAGATACCACCAGTTATCTTGAGCATATTCTTCGCATTTTACAGCGTCTTTTTCTGTCATAATCAGATTCATACCTTTCTTAGCTAAGGCATGAAGTTCATCTTTATCAAAATCTTGATGGTCAGCGAAGCCCTGTGTGAAAACCACATCACCATCAAGATCTTCCAATGTTTTAAAAAAGCGCGGTGGGTGGCCAATACCGGCAAAAGCCACCAGCTTCTGTAATTCTGCCACAGACCTTTTTTGGCCTGTCTTAAGGTTAACCGCTTGGCTTGGAAGCAAAGACATCGAGAACTCTCGCCCGTGCGCTTTACCGCCATTGTTCACCAAAAAATCGACCTCTTCTAAACGTGAAATCGGCTCTCGTAATGGGCCTAAAGGAATCAAGCTCTCGCTACCAAAGCGTCTTGCGCCGTCGATAACCGCAAATTCAATATCGCGTTCAAGCGCGTAATGCTGAAGGCCATCGTCAGTGATAATCACATCAACGCCTTTGCTCAGCAATACTTTCACTGCGTTAGCTCGCACAGGGTCGACTGCGACTGGCGCACCAGTTCGCTTACGAATCAAGCGAGGTTCATCACCCGAATGCTCAGCTGGCGTATTTTCATCCAACACCAACGGATAGCTTGGTGCTTTTGCACCGTAGCCACGAGACACGACCCCAGGTTTAAAGCCGTGAGCCTGAAGCATCTCAACTAACCAAATCACAACCGGTGTTTTACCATTTCCACCAGCAGTAATATTGCCCACAACAATAACAGGTAAAGGCGGGCGGTAGGTCTCTTTCTTCCCCGAGAGGTAAGCATCACGACGCTGACTACTGATCATGTTGAACAACAGACTCAGTGGCCACAATAGCGGCCAGAGAAGATATTTCAACGGGTGATTGTTAAACCAAATTTTTTCGATCAAAACAAGACCTAATCTTATCCGCTGAACTGAATTCGGTGTAATTGTGCATAGGCGCCATCATGTGCGATTAGCTCAGCATGTGCGCCCCTTTCTACAATATGACCATCATCAACCACTAGAATCTCATCAGCTTGCTCGATGGTCGAGAGTCGGTGTGCGATAACTAATACTGTTTTGTCTTTCTGCAGTTCTTCTAATGCAGATTGAATCGCTCTCTCTGACTCTGTATCCAGTGCAGACGTTGCCTCATCAAGAATCAAAACCGGTGCATCTCTCAATAGCGCTCGTGCAATCGCAATACGCTGTCTTTGACCACCAGAAAGACTCGCGCCATTCTCGCCCACAACCGTATCAATGCCATTTTCCATGCCATCGATAAACTCACTTGCATGAGCAAGCTTAGCCGCGTGTTCGATCTGTTCACGTGAATACTGTTCTTCTGCTGCGTAAGCGATGTTGTTAGCCACCGTATCGTTAAACAAGTGAACATTTTGAGAAACGAGAGCAAAGTGCTCACGCAGATTTCTCAATTCGTAATCGCGAATGTCGTGGCCATCAAGCTCAATTGAACCAGAGTCTACGTCATAAAAACGAGTAAATAGGTTGGCAATGGTACTCTTACCCGAACCCGATCGCCCAACAAGCGCAACCGTTTTACCTTTCGGTATATTAAAGCTGACCTTATCAAGTGCTGGTTTCTCTGCACCGTCATAAGTAAACGTGACATCTTTTACTGCAACTTCACCCGTTACAGTTTCAGGTTTCAACGTTCCTTTGTTTTGCTCGGTATCTAGATCCATCAAGCCAAATAGAGTCGTACTCGCAGCCATACCACGTTGGAATTCAGACGTTACGTTAGTTAACGCCTTTAGCGGACGTAATAGACCAAACATTGCAGAGAAGACAACGGTAAACGTACCAGGAGTAAGTTCGGCTTTAATAGAATCGACACTAGCAAGGAATAGAACAACAACAATCGCCACTGATGCGATCATTTGAATAATCGGGTTAGCGGCCGCTTGAGCAGTGATTAGCTTCATGCTTTGTTGGCGCATTTGGTTACTAACTTTATCAAAGCGGTGTTTTTCTAGATCTTGACCACCGTAAGTTAGAACAACTTTATGTCCTTTCAGCATTTGTTCAGCTGAAGAAGCAACGTGACCCATGCTGGTTTGCATGTTCTTAGAGATCTTTCTGAATCGCTTCGATACGATACTGATCGCCCACGCAACCAAAGGCGCGACAGCAAATAACACTAAAGACAACTGCCAGCTATTCCAGAACATCAGCGTCAACAAGCCAATAATACTTGCACCTTCACGGACAATACTGACTAACGCTTTACTGGTTGCCGCAGACACTTGCTCTGAATCGTAAGTAATTCGAGATAGCAATGCGCCTGTCTGTTCTTTATCGAAGAAAGAAACAGGCATATGCATGAAATGACTGAATATTTTGCGACGAATTTCCATCACCACATTGCCAGAGACCCAGCTCAAACAATAGGTTGAAACAAAGCCACTGACACCACGAATAAACATCATGGCAAAGATAATAATAGGGAGCGTGCGTAAAAAGTCAGATTCAGCATTACCAAAGCCTTCATCAAGTAACGGCTTTAGTAAGGAAATCATATAGGTATCAGAAACGGCATTTATAATAAGCGCAATTACCGCAACACCTAGGCCGGCCTTATATAGTCGAATATAAGTCCAAAGTCTTTTAAATGTAACCCAGGTAGTTTCATCTGTTTGTGTTGACATAGAATCGCTTAATTTTCTCACAATAATCTATCTATTCTACTCCCTTACGGAGCATCTGCCTATACCACTGCCCGCCTTGTTGTTCTCTAATCGCATGATATTGCCAACCTTCTTTGCTAAGAGTGATGGTTATTTGTCCGCTTTCACCTGTATCTAGCCAAGTACTCCCCGCTTCCTGATAACGTTCAATAACAGACTCACTCGGCATTCCCCACTGGTTGCCTTTGGCAAGAGAAGCTATCGCCAGCTGAGGAGACACAGCCTCAATAAACGACTTAATCGATGACGAATCGCTGCCATGATGCGGAACCAACATAACATCACTCCTTAGCTGTTCTCCTTCACGAGCAAGTAACCACTCACTTACCAGTTCAATATCACCAGTGAGCAACATTGAGAAATCAGCACTATGATCTGAGATCTTGACCACACACGAATGTGGGTTATACGCCCTCTTTACTTGCTTAGGCGGCCACAACACCTCAAAAACAACATCTTGCCAGTTCCAAACCTCTCCAATAGTACATGTTTGAATATTAGACGGGGCTTGAGTGATAGATTGGCGTTCTTGAATAATGTTCTGACTGGTTCTTATCCACTTTGGCGTATAGTTCTCAAGTAATGCCGGATAACCACCAGCATGGTCAGAATCGAAATGACTCACAATCACGCCTTCTAATTCATAAATCCCCCGCTTATTCAAAGTAGGAATCAACAAAGACTCAACAACCGAGCCTCCTGGCCACGCATTGCCAAGATCATAAACAACAATCTGATTGTTCTTTTCCAAGACCAAAGACAACCCATGCCCAACATCCAAGATGTCTATGGTTAGCTTGTCTTGCTGAGGTTTACCGAACTCCCACCACAGCACAAACACTGCAGTTACTAATATCGATAATGTTCGCTTGAAATACCGACTGACAAAGCTCAAAAACAAGATAAGGAATACTGATAATGCAATCGTCTGATTATCGACTTGGATCCAAAATCGCTCAGAGAAAGGAAGACTAAATACGAGAGGCTCAAGCGACAAGTCGACCAACTTCCACAGCTGACTAACCAAACCATTGTCTAGCGCTGTTATACCAACCACGCCAGACACTGACTCCGATATTAAGCTTAGAAACATTGCCAGAAACAACAGCGGGATCGTCACCATCGATACCCAAGGCAAAAGGAACAAGTTGTAGAAAACAGAGACTAAACTGACTCCTTTGAAAAACAACATCGAGAAAGGCGCGATCAGGAATGTCAGCATCAGTTGAATCTTAATCAGTTGGAGTGCGCGGTCGATAAATGTAAAGGTTGAAGCTGAGCGCTGTGTATTTAACGCGATATAGAGAACAGCGCCTAATGCACCAAAGGACAACCAAAAACTGCTCGACAAGGCTGAAAACGGCCAAATCAGCAGAACCACGCACAGACTTAAAGCAACATACCGAAGCAAACTGATATTTTGCCCACGCCACAAGAAATAACTGGCGATGGAGCACATTACTAAAGCTCTCAAGGTTGGCAGCGTGAACCCAGCAAACCAACTATAGAAATACGCCAAGCCGAGCCCGAATATTGTAGGTAACCAAAGAAATGAAGGGGAAAGTAACCTGAATATTTTGCCAATCTGATAGCCGATACCAAAGGCAATCCCGATGTGCAGCCCCGAGATAGCCATCAAGTGAATCAAGCCACTGCTTTTAAGCATATCCCACCGCTGAGGGGGAATAAGGTCTCGATATCCAAAACTCAAAGCGATAATGAGATCTTGATTTGCCAGCAGACTTAACCTTTCAAGGCTGGTTTCAAACCATCGGGCGCGTAAGTTGTTGCTAGAGTGAATTCGATATTTGGTCTCTGCTCTGTAAGTTGCATTGGCAACCACGCCAGCACTAAACAAGTACTTTTCTAGGTCAAAGCTGGCTTCATTGAGTTTGCCCCATATCGGCTTTATTGAGGCCGATAAATAGACATCATCTCCAAGTGTTAATTTAAAAGGGGTAAACAAACGCAATTTTATCAATTGAGGAAAGATTAATTTTTCGCCGCCAATTGATCTGGCTACTATTACGCTTTCAAAACCGTGGCTATTTTCACTAAAAAGGCTAACAACCGACGCATTTATGGTAGTATTCTGCCCTGATTGGAATAAGCGACTCGTTTGTATTTCAATCGCATTCCCTAGGCAGATAACCAGTATCAATGCTGTTACTGGACCTCTTGCACTCCGGAAAACGCTATACTTTGTTGGTGCTAGCAGTAACAACAGCATCAATGGTGCCCAAACCCAATGTGGCATCACAGGCCAGAAGCTGGCAGACACAACTGTCGCAGCAAATGAAATCAAGAACCAAGTGTTAAACAAGAGAGTAGCTTCCTCCTATGCCAAGAAAGTTTATCAAACGATTTATGCCTGACCATGATCTAATCAAGCGTCAGAAAGCATTGAAAGTTTTTGGCAATGTTTTGTACAACCCCAACTTATGGTGCCTTAATCGTCGCTCTGCGGCCGGCGCGTTTGCTGTTGGGTTATTCATGGCGTTTGTCCCTCTACCAAGTCAAATGATTATGTCTGCAGGCCTTGCTGTAGCATGTGGCGTTAACCTGCCTTTAGCTGTCGCACTTGTTTGGATCAGTAACCCGGTTACCATGCCTGTTCTCTTCTACTTTGCTTATAAAGTCGGGGCGTTTGTTATGCATGTGCCACCTCAAGCCTTCCATTTCGAATTGTCCTGGGACTTCATCTTGGCGCAAATGAGCACTATAGGGCCTCCGTTCTTATTGGGTTGTCTGATTTGTGGTGTGGTTTCAGCAATGATTGGCTACTTTGGTATTCGCGGTTTATGGCGTTACTCAGTAGTAAGAAGTTGGAAAAAGCGACAAGCAAGGCACTGAACGCCATCACTTGTTATTCAATCTAACCTTGTATGTGCTTCACTTAAAACGCACACAAGTTAAAATCAGATGAGCCACTAGCCTCTGCAAGATTGGCATGTAACGAAAGTCGTAAAGAACACGAATTGAATTCAATAAAAAAGGATCCCATTGGGATCCTTTTTTGTATTTATCGACGCGGAACTGCTTTGTTATTTAAGCTAATGCTATTTAGAACTCAGCACTGAGGCTGGATTCAACTTCGCTGCTCGTGATGCTGGGTACCATGTCGCCAGTAAACTCAGCACAATCGCAGTGCCGGAAACCACAACAACATCCGTCATATCAAGTTGTGACGGCAAGAAGTCGACAAAATAGATATCACCGGACAAGAACTGGTGATCGACCAGCTTTTCAAGTCCTTTGATTAGCGTCGTGAGATTAAGAGCGACTAGCACACCTATTGCACTGCCCACCAAACTGCCTAACACGCCTGAGAATACGCCCTGCCAAACAAAGATGCGCTTCACAAGGCCGTCTGATGCGCCCATGGTTCTTAAAATCGCGATCTCTGATGCTCTGTCTTTTACCGCCATCATTAAGGTCGAGACGATGTTGAAACAAGCAACACCAATAACCAGCACCATCACCAGATACATGATGGTACGAACGAGTTGAATATCTCGATACAAGAAGCCAAACTTCTGCTGCCAGCTGCGCAGATACACATACACATCAAGCTGATTACCCACTTCACGCACAATAGAATTCGCGTTCAGCACATCGGTCACTTTTAAAGAGACTCCAGTCACCGCCTCACCTAAGTTTGCGTAGACCTGAGCATCACCAATCGGGATTAGAGCCAAGCTGTGATCTATCTGACCATTGAGCGTCAACAAGCCAACCACTTTCACTCGAACACGCTTTGGCGCCTGAACCTTCACAGAACCGTTTACCGTTGGAATCATCAAAGTCAGATAATCACCGACTTTCGCACTCAGCACTTTCGCTACACCAGAACCCAAAATGATCTGTTGTTGCCCTGCTTTAAACTCGCTCCAAGCTTGCGTATCGATAAAACTCGACAGGCTTGATACCTGTTGCTCAAGTTGTGGGTCAACGCCGCGAACTTCAATTGCTTTGAGTTCTTTGCCCTTTTCAGCAAGTGCAGTAATTTTTACATAAGGCGCAGCAGCAACGACTTTATCGTGCTTAACCGACTCCTCAATCACATGCTCCCAACGAGTCACAGGCTCATTCACGCCTTCAAACTCACCGTGAGGAATGACAGAAAGTACTCGTGATTGAAGCTCTCGCTCAAAGCCATTCATCGCAGATAAGCCAATAATGATCACCGCGACACCAACAGCGATACCAATCGTCGAGGACAAAGATATGAACGACACCATCTTGTCTCGTTGTTTCGCACGGCTAAATCGGCCGCCTATCAATAGGGATAAAGAAGAAAACACTTAGCTCTCCTCTTTTTCTACGTTGACCAGTAAACCATCTTGCATGTGAAGTTGGCGATCCATCTTACCGGCAAGTTCACCATCGTGAGTCACGACCAAAAAGGCAGTATCGTACTCACGGTTCAGTTCACGCATTAAGTCATAAATAGACAGTGCGGTGTTATGGTCAAGGTTACCGGTTGGTTCATCCGCCAACACTAGCGCAGGCTTATTCACCAATGCTCGAGCAATCGCCACACGTTGCCTTTCACCACCAGAAAGCTCTGAAGGTCGATGATCAACACGATGACTTAGCCCCACTTTATCAAGTAACAACTGTGCTTCTTGTTTTGCTTTCGCAGGCTTCTCACCACCAATCAGCAACGGCATTGCTACGTTTTCTAACGCTGAAAAGTCCGAGAGAAGATGATGGAACTGATACACAAAGCCAAGATGCTGGTTGCGAAGCTTCGCCTGCTTATTCGAACTCAAAGATGCTAAGTCCTGACCAAGAAAACTTACGCTGCCCGCAGAAGCATCGTCTAATGCGCCTAAGATATGCAGTAAGGTACTTTTGCCCGACCCAGAGGTACCGATGATTGCTACTAGCTCACCCTTTTCGATTTCAAAGCTGACTCCCTTGAGCACCTCTGTATCTAACGAGCCTTCACGGTACGTTTTACGGATGTCATTACATTGAAGAAAATTACTCATAACGAAGGGCCTCAGCAGGTTTCACAGACGATGCTCGATAAGAAGGGAATACAGTGGCAATCAGGCTAAGTGCAATAGCCAAAACCACAACAACAGCGATTTGAATCGGGTTAATCAGAATTGGTAGCTGGCCACCAAATGAGAATAGAGCAACGCCCATCGCCTCTAAAATAGTATTAAGGTTCATAGCTAGGGCAACACCTAACACACCACCAGAGAGCGCACCAATCACGCCACTACTTGCGCCTTGAACCATGAAGATCCCCATGACTTGACCATCAGTCAT
Source organism: Vibrio sp. 1CM24A (assembly GCF_023161725.1). Lineage (NCBI taxonomy): Bacteria > Pseudomonadati > Pseudomonadota > Gammaproteobacteria > Vibrionales > Vibrionaceae > Vibrio > Vibrio sp. 1CM24A. Next base: position 113,984 of record NZ_JALNTS010000004.1, read on the forward strand.
GCCTTGGGTCTTAAGAATCGCGACTTCAGATTGCTTCTCCATCACTACCATGATAAGCGCCGAGATAATATTGAAAGCAGCAACACCGATGATAAGCCCAAGCATTAAGCCCATCATGTTTTTTTCCATACGAACGGCTTGGAATAGCTCACCACGTTGGTCTCGCCAGTCGCTCCACAACCAACCTTCCGGTAATGGCTGAGTCGATAACTCTGCAACTTCAAACGGGTCGTCAAAAAACAGTCTCCAACCTGAAATAGTGTCTGATTTATAACGCATCAAACGCCCTGCATCTTGGATGTCTGTCACCATCAGTTGAGCGTCGATATCAGAACCTGTATTGAAAATACCGGCAACGGTGAAATTTCGTTGGCTTGGAATACGACCTAATGGGGTGTATTGGCTAGCGCTGGTCACCATCAGGCGAACTTTGTCACCCATAGACACTTTCAAGTTTCTCGCCAAAGTATGACCGAGGAACAACTGATATTGACCCGCCTTAAGTGAAGACAATCTGCCCGCAATTAAGTGGTTCTGAAGAGGGTCGTCTGAATTAGGTTCAATGCCGATTAACAACCCTGCAGATAACTGAGCCGGACTCTGAATCACTGCCTCACTGCGGACAATCGGTTCAACGTGACCATTAAGCGAGATTTGCTCAGCAAAATTAGGCGCTTGGGCAGCAAGAGAGGTAGTGCCACCTTGCTCATAAACCACCGCTTGAGGAAGAACACCAAGAATTCGGTCTTTTAACTGCGCTTCGAATCCATTCATTACCGATAAAACAGTAACCAAAGACAGCACACCAATGGTGATACCTGCCGTCGACATATAAGAAACAAAACGGCTAAAGCGATCACCTGAACGGCCTTTCAAATAGCGTAGGCCAACAAACAACGAAATAGGATGAAACATACTTTGAACCATCTAAAGGGGATGCGGGTTAATGTAACGGGTATTGCTGTTACTGTGTAGGGGTTAATTGAAAATATAGAGTGAATTAACTCAATTAGTTAGGCTTGAAAAACAGAACCTTGTCAAATTGCCAAATTTCAAACAACTATTTGAGACTTTCAATTAACTGACCTTGATTACTGCGGCCACATAGCGATAATCAATAGATCACTTCAAGGAACTAACGCATGACAGAACAAGAGTTTTTCACCGTTCACCATAGCCTTACCGCTAATATTGAACCAATGGACAGCGGCTTCACTTTACCTTCTCAAATTCAATTCGAATCTGAGATCCCAGCACCATTTGTGGTGGCAAGTGAATTTAGCCAATTGGATCTGTTAGCTGACAGTGCGCGTGCTGAACTGAAAAACAGCGACTTGAAGAATGTCACCAGTTTATTGGATGCACAAAACTCAAAATTAAACCTCTTGTTGAGCTTTATGTTATCGCAGCAAGATGATGAGAAATTTCGCACTCACACCTATTCATTTGGTGCGAGTCAGTTTTCCTGCTTTTCAAAAACAGACATCGAACCGGGTCGCTTAGTAAAAGCCAAACTTTTCCTAGAGCACCCAGCTGCTGCTATTTATTGCTACGCAGAAGTATTTGCTAGCGAAGCGAAAGACTCAGGTTTCGAAATCAAATTTAAATACGCTCATCTTCGCGATACCGACCAAGACCTGCTCATTAAAGCGGCACTTCATCAACAACAGAAACTCTTGCGTCAACGCTCTCTAGACCGAGATAACAAGTAAATTAACATGACCAAAAAATCCATATTTACACTACCTAAACTTAAAGGTGCCGGTGACAAAAAGCACATCGGTAACCTAGTCGGTTCGTCTCTCGCTCTTGCCATTGCCAAACTCGCAGAGCAACACAACAGCCATACCGTCTTGGCTGTACCCGACCCACAAGTGGCGCTTAAGCTTCAATCTGAAATTGAACAGTTTACGGCACATGAAGTCGCATTATTCCCTGATTGGGAAACGCTGCCATACGATAGCTTCTCGCCGCACCAAGAGATCATTTCAGATCGTATCGCTCGCCTTTATGCACTGCCAACACTAAAAGATGGCATCACGATCGTTCCGATCAGCACGTTATTGCAACGCCAGTCACCGCGAGACTTTTTGCTACAACACACGTTAATGGTGAAAACGGGCGATCTCTACTCGCTTGAGAAACTGCGCCTACAGCTTGAAAAGTCAGGCTATCGTTACGTTGATCAAGTGTTTGGCCCCGGCGAATACGCAAGTCGTGGTTCTATTCTTGACCTATTCCCAATGGGCAGTAAAGACCCGTATCGCATCGACTTCTTCGATGACGAGATCGACACGATTCGTACTTTCGACCCTGAAAACCAACGCTCTATCGAAGACATCTCTGAGATCCGCCTGCTGCCTGCTCACGAATTCCCAACCTCCGAAACGGCGATTGAAGATTTCCGTATTCGTTGGCGCCAACAGTTTGATGCGCGCCGCGAACCAGAATCGGTTTATATGCAGGTTTCTAAGGGTACGTGGCCTGCTGGTATCGAGTACTGGCAACCGCTGTTCTTTGATCACACTGAAACCTTGTTTGATTACGTTGCCGATGAAGCGCAACTCCTGATTCTAGGTGATGTCGAGACTGCAGTAGACTCATTCCTAACCGACGTTGCTCATCGATACGAACAGCGCGGTGTTGACCCATTGCGACCACTGCTCACACCTGAACAACTGTGGCTAAAGAAAGACGAGCTGTTCGCACACTTCAAACAGAAGCCACAAGTTAATCTGAGCTTAGAATCCATTGAAGAGAAAGCTGGGCGCATCAACCTTCCGGTTACGTCACTGCCTGACCTCAGCGTTCAGCATCAAAATAAAGAACCTTTGGCTAACCTAAGAAAGTTCACTGAAGCCTTCGAAGGAAAAGTGGTCTTTTCAGTTGAATCTGAAGGCCGCCGTGAAGCACTGAGTGAATTACTTCGAGGCATCAAAGTTCGTCCAAGCGAAGTTGAAAACCTCGATGCGGCGATTAAAGGTAAAGACAAGTTCAGCTTGACCCTCGGTTCCGCTGAGCATGGCTTTATCCACGAAGAGCAAAACATCGCCCTTATCTGTGAAAGCGACCTGTTGGGTGATCGCGTTGTTCAGCGCCGTAAGAAAGACAAAAAAAGTGTTAACAGCGATACTGTAATTCGTCACTTAGCCGAACTTAAACCGGGTCAACCTGTTGTGCACATTGACCACGGTATTGGTCGCTACATCGGCTTGCAAACACTCGAAGCCGGTGGCATGAAAACAGAATACGTAACGCTTGAATATCAAAACGATGCCAAGCTCTACGTGCCAGTAGCATCTTTGAACTTAATCGGGCGTTATTCGGGTGGCGCTGAAGATTCAGCACCACTGCATAAACTCGGTGGCGAAGCGTGGCAAAAAGCTCGTAAACGCGCCGCAGAGAAAGTCCGTGACGTTGCAGCAGAGCTACTTGATGTTTACGCCAAGCGAGAGCTAAAACCTGGCTACAAATTTGTACTCGACCGTGGCCAATACGCTACTTTCAAGTCTGGTTTCCCGTTTGAAGAAACCGATGACCAAGCGATGGCCATCAATGCTGTGATGTCTGATATGTGTCAAGCAAAAGCCATGGATCGTTTGGTGTGTGGTGATGTTGGCTTTGGTAAAACCGAAGTCGCGATGCGTGCAGCATTCGTTTGTACCGACAACAGCAAACAAGTAGCCGTGTTAGTTCCAACCACCCTACTTGCTCAGCAACACTTCGAGAACTTCCGTGACCGTTTCGCCAACTTGCCGATTCGTGTTGAGGTTCTATCCCGATTCAAATCAGCTAAAGAGCAGAAGTTGATCATGCAAGATGTCGCCGACGGTAAGGTCGATATCTTAGTGGGTACTCACAAGCTACTTTCGAGTGATATTAAGTTTAAAGACCTCGGTCTGCTGGTTGTCGATGAAGAACACAGATTTGGTGTACGTCAGAAAGAGAAAGTGAAAGCGATGCGTGCGGATGTCGACATCCTTACGCTTACTGCAACGCCTATTCCGCGAACGCTGAACATGGCAATGAGTGGTATGCGTGACCTTTCGATCATCGCTACACCACCCGCACGACGCTTGGCAATTAAAACCTTCGTTCGCGAGAGTGATGATGCCATCGTAAGAGAAGCAGTACTTCGTGAAATCATGCGTGGTGGTCAGGTTTACTTCCTGCACAACCAAGTCGACACGATTGAGAAAACAGCAGAGTCACTACAGAAGTTGATTCCAGAAGCGCGTGTTACCGTGGCTCATGGCCAGATGCGTGAGCGCGAACTGGAACGCATCATGAATGACTTCTACCACCAGCGCTTTAACTTGTTGGTGTGTACAACCATCATCGAAACCGGTATCGACGTACCAACGGCAAATACCATCTTGATGGACAGAGCCGATAACCTTGGTTTAGCACAGCTGCACCAATTACGTGGTCGTGTAGGTCGTTCGCACCACCAAGCTTATGCTTACTTGTTAACGCCACACCCTAAAGCAATGACCAAAGATGCGATCAAGCGATTGGATGCGATTGCTTCGCTCGAAGACTTGGGCGCAGGCTTTACCCTAGCAACTCACGATTTAGAGATTCGTGGTGCGGGTGAGCTGTTGGGTGATGAACAGAGTGGTCAAATCCAGTCGGTTGGTTTCACCTTGTACATGGAGATGCTTGAACAAGCGGTTGAAGCGTTGAAAGAAGGTCGAGAGCCTTCGCTTGATGATCTATTGCGTGAACAAACTGAAATTGAGATGCGTCTGCCGGCTCTATTGCCAGACGACTATATTCCAGACATCAACACGCGTTTATCAACATACAAACGTATTGCGAGTGTGAGTGACACCGACGAATTGGCAGAGTTGAAAGTCGAGCTGATTGATCGCTTCGGCCTTCTACCTGATGCAACCAAGAACTTGTTGTCAGTTTCTGAGCTAAAATTAGCCGCAGCGTCTATCAAAGCGAAGAAAATTGAAGCTCACGATAAGGGTGGATTCTTAGAATTCTACCCGGATGCTGACATAAACCCGGCCTACCTTGTTAAACTATTGCAATCTCAACCGCAAAAGTTTTCAATGGAAGGACCAACAAAGTTCAAGTTTACGATACCATTGGTCGACAGACGGAAACGAATTCAATTTGTTAGTGATTTATTGGGTGAATTCAGACAAAACTTGCTGCCTTCAGCATAAGACCCAATCCACTTGCACATATAAATTATCCAGCCGGTAGTTCGGCTGGAAGACGGAGTAAAAATGAAAAGACTGATCCCACTGCTACTATTGTTCGTCTCGCTGCCAAGTTTGGCGCAGAGACAATTTGATATAGAAGTGATCATTTTTAAGCGCGCTGTTGATGCAGAAAAGGTGAACGAATCTTGGCCAAATACACAGCCTAAGATTTCACTTGAGCGCGTTGGTTCATTTCAAGATACCCAATACCGAGCAAAGAAAGGCGTTCAAATGCTACCTTACTCGGAATACAAGTTAACGCCTCAGAAAGACAAGCTACGTAAACACGCTGGCTTTGAAGTTCTGATGCATACCGCTTGGCGTCAAGGCGACCAAGGTAAGAGCTCTGCCCCTGTTTTCCATATTCAAGCAGGTAAAGATTTCTCTAAACAATTTAATGCTGATGGATCTGAAAAAGGCACAATCACTGCAGGCAGCGCTGATGGGTTCCAAGAAGAGACCATTGATAAGCCACTATACGAATTAGACGGCAAGCTGCAAATCTACGTTCAGCACTACCTATACGCTGAAACGACCTTGGACTTAAAAGCGCCAAGCGTTCGTGAAGTGACTCTACAAGAACAACAAATTGAGTTAGATTCGCCAGTAAGTGGCGCAGAAAGCAACGTTCAAGTGGGCAACCTAACTGAGATTTCTCCGACGGTTGAAGTCCAAGAGTTCCTTAAGAGCTACCGCATGGACCAAAAACGTCGTATGCGCAGTACAGAAACTCACTACCTTGACCACCCACTTCTTGGAATGGTGATTCAAGTTAGACGTGTAGCGCAGTAAGTTACTTGCCGATTCGGCTATAATTATATAAACAATTCAATACGCCCTCCTTCGTGAGGGCGTTTTATTACGCGGTACTTACTGCATTTACACGTTACTTGGTACGTCCTATGAGCCCTGAATTTCAGATCAACACAAAAAACCTTAGCCTTAAAATCATTGAGGCCTCAGATGCTCAAGAATTTTCTCAGCTGGTTAAGTCCTCCCCTAGCTTGCTGCCATGGGTCGACTGGTGTCATAACGAGTTTTCTATCGTCGAGGCCGAGAAATTTATTCTGGCGACTCGCCTGAACTGGGTCAAAGCCGATGCGTTTGGCTTTGGCATATTTGAACGAAAAAGCGATAAGTTAGTCGGTATGGTTGCCATTAATGAGCTTTACCACACCTTTAATATGGCGAGTTTAGGTTATTGGGTCGGTGATGACTTTCAAAGGAGAGGGATCGCCAAAGAAGCGATGTTCGCCCTATTTGAATTTTGTTTCGCGCAACTCAAGTTAACGCGTTTGGAGATTATCTGCGATACCGAGAACCTACCCAGCCAAAAGTTGATCGAGAAGTGTGGCGCTGAGCGAGAAACCATTGCCAAGAATCGATTTCTGTTTAACGGTAAGCCGAAAGATGGCGTGGTTTATTCTGTGCTACCTCCAACGTCTTAACAGCAGAAATGAGTTCAACACCTGCGATAATCCATAATCGACACGATCAAAAAAGAGCTCCGAAGAGCTCTTTTTTATTATCAGCGTAATGCTCTGAGAAGGCTTACCTGATTAGTGAAGCTTTAGGTTTGGACGAAGTACACGGTTAATACGACCAACCAGCATCATCAGTGATGTTTTGATTAAGCCGTGAAGCGCCATCTGGTGCATGCGGTACAAAGAGATGTAAACCACACGAGCAATACGACCTTCAACCATCATCGAGCCTTTCGTCAGGTTACCCATCAAGCTACCTACCGTAGAGAAACGGCTAAGTGAAACTAGCGAGCCTTTGTCTTTGTAGATGTAGTCTTTCAGATCACGACCGTTCAACTTAGCAATGATGTTGCTGAATGCACAGCTTGCCATTTGGTGAGCCGCTTGTGCACGTGGCGGAACGAATGAACCGTCTGCTTGTGTACATTGCGCCAAGTCACCGATCGCAAAGATGTTGTCATCCAGTGTGGTTTGCAGCGTGTTCTTCACAACCAACTGGTTGATACGGTTGGTCTCAAGGCCACCGATATCTTTCATGAAATCTGGTGCTTTGATGCCTGCTGCCCATACCATGATTTGAGCTGGGATCTTGTCGCCATCTTTGGTTGTTAGGCCGTCAGAATCCGCCTGAGTCACCATAGTATTAGTACGAACGTTCACACCAAGCTTGGTTAGCTCAGAGTGTGCTGCACTTGAAATACGAGGAGGTAGAGCTGGAAGAATACGCTCACCCGCTTCAACTAGGTTTACGTTCAGCTTGCTTGAATCTAGGTCGCCGAAGCCGTAAGTACGAAGCTCTTTAACTGCGTTGTGTAGCTCTGCAGAAAGCTCTACACCTGTTGCACCCGCACCAACAATCGCGATGTCTACCGTGCCTTGACCGTTCTTAGCGTGAAGCTTTAAGAACTGGTTGTTCATTTCTGTACGGAAACGGTGCGCTTGCTCTGGGCTATCAAGGAAAATACAGTTGTCACGAACGCCCGGAGTGTTGAAGTCGTTTGACGTTGAGCCTAGCGCCATCACAAGAATATCGTATTCAAGTTCACGGCTTGGCATCAGCAGTTCACCGTGCTCGTCTGTAAGCTCGCTTAGTGCAATCACTTTACGCTCACGATCGATGTCGTTCAGGCTGCCCATTTGGAAATCGAAGTAATGGTTTTTTGCGTGTGCACGGTAGCTTAGTGCATCAACACCTTCATCCAGTGAGCCCGTTGCTACTTCATGAAGTAATGGTTTCCATAGGTGGCTTGCTTTACGGTCTACCAGAGTAATCTGGGCACGTTTCTTACGACCTAAAGTGCGGCCTAGCTTAGTTGCTAGTTCTAAACCACCAGCACCGCCGCCTACTACGATAATTTTTGTCACAATGACAATCCTCTACAAAATGAATAAATGGGGTTCGGCTCGATTACTCCAACCGATAAATTCTATGTATCTACTCGGCCTTGAATGCGAAGGCTGTTACAAATTGGATTACCGCGAAAAAGAATAACGACAGCTCACCGAGTAGTTAGAGGGGTTACAAACAACAAATAATGGTTTGTTGCTTTGCTCACGTGGATAAAAAGGTGACTACCTGAGAGGCAGAACACAAATTATGGGCAAGTTTTTTCACTCGCTCTCAATTTTTTTTGATATTTGTCAAAATATTTTGCTTGGGAACATTATATATAGCAAAAAGATGACCGCAACAAAAAAATCCTTACCCTCAATGAGGATTCGCGACTAATTAGTTAACGTTTGCGCAAACTGATCTATAAATGCGCAAACTGACCGATAAAACATATACAACTACTTTATCAATACCAATCTCTATGATTCAGATGTAAAAAAGCAGCACTCATTGAGCACTGCTTTTATAAAACATCTGGATTAATTAAGCGTTTTTGAACGCTTTCATTGCTTGAAGATGTTGAGAGATCTTTTTGAATTTATGACTCTCTTTCTCGTCCCAGATTACATCGTAGTAATCTTCTAGCGCGGCAGCGGTTTTGGTATTGTCGTGAATTTCATCTTCACGAGACAACACGACCAAACAGCGTCCTTTGTTTTTCATGCGGTACTGAGCAACACATTTAGTTGCGATGTCTTCGTACTCTTCTGGACGGTCAATTCGACCTACCATATTGTTCTCAGGGTGCAGATTTGGGTTGAACACCACCTGCTTAATCCCACATAAGAAACCAATACGCTCAGACCAAAAACCACCTAAACCTACACCACAAATAATGGGATGCGGATCATCGGATTGCTCTATCACTTTATGCACTTCTTTTAGCAGATGCTGCATATCGTGTTTTGGATGCAAAGTACTGTAGTTGATGAAACGAACGTCATCATCAATGAATTGCAACTGCAGTATTTTTTCGTGATTGCCCGGGCTTGTTGAGTCGAAGCCATGTAGATAGATAATCATTGTACCTCCCCCGTTGAATATTGGTACGTTTTGATCAATCTAACACGAAAAACAAGGTTTTAAAGGTAACAGCTGAGAAATTATATTTTTCACTTCCTAAACGTGATCCTAGCTACATAAAGTGTGACTCAGAGCCTCCGCTTCACGCAGATAACTTTCATCACCCCAAAGCTGATGAGCAAGTAAATACCATAGCATCGCCATCATCTGGCTTCTTGGTAACCATGCTTCTACACCGTCAAGCCAAGGCTGAACATCATGGATACCTCGCAGCTGACAATACTTCTCAACCGCTTCTGTGACTGGCACGCCAGCAACAGCAATGGTTAATGTTAAATCGAGCCTAGGGTCTGCGAGCGCAGCGTATTCCCAATCAATAATCTTAATGCTGTCACTGTTTCTCACTAGGTTATAACCACCTAAGTCAAAATGGCACAAAGACAGGTCAACATTGGTAATACTCGGAGCCACGCGCCACTCTTGATAAATCTTAGTGCAGGCTTCGGTCTTATGAATCGCATCAAGCTGCAACCAATAATGGTCAACTCGCGCCGTGAAACTGAATGGTTGCAGTGGTAATCGCGCAGTATTAACCAGATGAACAGAGATCAGCGTTTTCAACAAATCATCAAGCTCTAAGCCTTCGTAAAGTGTCTCACCGGCGATCCATTCAACCAATAAGCCTTGCTCATTCACCACCATGGGGCTTGGCCCGATGCCTAGGCGCTCAATTGCGGAAAGCACTTGGTACTCTTCATGACGAGAGATGAAGAACGCTTTGGTGATCGGTGTGGTTGGCCGCCAAACATACGCAGTACCATCGGCATCAACCAACTTCCAACACCGATTGGTCAAACCGCCGGTTAATGTCTGTGCTCTAACTGGAGGCTCAGAAAAGTAACCGTCAAGCGAACTCAAACTGGTATCAAGAAGCTTAGCCTCTGACCAAGAAAAAATTGCCATTGCTCATTCCCTATAAACGTCTTCATTCCCTACAAAAAAGACACTGACCAAAAGCCAGTGTCTCTTCATAAGCAGCACATCATGCACTGCATTGGCGTGTGACCAAGCTATACGCTGTCAAGATTAAGCCTTGCCAATACTAGACATTGTCAAATCCGGCTGCACATAGTTGGCAAGTAAGCGAAATTAAAGGCCTAGTAGGCTCTTAGATTGTTGCTTACGGATTTCAGTCTCGTCAGCCCATTCAATCAAGCCAGACTCAAGATCCATTAGGCGCATCGTCATTTTGTAGTATACGTCTTCATCGCTACCCGCTTTCTTAACGATGCTTGATAGGTTGCCGTACAACATATACTGAGCGCCCACCATTTTACCAAACTGAATCGCTGAACTTTGGTTTACAAGCTCATCGTTGTTTTGGAAGTTCAGTTGATCACGAACAGACTCAACACGATCCATATCAACGAAACGGAACTTACCAGAATTCAACATTTTAGTACTGATTGTGTCAGTGATTGACTCAGTATCGATGTGCTCACTTGTTTTGTTCTTGATTCGCTCAACGAACACGATTGGACGCTGTTCACGAGTAATGTAAGCCACTGAACCAGACGCCATCATGCTATCGACCATTTCACCCGCAATCGTTTGAAGGTCAGTTGAACCGAAATCGATTGTCGTGGTTTCTACTGCTTGTGCATCACCGTAGCTTACCTTGTTCGAACAACCGCCTAAAATAACCGCTAAACCTAGTAGCGCAATGACACTCTTTTTCATTTTGTTTCCTCAACTTATCACTGAGTGGGGTTACCCACACTCTTAAATTCTTATATTTACGAACCATTAGATCCGTTTAATCTAACTTACTGCTCTCGGAACTGAACTCTAAACTGAGTCGCTTTCGGGTTTACCGACACTTCCGACAACGAAATACTTTCAAAGCCACGCACAATCGCTTGCTTCCAAGGGCCTTGCTTTAGGTTGACCTCAAGGCCGGCATCGTCGTACCAGTAAAAACGATAAAGGATATGTTGATCGCCTTTATAGTTACTGTTTAAACGAACGATTCCTCGCGTATGACCGTCGACTAAATCGGTGCGGATATCTTCAACCTGTAAGCGGCTGCCCAATACATTGTCACCAAAGAAAACGTTCTGAGTCAGACTATCGACCCTTACACCAGCTGTATTATCAGCACAACCAGCCAGAGCCATAACCGCTGCTAAGCTCACTAACCACTTTTTCATTACAGCCTCCCTAGCTGTTTATGCCACATTGTTGCGTTGTTTCCTTGTCGAGAAATCCACACCAAGGTGGTCTGCCCTTCTCGAATATCAAAGTCGTACGTTTTAGCGCCCGCTTCCAACGTATATTGACCGCTGTTTGCTACAAACGTGCTGCTCTTAATCTCTGCAGGTAATGATTGCCAACTGCGAGTGTCTGGTTGCTCTGTCAGTGTGTTCCACACGTTGAACAGAATATTACCGACATCATCGCCTTTGGTTGCTTCTTTACGAATGCGATCTTTCGCGACGACACGTAGCGCTTGGCGAATAACAATGCTCGTCATACGTTCCGATAAATCGTTCTGCGCCATCGCGTTTACGTCAGTGATCAAGTGTTCTTGTAACGGCTGACCGTTGATTCGCAAGGCAGAAAAACGCTCTACGTTTTGACTTGGGTAATATGGCAGCGCAAGAGAGTATATTGCCCCCTGATCGCGACTGTCATAAACAGGTAAATCTAGTCGCCAACTGTCCATAGCTTGTACAGCGCTCTGCTCTTGAAGAACAATCACTCGCCCTTCACCTGCACTAAGTTTAGAAGATTGCTTATAGCGTTTTTCTAATGTCGCTAAATCTTGTCGCATCCCTAAACGAGCGGCTGTTGCCATGGTTCTATCGATGATTTCTTGGTTATCTGGCATCACAGCCAAAGCACGACGATAGTCAACGTAGGCGCTGTTTAAATCATTTGAAGCTTCATAAAGCAGACCAGACAAGAACATCAGATACGCATTCTGTACTGACTGCAGCTTCTTACCCGCATCAGGGTAATTGGCAAGTATGCTACCTACATTGGCAGACAAGCCTTGCTTCTTCGCATCGCTGGCTGCTTTGTCTAACTCAGCTTCGCGTTGCTTCTTCGCTTGTTCTTGAACTTGGTTGGCGCGACGCATTTCGATCACCGCACCTTCTAAATCGTTTTTCTTAAGGTAATTTAAACCGAGATATAGATGAAGAAAGCCCAACTCATAATCGGCTGGAACATACTCAGTAATATTGTCATTCACAGCCAACGCACCCACACTGGTTGCACTGTCTGAGATTGAGATCACGGATTTGCGTTGCTGCTCAGTCACCGCCTGATCAGCCACTTCAAACGAAGCCTTACTCTCAGGGTATTTTTGATCCAGCAGATTAATTCTGCCTCTTTCAAAGTTATCAAGGATGTCGCCTGCCGCGTAATCTGGTAGCTCTTGCTGAGCCTCTGAATAATTTCCAGATTTAACGGCTTGGTAGATCGCTTTGTTTTGTGCGCTGTAATGACTGAACAGGCTTCCTGCAGACATACTCGCACAACCTACGGTCAACGCCGATAACAGGGCAATGGAAGCGAATCTAAACTGTTGCTTCACTTATCGTCTCCGTGCATGTTTAAAATGCCAACTTTATTAGGGTCTGCTGACCTTTAATGGTCTCATTATCAAAACGAAACGCGTTGTAAAAAGGATCTCAAGCCAGTTGAAACCCTACTGATTTAGCCTCTGCCTAGGCGATGCCGACGTTCAGACAACAGATAGAACTTAAAGTTGGCATACAAACTACAAATTTTCCAACTAACTACTTGTGTTAACCCACTAATGAGCGCGTTTAAACTAGCTCATTAGCTTTCATTAACTCGTTAGCTTTTCATTAGCTCATTAATAGGGGGCCAAGTGGACGGCCGCCAACCAAGTGCATGTGAATATGATAAACCTCTTGGCCACCGTGAGAGTTACAGTTCACGATAAGACGATAGCCATCTTCTGCAATGCCCTCTTCTTTTGCTAACTTGCGAGCAACAGTAAACATGCGCCCCATCATCGCTTCATCTTCGACTTCAACATCGTTAGTTGTCGGAATCAGCTTGTTTGGGATGATTAGGATATGGCTTGGCGCGCGAGGGTTAATATCGCGGAATGCGGTTACTAAATCGTCTTGGTATAGTAGATCTGCTGGGATTTCTTTGTTGATGATCTTAGTAAAAATGGTTTCTTCAGCCATGTTTCTCTCCGATAAAACATTTATTTTTTAATGCTTTGAGTATGCGCTATGCCGCATCAAACCACAATAAATCTGCTTTAAAGCATAATAAAAAACACCGTTCAAATCAAAGAAAACGAGCCTTAGCTCTCAAGAATGGCATGTTGGTTATAACTGAGCGCTATTTTTGACGTGTGCGTCATAAAATGCGTAAGCCGAGCTCAATAGAATGCTGATAATTTTGTTAGTTTTACTTTGACCTGACATTAGGTCTGCATTTTTATTTAGGGAGAAAGCCATGAAGGGATCTGTGATCAAGCGTATGTACGCTGGTTTCGCACTGATCATCATCATGTTCGCAGTCACGATAACCATCATGATGAACAGCATGAATCAGATACACAGCAATTTTGAGAGTGTCTCAGAAACCTCATTACCACTTGTCGCGCTTTCAAATCAAACGAGTGTTCAATTGCTTTCTGCTGATAAGTCATTCAAAGATTTCTTAACCACACAAAACGCTGAACGCATGTCTGCAATGCGTACAGAATTTGCTGCATCACAAAACTTGTTTTCAGAAGTTCTCGGTAGTTTAGAAGCGGCAAGCCAAAACAATGCATCACTTGTTGAACGTATCGCGCAATTAAGATCAATGGAAGAACGCTACTTCGCCGAAGCTGACGAAGCGATGAACAACTACGTTGCGATGTTCGAAGCACAAGAACAAGTACAAAAAGCCTCTCGTGACTTCCAACGCTTACATTCAGAATTAACCGTTGGCATGAAAGAGTACGTTGCCGATCAAAAAAGCATCTCTGTAAAAGTGATGGCAAAGAGCTACTTCATCAAACTGCAAGACGCAGAGGTAATCACTTCAGATGCACTAGCAAGCTCTGATGTTGCCTTCGTTCAGAAAGCCGTTAACCAAAACAAAAAGGCCGTTACTCATCTTAACTACGCTTATCGCGGCCTATCAACACAACTACCAGCACTTAAGAATGTCTTCGATGAGTCGGTTCAGAAGTTTACCAAAGACGTTGGTCAGAAAGGTGGCGTACTAGACAAACACAACAACTACTTGCAAGCCAAACAAGCGCTGTACGTGAACATCGCCAACCTAGCCGTAGAAATTGACCAAGCGATGGCCGTTTTGGACTCATTCAACGTGACCGCTGAAGAGCAACTCAACTCATCACTCGCTGACGCAAGCAGCATCTACGACAAAGGCCTATTCAACGCGATTGCAATTGGCATTGTTGTGACCGTGTTCGCTGCTGCGATTGGTTACCACATTGCACATAGCGTAAGAGAGCCATTAACTCGCATTCTCGGGACATTAGAAGGCCTGACTCAAGGCGATATGACTCAACGTATCGATATTCGCTACGACAACGAATTCAGCCGTGTGAGTCGCCACATCAACACCTTGGCGGACAACTTGCACAATATCCTTGTGAAGCTGAATGATGCTTCAGATGACTTAACCAAGACAGCAAGCGTAAACCAAAAGACTTCTTCTGAAACGCAAGCTCAGCTGAACAGCCAACGTGAACAAACGGCAACTGTCGCGACCGCAATGACAGAGATGTCTCATTCTGTACAAGAAGTGGCAAACAGCGCGCAAAGCTCACTCACCATGGTTCAACAAGTAGAATCGGCTTCTGAGTCTGGTCGTCAGATCATGAACACCAACATTAGCACTATCAATCAGCTTGAGGTTCGCCTTACTGAGTCTGTGGGTGCTGTGGGCGAGCTACAACAAATGAGTAGTCAGATTGGTTCAATCCTTGACGTTATTCGTGGCATTGCTGAACAGACCAACCTACTTGCACTTAATGCGGCAATCGAAGCAGCGCGTGCTGGCGAACAAGGTCGTGGTTTTGCAGTTGTTGCCGATGAAGTACGAGTGCTAGCGCAAAAGACCACTCAATCAACGTCAGAAATCGAAACCATGATCAGCAACCTGCAATCAAGCTCGAAAACAGCAAGTAACGTGATTGAAAGTTGTATGAGCGACATGGATATGTCAGTCCAACAAGCTTCAAGTGCAAACAGTGCGATGGAAGAGATCCAAGCATTGATTCTAGAGATCAGCCACATGAGCACACATATCTCTCAAGCAGCCGCAGAGCAGAGTGAAACGTCTGGCGATATCGCGCGTAATATCGAAGACATCAACCACATCGCAGATAAGAGTTACCAAGCGATGTCATCAATTGCAGAAGCCAGCCAAAACCTAACGATTCTGGCAAATCAGCAAGGTGATTTAGTACATCAATTCAAACTATAGATAAATGAAGAATCGATAGATATTTAGTGAGATTGTTGAGACTTCATACCCAATAGTGGTAACTAATTGAGCTAGGGCAACTTTTATCAAGGGTTGCCCTTGTTTTTTATGAGCTTTGTCATTATATGATTATTAAGGCTTGCTGCTTCCCGTTTTTTCTTTCACCTTTATGAGCGAGCCGCTATTAAGGAATTTATATGGCTGTTCATGTTGGCATTATCGATCAAGACCCTATTCGCTTGCTCACCCCTTTACTTGATAACCGAACGGTCAGCACTCACATCGTGTTTATCGGCGACAAGAATCAAGTCAGTATGTACAAACGTTTAGACAGCGTTTTACAGAAGCGCGACATTACCAGTGAGTTTTTCGAAATTCCGACCATCGTAAATACATCTGTAATCAAAGAATCTATCCAAACTCTTGCCGAAGACCTCAAAGCTCGCGGTCAAGAAGTGAAGCTCAACGCGAGTTGTGGCCTGCGTCACCGCCTACTTTCGGTGTACGAAGTATTCCGTACTTACCACTGGCCAATCTTCGTGGTTGAACCAAACAGTGACAAGCTGTGCTGGTTGTACCCGAACGGAAAAGAAGACGCACAAGTTCAAGACCGCATTACTATCGACGACTACCTAACGGTATTTGGGGCTCGTGGCGAGTTCAGCGATGTTCAGCTATCTCCGCAACTTGATCAGAAACTTTATGAACTGGGTGAACGTTGGGCAAGTAACGCGTTAGAATTGGGCCCAGGCCTTGCGACATTAAACTACCTTGCAACGACCTGCCGTAAAGAACAGAAGCTTAATGTTGGTCTCTCTGAGAAGCAACAAGGTTACCGTGAACTGAACATGCTGTTGAGCGATTTAGTTGAAGCGAAGATTGCGACTTACGACAATGGTATTTTAACTTTTGCTAATGAAGACGCACGCCGCTTCTCAAACGGTGAATGGCTGGAGACTCTGGTTCACAGCACAGTGAAACAAATCCAAGATGACATGCCGACCATTCAAGATCGTTCTTTGAATGTTCAGGTATACCGTCAACTGGGTGAACGTGAGGTTCGTAACGAGCTTGATGTTGCCTCTGTGGTGAACAATAAGCTGCACATCATCGAATGTAAGACCAAAGGCATGCGTGATGATGGTGATGACACCTTGTACAAACTGGAATCGCTTAGAGACCTGCTTGGTGGCCTACAAGCACGTGCAATGTTAGTGAGCTTCCGCCCTCTTCGTCATAATGACATCACACGAGCAGAAGATCTTGGCCTTGCATTGATTGGTCCTGATGAATTGAAAGATCTTAAAACACACCTAACGGCATGGTTTACGGCTGCGGGTGGCAGTGAAGATCTAGAGTACTAAAAACCAATAAACTCATGAGAGCTCAATGCTCTTAAGCAGATTGTTAAAAAGGCGAATGACGATTAAGTCACTCGCCTTTTTTGTTGTCTGTTTTCTCTATTGATTACTTTTAGACGGCACAAAAAAATGGCCGCATCATTCGATGCGGCCATTTTCAAAATTTAATGTCACTTGAAGACTAAAAGCACTTTAAGACTTAAAGCATTTTACGAGCAGCTTCTACAACCACTTTGATTGAACGTGCTTCCGTTACTTTTAGTGTGTCGTGATCAGGCGTCTCTTTTTGAGTACGGTTGATGATTACACCAGCAACACAACCTGCTTTCAGACCAGAACTTGCACACATTGTTAGCAGTGTTGCAGATTCCATCTCGAAGTTCAGAACGCCCATGTCTTGCCATTCTTGCATAGAACCTTGGAAACGCTTAACAACGCGACCAGAGAACGTATCGTAACGCTCTTGACCTGGGTAGAACGTATCACTTGAAGCCGTTACGCCCATGTGAACTGCTGCGCCAGACTCTTCAACTGCCGCTTTCATTGCTGTAGCAACTTCAAAGTCAGCAACTGCTGGGAACTCCATTGGAGCAAAGTGCAGGCTAGCGCCGTCTAGACGAACAGAACCTGTAGAAACAATCATGTCACCCACGTTTACGTGAGGTTGGATAGCACCAGTAGTACCAACACGTAGGAAAGTGCGAACACCAAGTTGAGCAAGCTCTTCAACTGCGATAGAAGTCGATGGACCACCAATACCTGTTGAACATACAACAACTGGTTTGCCGTCTAGCTCTGCGCGGTAAAGCGTGTATTCACGGTGACTAGCAAGAAATACTGGGTTCTCCATCTCTTCTGCAATTTTTTGCACACGAGCAGGATCACCAGGGATGATCGCAAGAGTAGCACCGTTAAGATCTGCTTCAGTAACACCTAAGTGGAAAACAGCTTGAGACATAGTTCGCTCCTTTTGGCTTATTGGGCTTTTTACCCTTATTTAAGCTCATAGTAAATTCGTGGGGTACGAACACACTCTAACCAAGCTCATTACAAAATGAAGTGACACATGTCACATGAATGATCGCAACAAGAATTCGAGTTTCACAAAAAACCGATTGGCATCACAAAAATAAGCAATCAGAACGCCTGTGTTGCATACTAATGAGACAAAAAGCGCCTTTAACGTATTACCGCTAAAGGCGCTTTTATATTAAGAATGCTCTATGTCGGTGTGCTCGATTTAGTCCGCTTTAGATTTGAATCGAAGCAGACGCAATGCGTTCAATGTCACCAATGCAGTTGCACCACTATCCGCTAAAACTGCCACCCACAGACCGGTAATACCTAACAAGCTTGTCACCAAGAATACGCCCTTCAAACCAAGCGCAAGGGCTACGTTTTGACGGATGTTATTCATGGTCGCTTGCGACAGTTCAATCATCGCTGGCAGCTCAGTTAAACGGTTATGAGTCAGTGCTGAGTCCGCCGTTTCCAAAGCGACATCCGTACCACCACCCATTGCGATGCCGACATTCGCCGTTTTCATTGCTGGTGCATCGTTAATGCCATCGCCGACCATCGCCACGTGCGACTGTTGAGATAACTCCTCAACGTAAGATACCTTGTCGCTTGGCAATAGGCTTGCCTTGTACTGCATCCCAATCTTGCTACTGATCGCTGCTGCACTGCGCGGGTTATCGCCGGTCAGCATGATAGATTGAATACCTAAGTCATTAAGTCGTTCAATCGCAAGCTTAGCGTCACTGCGTAACGTATCTTGCCAAGCAATCAGACCAATCACAGTCGTAGCTTGTTCTGTTGACTCTTCTTGATCTTTAACCTCAAGAGCAACCACAACCGTCTTGCCCTCGCCTTCTAATGCTTCTACCTGAGAAACCACATCGGCACCAAGTTCGAACATGACTTTAGACGGCGATAGAACCTGATACTTAACACCATCAACATCACCTTCAACACCACTGCCAATCAGCGCAGTCTTGTTGTGTGATTCAGGAATCTCAATATTCAGATCTTTTACTTTAGCGACAAGTGACTGCGCCAACGGGTGAGTAGAGCCAACTTCAATTGCCCCAACTACACGCAGCATCGCATCTTGTTGCCAACCCGATAGAGGTTGAATATCCGTAACCTGAGGCTTACCTTCGGTCAGTGTGCCTGTCTTATCGAAGGCGATGGTTTGGATTTTACCAAGCTGCTCTAGCGCTGCGCCGCCTTTAATGAGCGCGCCACGTTTCGCCGCCGCTGCTAAGCCAGAGGTAATCGCTGCGGGAGTCGAGATAACCAAGGCACACGGACAAGCAATCAACAATAGCGCTAGGCCACGGTAAACCCATGTTTCCCATGGCTGCGCAAACAACAATGGTGGCGTGATGATGACCAACAGAGCCACTACCATCATTAACGGTGTGTACCAACGGCTGAACTTATCGAGGAATCGCTCTAGTGGTGCTTTACGAGACTCTGCTTCTTCAATCAGATGAAGAATACGATCTATCGCGTTCTCACCTTGTTTTGAAGTGATGGTGATACGAACCACTTTATCGACCACCACAGCACCAGCCATGATGCTATTACCTTCGATGTGTTCAACAGGAACAGATTCACCGGTTAACGCACTTTCATCAAAGCTTGCCGCGTCTGTATTCAATTGACCGTCAGCAGGTAAACGAGAGCCCGCAGCCACTTCAATCACATCACCAGGAACCAGTTCACTGACGGCTACTTCTACACGCTCGCCGTTGATGATCTTGGTTGCGTTTTCTGGTACCAATGCCATTAGCGCTTGAACACCACTTCTCGCTCTAGATGAAGCAAACGCTTCTAAGCGCTCACCAATCAAGAACAACAATAGAACCATCGCTGCTTCCGCAGTTTCGCCAAGGTACAAAGCACCCAGCGCGGCAACACTCATTAAGGTTTCAATAGCAAAAGGGGTTCCTGAACGTGCCAGCTGAACCGCTTTCTTCGCCACCGGATATAAACCAAGCAGACAAGTTACCGTAAACAAACCTTCGCTTAATTGAGGAGAGGTACTTTTCAAAAGCGCAGCAAACAGCATTGCCGCTGCAATCGCGATAATCTGTAAATTAGGTTGGATATGAGCTTGCCAAAAAGTCTCAGGTTGTTGTTTTTCTTTCTTTGAACCGACTTCCGTAAGAGGGAAACCCGTTTTGATAGAGACCTGTTCAATGGTGTCGGCAAGGCTTTGATTATTGAATTTCACAACCAGCTTCTCGGTAGCAAAGAGAACCTTCGCTTGAATAACACCGTCAATATTGCTGATCGCGTTTTCTATTTTTCTTGCACAAGCTGGGCAGTCCATTCCGGCGACCAGCCAACTTTTCGAAAATTGGGCGTCGAGAGATAAGGTTGAGGACTGACTGTCTTCTTCTCCACTATCCGACGAACTACAACAATCATCTCCAGACGATGACGAAGCAGCAGAAGAGCTACAACAACCAGATGAAGTACCTGCTGCTGTGATGCTTGAAATTTTAGGGCTAGAGCAACTTGCTCCTGCCGCTTGAGGTTGAACGTCCACTTTTGCTGAGCGGCACGCTGCATGTTTTGCGCACATAATGTATCTCCTTAATACTCAAAAGCCTTGAGGTTGTTGCTAACTTACGAGCAACAGAACCTTAAGTTCATCAAAAGTATAAACCTTGGAGGCTACTCCAAGGTCAAGAAGAAGTTTTCAAGAAAACAAAAATATTATGCCAGCGCCGATGACTTACTGAGATTTAAGCTCCGCACACTCTTCACGATTCGCCGATACATCATCAATAAGCACCGCATCGTGTGAACAGAATGGCTGTGTGTTCAAGCTGACAATCGACACATCATCTTCCACAGGGTCGACTTGAGAGCCTTGCATCAGCTCAGCGATATGATGTCGAAGCACCAAGATACCTAAAATCCCGAACAGAACATTACCCAAAGCTTGACCATAAAGAACACCCAAAGCGCCATACCACTCCGAACCTAGATAGACTAATGGCAGAGTACCTAACGTCGCTTTACCCAAATTCAGTGCTGTCGAGTAAAGCGGTTTACCTAGGTTATTAAAAGAGGTGTTGGCAACAAATAGCGCGCCGTTAAAGGTGAAGGTCAACGCCACATAAGTACAGAAAGCCGCCACAATGATTGCTGCATCACCTTGTAAGCTAAAGCCTTGAATGACATAACCTTGAACGAAGTACAACAGAATACAAACAGCGATGGTGTATGCCGTAGTAACCAGCAATGAGTTATTAAGTGTTTCTTTTACTCTGTCCATACGTTCTGCACCAAAGTTCTGACCAATGATTGGCCCCACAGCGCCAGACAAGGCAAAGATAACCGCAAAACAAACTGGCGTCAGACGACCTATCACGGCAAAGCCCGCGACAAAATCCTCACCATATTGTGCGATACCCGTTGTCACAATCGCATTACCGATAGGCGTTGCGGTATTGGTGATAATCGCAGGCAGCGCAATCGCCAATATTGGTCGAATATTAAGGCGCCATTGCACAAAAGAAGGTGGAGCCACCAGCTGATGGCTGCGAATAAGAGGATAAAGCGAAAAGAAGAGCACCGAGAAACGAGCGACAACCGAAGCGATAGCCGCCCCTTCGATGTTCCAACCAAAACCAAAAATAAACAGAGGATCGAGAATCGCGTTAACAATACCGCCCGACAAAGTTGCCCACATCGAACGTTTGGCATCACCTGCCGCTCTTAAGCCCGCACCCGCTGCCATCGCTAACGCCAAAAATGGACCACTTGGTAGCAAAATCTGTAGGTAAGCTTGAGCGCGCTCGGCTGCAATGCCTTTGGCGCCTATCGCAGCTAGCAGCTCTGGAATATAAGCGAACATGATTGCAGTTATGGTTGAACTGATAACAAACGCAGTCAGCATGATACTGGTGCTTAGGTTTCGAGCGTGTTCTTGATTCTTTGAGCCGATGGCTTTGGACACTAATGCGCCCATGGCAATGGAAGTACCAATCGAAACGGAGGTAGAGAAAAAAGTCAGCGTACCTGCAAAGCCTACCGCTGCGGCCAATTCGACTTGCCCGAGCATACTGATAAACAGCATGTCGAGTAAGTCGACCACAAATAACGCCATCAAACCGACAGAGCCAGCCCCCGACATCACCAGTATGTGGCGCATCGTTGAACCTTCAACAAACTTTGCCGTTTGATTTGACATGAAACCTCCAAAAGTTGGAATACCCAAGAGCTAAAGCCCAATCAACAGATCAACAGGCTAGGGACCCACAAAGAAAGGATCGACCAAAAAAAGCGCTATACAGAAAAAAGGCGCTAGTGCGCCTTTTTTCAATTGAGGGTATTGAGAAAAATAATCGTTCTTAACACGCTACTATACCTGATGTTTGAAGCATTCTTCCAAGTTCTTGCCAATTGCTCTCAAAACATCAGTTCTGGTGATAATACCCACCAGTTTTCGATTATCGATCACAGGGTATGCTTTAGGTTTTCCAACCTGCATCATGTCCGCCAATTCAATAATGGATAAGTCAGGGGACACCGACAGTACTTCTTGGTACATACAGTCACCCACAAGGTGTGTGTCTTGGCAGAAGTAACTGACCTTCACAAGTTTCTCGAGTAAATCCTGCTCTGAAAGGAAGCCAATCACTTGTTCGTTATCATCGATTACGGGCCCACCCATGTGGTGGCTGCGCATCACTTTGTCTAACGCTAGACTTAACGGCATATCAGGAGTAAATGTCACAACCTGCTGCGTCATGTAATCTTTCACTTTAATAGAATGCATTGCGTTCTCCCTAAATACTTTGCGTCATATATTTTTCTATCTTGTTAAGTTAATTGTTGTCTAAAATCTTGATTTTACTAAATGGATTTCAACAATTTTATTGATAGGCAAAACCTAACAAGACAAAAAAGTGAGACAAACAAAGGGTTGAGCACGTTTTCGAACGCCAGAAAAAAGAAAAAAAGAGCTCTTACAAAGCCTTACTTTCCCTTGCTTAACCTTACTTAGCCAAACTAGCCTGCGTAAATAAACCCTGTAATCTTCACCGCACTAATAATTAGAAATCCCGATTTAGGAAGTTTATGCAACACGACAACAACATGTACGCGTATGTTTATGCAGGTAACGACGGCACAGAAAACACACTCATCGCCACTATCGACAATCAAGAAAAACCGCTTATATCAAGCTGCGTTGATGAGATAAAACGCATGTCATGCTTAGCCATTGATTTAGCAGCAAAACACGACCTAAAAGTGAAGCTAGTGAAGTATCAAAGAGAACAAGAGATCGACTTCGGCCTATTCGTAAAATAGTGAATCCGACACTGGTTTGGTTAATCACGAACTGGCAGCCACAGTAGCAATAGCAAAGCATTAGCAATGGGTAATCGCCGTGAATGGCTGCCGAATTCGACCTGACAAGCCTAACGGGTAAAGGCTATAATGATCAGACGGCGCCCTTGCCGATTTTCATTGTCCCAATACGGTTTACTATGTCTTCTCAAACCTCACCTAAAACGTATCTAACTAATTCCTTATCTAAGTTAAAAAGCTACTTTAGTGAATTATTGGATTTCCAATCACGCATTTGGGTGGTTCATATCTTTGAAGACTCTATTACCGATCAGTCGTTTGTGATTAATGAAGATGGCTTTAAAGAACCGCTAGAGTGGATGAAAAAACGTGATTACCAAACGAGAATGCTTGATCGTGTTGATAAGATGAAAATCTCACAGGTGATCGAGATTCAGTTCGAAGACAAAATGCATCGCTTGATGCGAGTGAAGTAACTCCATTGTTTGGACATTCACGAAAAGCCATTACTAGAAATTAAGCATAAAAAAGGCCAGCGCTCGCTGACCTTCTATCATTGGTTACAAACCACCATTTAACGCGCACAATACTCATGCCACAGACGCACCGCTTTCTGGTATGCCTCAGTTTTATCGTGCGTTTCCGCAAAGAGAATGGCTGTCATGCTGTCGACAACGGTATTCGCCATTAACGCCATCTCTTCAGCCGATGTGCCAAGTACACATTGACTAGGAAGTGGCAACTCTAGGTTCATCATCTCTTCCCAGTAGAACGATTCGACTTTGTCAGGAGAGCTCATCCACACCGTTTGGCTAACTTTAGGATTATATTCCGACTCACCGTTCATCCCTTTGAATGAAATCACCGAGTGGGATTTATTACCAATAACATGCTCAACTTCCGCATGAAGTTGTGGGAAGCCAGGATGGAAACTGCCACGCAGACCTAAACGGCCACCACCAGGATTCAATGCTCGAACTACCGTGTTAATTGGTGTTCTCAAACCGTAACGGTGTTTCCAACCAATCATGGTTTGTGCTTCGGGCGCAAAGTTAGCTAGCGGTAAATAAGCAATGCCGTCTTGTTCAAGAATCGACTTAGCATGTTCAGGGCTCTCAGCACTTTGCACACCGACATCTTGCAAATGGCTTTCAACGTGCGTCCTACCGCTCGGCTTATCCATATAGCCATGCATTAACACTTTATAGCCATTGTCAGCTAAGATTTTTGCCGCCAACAAGTTCCAAGGCTTGCCACTGGCGTTATCGTTACGCTTACCTGCATAACACGGCCAATCAATATCAGCGCCTAAATCTGGCACTCGAGATTGAAACGCTTTTACAAAGCCAGCGATCTCTTCATTGGTTTCATTCTGCACACGAATCAACATCAGTAGCATAGCCATTTGGTCGTCACCGACTTCTCCGCTTAAATACTCATCCATGATGCGGTAGGCTTGTTCGAACGATAAAGGCTTACGCCCTCTTTCTCCTCGTCCAACTGTACGAATACACTCTAAAATACTACTCATTGATTGTTTATTCTCTTCCGTTGATATCAATAAAATTCGAATACACTTTCGATTCTATGATACCCACCGTGCATTGCAAAGCGATTCAGTTGCTCTCGACCGAATTACCAATACGCGGATTGGTGTTCTAAAAGTAAACTTACTGGTGTAAAATTAGCGTATGTAATGCTAACCGCGACATATTGAGTAGTATCCCGATGACTGTAAAAAAAACGCTGAGCCAAAGAAAACGTGAATCGATCGTTGCCGCTGCTATCGCAGAGTTTACTGAGCATGGCTACAAGGCCACCAGCATGGATAAAATATCGAGCCGCGCAGAAGTATCAAAGCGAACCGTATACAATCACTTTGCCAGCAAAGAGCTGCTTTTAGATGAGATTCTGGACAGCATTTGGAGCAAAACTCTGGCCGCGACGCATTTCCCTTATCAAGCAGAACTACCACTTGCAGAACAGCTTTCGTCGATAGCCAATCAAGAACTTGAGTTACTTGAGTCTGAAGGCTTCATCGACCTGTCACGCGTGTTGTTCTCAGAGTATTTCCATAACGCCGAACTGGCGCATCAAGCGATGGAAAAATATTCCCAAGCAGAAAGTGGACTTACAACCTGGATTAAAGCCGCTTTGGCAGACGGTCGTTTAGTAGAACTAGACCCACAATTCGCCTCCACGCAGTTCATTGGTCTGCTTAAGTCTTTTGCGTTTTGGCCGCAAATCATTGGTCATGTGCCGTCACCGGATGCTGCGCACAAACAAGTGATCATTACTTCAAGTGTCGAGATGTTCCTTAAACAATATCAGGCGTGATTTTGGTGGTTGATGAGAATTCAACCACAATAAAACCATCACTGGTATCCGCTGTTATTTTCCCTATACTGCAACCCACTTTCGTCATTACGACTCAGTAAAACTTCAACTTTAGGTAGCCCTATGATTACTTTCACCACCAACTTTGGCGATATCGAGATTGAACTGAACCTTGAAAAAGCGCCAGTAACGTCGAAAAACTTCCTTAAATATTGCCAAGACGGTTTCTACGAAGGCACGACATTTCACCGTGTTATTGAAGGTTTCATGATTCAAGGTGGTGGTCACACGATCGACATGACAGAAAAACCAACTCGCGCACCGATAGTCAACGAAGCAAACCGTGGCTTGAAGAATGTGATTGGTTCTGTAGCAATGGCTCGTACTGATGCACCACATTCTGCAACGGCGCAGTTCTTCATTAACCTTGATGACAACGATTTCCTCGATCACACCTCAACAACCAATGCTGGCTGGGGTTACGCGGTATTCGGTAAGGTTTCAGCGGGTATGGATGTAGTAAACAAAATCGCTGTAGCCCCAACAACCATTCGTTGGGGACACGAAGATGTGCCTTGCGAAGATATTGTGATTACTAAAGTCACTGTTCGCGATTAATTCACTCACGTGCTCTCCTGACCCTAGTGCATTCGAATTGATAGCACAAAGAGAAGAAGGCTGTGCGATAGGACTATGGTGGTAAGGGTTCGACTTTACCACCTGTATTCAAAGCTCGTTGTTAGAATCGTTACCAACGAGAACGATAAGTACGGTGACACCCTTTGCACGTCTTATTCGCAGAATTTAACCCTTGCTCTGCACTCGACAAGTCTTGTTCAACACTCGCCTGATACAGCTCTGCAAAGCCTTGGTTCATCTGTAACATCAGTTGGTTAAATTTCTCAGGCTTGCTCCATATCTCCTTCTTGGCCTTACCCCCTGTGTCAGCTTCAGCAAAACTCGCGTTCAAGACATCACCATGTTCCACCAACATTTCACTTAACTCGTCCACCTTCAGCCAATCCACGTCACTGTTATTCAATTCTGAATCGACTTGTTTACTGACCTCTTCAATAGAGCTAAAAGCCTGTTGACGATTATTTACAACATCCGCTGCGGCTGCAGAGATCATAGGTAGAGCAATCGTTGGTAGTGCGATGATTAAAGCGATCGTGAATTTTTTCATAGTGTCATTCCTAGTGATTTATTGACTGAGTAGTTAATTGGCTGAGTGATTTATTCGTTAATTACGGCTTGATAGTTCAACCGTAATCGAAGAGATGCATTTAATTTACACAACAATAGTTGCGCGCGCAACTATTGTTGTGTAAATTATTTCCACCAAGCAAATTCGCAAACAGGAAAAGCATTATGAAAATCTGGGATCTACCAACTCGACTGTATCACTGGTTACAAGCACTACTATTCATTGGCCTAGCGGCATCAGGTTTTAGTGGCAATGGCCCACATGTTTATCTTGGGCTAGCACTGTTTAGCCTAATTTTATGGCGATTGGTTTGGGGATTCATTGGAAGTGACACGAGCCGCTTCTCACAATTTGTTAGCTCTCCTCGCTCTTCTTTCCAATATTTACGAGGTAAAATCCAGCCAAAGCCTGGACATAACCCATTAGGGGCTTGGATGGTCATCGGTATGATCACCACCTTGTTCATCCAATGTATTACAGGCCTTGTTATTGCAGGTTTTTTTGATGCGCTCCCTGGCTCGGAACTCGTGATTACTGATGCAGTATTCGATGTGTTATGCACAGTACATGGCATTGCCGCTCGCATGTTAGTGGTCTTTGTCGTACTGCACTTGGTGGCTATTATCATCTACAAACTGCGTTCAAAACCGCTGGTTCTTGCCATGATCACAGGCAAACAAAACCATTCAGCGTCAACGGATTATTTCAGAAATAGCAGTCAATTGGCTTTTTCATCAAATAGGAAAGCGTTGTTGGTGCTAATTGCATCGGTATTAGTTACGATGACAATAGTTGTAATATCACAGTAAAATTAGGTTGCGAAAGATGCCAGAAGAGTTTGATAGACAAAAAAGCTTTGGTTGGATGATCAATGTGATCGCCAATAAGTCGACCAAAGATTTCGACACGGAATTGAAAGAACATGGCTTAAGCATTGCTCTATGGCCAACCATGATGTGTCTTTGGGAAGAAGAAGGTGTGACTCAGCGTGATATTGCTGCTAAATCCAAAGTCGAGAATTCAACAACGACACGCACATTAGACAAGTTAGAAAAGCTTGAACTGGTCGAACGCAGAGCCGATCCAAACAGTCGCCGTTCTTTCCGAATTTACTTAACGGAAAAAGGCAAAGCACTTGAAGAACAACTCGTTCCTATCCCCGTTCGTTTAAACAAAGAGTTGATGAACGAGTTAGATGCTGAAGAGCAACAACAAATGCTCAAGCTACTTCAGAAAGTAGTCGCGGCAATCTGATCTTACCGCGTTCACTGCTTAGCAAGCTCAGTGCTTAGTGCTTAGTGCTTAGTGCTTAGTGCTTAGTGCTTAGAAATGATTACACTCTGAGCGTGTATTGAAAAACAACCCACACTCGGCCTTGCGCCGAGTGTTTTATTTTCGTCTCGACCATTTGATATAGCAAAACAGTGAAGCAATGATCACCGCCCCACCGAGCAGCTTCTGCATCTCTACACTTTCACCAAGCACACTCACACTTAGCAGCAGCGTCCACACTGGCTCAAGAATCATGATCAATGCCGCCACTTCCATGTTCACGGAGTGCTGACCGACCGTTTGCAGCAAGTAACGAATAGACGTTGCGATCACCGCAGAGACAATAAACCAGAAGACTAAGGTTTTGGTGATTTCGAACTCCGGCTGAGCTGTCATAGAAGCAAAGGCTAAACCACTCACACCCACCACAAATAGTTGCACACAGATTGATGCGATAGGTTTGATATTGGTAATCACACGCTTGTTCATCACAAAGTGAACGGACAACAACATCGATGCTAGTAAGAAGTAAATCTGACTCTGCTCAACATGCCAGCCGTTGCCCAGAGTCAGCAATAGCATGCCGATAATCGCGATAGGGAAAGACATCCAAAACGCGCGATTAGGCTTAACTCGAAACAAAATCCAAGACACAAACGGTGCAATGATCATGGCTAAGCTCATGATGAATGCCCCTTCCGACAAGCTTTCCGTCACTGAAACCGCAAACACCCATACCTGCAATGAGGCAGACAACAACAAACCCACGCCGCAAAGAGACAGAATCTGCTTAAGCGAAAGCTTACGAATATGGTGAATACAAAATGGCAGAAGAATAAGACTCGCGACGAAGAATCGCACACCAATGAACACCGGCCCAGGCATTTCTAATACCACCAGCTTAGATGCAATCCATCCCACCCCAGCTAGCAGGGTGGCAAATAGAAGGTAAAGCTCTCCGCGCATCGCTTTCACATTCATCATTTTACTTGGTCCAATAACAAAAAAAGCAACCCGACTCTGCAAGGTTGCTTTTTATAAACATTCAACAGGATCAAGATACTATCTCAATACTCTGCTTCAGGCAGCTGTTTTTAGCCTGCGTATTCTGGGTAATCCGTTAAACCTTTTTCAGCACCACCGAACAATGTGTTTGGATCGTGCGCCGCAAGTGGGTAACCATTTTGAATACGGGCTGGTAAATCTGGGTTCGCAACGAATGGACGACCAAAACCAACCATGTCAGTTACGCCTTCAGCAACGGCTTTTTCGCCACGCTCGCTATCGTATTTACCCGCATAAATAAGGACACCCTCGTAGGCTTCACGAACTGCCGCTTTAAATGCTTTTGGCGTTTCAGGTGCATCGTCCCAATCAACTTCTGCAATGTGCAGGTAAACAATTTTGTATAGGTTAAGCAGTGCTGCAGCAGCTGTGTAAGTCTCTACTGGTGTAGCGTCAACCGTACCATTCAACGATGTGAATGGAGCAAGGCGTACACCAACACGGTCAGCACCAATCGCTTCAACCATAGCTTCAACCACTTCACCAAGGAAACGTAAACGGTTTTCAATTGAGCCACCGTATTCGTCAGTACGGTTGTTTGCTTCAGAATCGATGAATTGGTTGATTAAGTAACCATTCGCGGCGTGAAGTTCGATACCGTCAAAGCCTGCTTCAACCGCATTCAAAGCCGCTTGGCGATACTGTTCAACCACTTCTTTGATGTCTTCTTTCGTCATTTCACGAGGTTCAACCACATCAACAAAGCCCGGTTCATCAGTGCCGTTATCGATGAATACTTTTACGTTTTCTGCTTTAAGTGCAGAAGACGAAATTGGCTGTTCACCACCAATGTTATCTGGGTGTGTTACACGGCCTACATGCCAAAGTTGAGCGAAGATAACGCCATCTTTTTCATGTACGGCATCAGTCACTTTTTTCCAACCCGCAATCTGCTCGTCAGAATAGATACCTGGAGTCCAAGCATAGCCTTGACCCATAGGTGAAATTTGTGTGCCTTCTGCAATAATCAAACCTGCAGAAGCGCGTTGAGCGTAGTAAGCCGCCATCATGTCGTTTGCTGAATTACCAGGTTGCGTTGCGCGAGAACGCGTCATCGGTGGCATAACAATACGGTTTTTAAGCTCGATATTACCAAGTTGAATTGGTTGAAATAGTGCGTTTGTCATTGTTATATCCTCGATTAACCTAGTTGAATCAGTTCGATTTGGTAGCCGTCTGGGTCAGTAATGAAAGCAATGTGTGTTGAACCGCCTTTCACTGGACCTGCTTCGCGAGTGACGTTGCCACCTAGCGATTTGATCTTGTCACATGCTGCGTAAATATCTTCTACACCCAATGCCAGATGACCAAACGCGCTGCCCATCTCGTACTCATTCGTATCCCAGTTGTACGTTAGCTCGATAGTCGTGCCGCCTTGCTCGTAGCCAACAAAAACCAATGTGTAGCGGTAGTCTTTGTTTTCATGGCGTTCAAGTTCCTTCATTCCCAATACCTTGGTGTAGAACTCGATAGACTTGTCTAAATCAGTAACTCGGATCATTGTGTGTAGGAATTTCATATTTCGCCCTTGATACTTTAATCTCAGCCTCGTTCAGAAGCTCAGTAGTGTTCGTTTAGGTTGACCTTGAGGCCACCTACTTCTCTGTTGCTAGGTATATTACTGAACACACACAAATCAGTGAAATTATTAAATATTCTCATTTTAATAATTTTTTGTTATTAATATATTGTCTAGTACCAACTAAGCGACACAAAAAAGGGAAGCCAATGCTCCCCTTAGATTTAGACTCTCAATTAAAATCGCAAACGCCTATCTTTAAGCGCCTTCGACATTGAATCTGATGTACTGATGACTTGTTCTCTGAACCATTTATGAGCGGGGTCGCTGTTCTGCTTCTTCAACCAAATCAGGTAGTGAGACATCGGCTGATATTCAAAGGGCGGCTTGAACAGCTGCAAACTTAACTTTTCTTGGAACTGCACGGCCATAGATAAAGGCACCACAGTGATGTAATCGGATTGGCTGCACAGCAAGATATTACTGAACAGTGAACGCCCATGAAATACGATTTTACGCTGGGACAGATCCAAAGAAGTGTAGTGATTCAAACTGCGAACTTTGCGTCGTGTTCTGTCTAATACGGCATGCTTTTCACTTAGGAACTGAGCTTCGCTGATTTCACCTTGGATTCGCGGGTGATCAGCTCGACACACGATCACAAACTCGCCTTCATAAAGTGTTTCACTGACGATACTTGGGTGTTCAGGCACCACAATATCGATCATCGCATCGAACTCTTGCGTCAAAAGATCTTCGTAAATGCGCTCATCACTGTCTGGTTGATCAAAGACTTCCAGCGACAAGTTTTGATTAGGAAGCTCCGCAAAACTATTGAGCAATACCCACTGTAAGTGCTCAGGTGCAGAAATAACAAACTTACGCTCAGAGGATTGCTCATCAAAATTCGCCATCGACTGAAACACGCCATTGAGTTCATTGATCGGCGCTTTAATTTGTTCATACAAGCTTTGCGCATAAGACGTAGGCGCAACACCTCTTCCTTTGCGAACAAAAAGCTCTTGGCCAATCTCTTTTTTTAGGCGAGCTAATGCGGTACTGATGGTCGATTGATTGGTACTGAGTTGATCCGCAGCTTTGCTTAAACTGCCCTGCTCCATCACCGCAGAAAACACGGCAAGTAGATTGAAGTTGGGGATGTCGTTGCTCATATACCATTACTCGTTAGGCGACCATGAGCACCATGCTATCGTAAAAACGATAGAATGAAATAAGAATCCCTCGTTTAAAGTCCCAAATTGAGACACTAACATCCCGCGTAATTAGTTTCTTAATAGGTTCCCCCATGAAAAAACATTACCTTGCCATCACTATTGCGATGATGACGAGTAACGCGATGCTTTCAAACCCAGCGCAGGCTGCAGCTCACCTTCTTCCTGAACTTGGTTCCCTCAACGCAAGTACCGCAGGCGCAGGATCGGCAGCGTTAGCTGAAAGTGCGTTAACCGCATGGACTAACCCTGCCGCTATGTCTCAGCTAGAAAACCCTGAACTCACCGTCAATCTGGCAGGCCTCTACACAGACATCAACTATTCAGACACAGACCCATCAGAGCGTTTTGACAGTAACATTGATGCTGGCGGTTGGGCTCCGGTAGGAAGCTTCTACTTTGTTGCCCCTATCAACGACAAATTTCACGCTGGTTTTGCTTTGGCTTCTCAAGGTGGTTCAGGGATCGATTATGGTGATAACTTTTCTGGGCAGCGTTTATTAAAGAATGTTGAATTCATGACTGTTCAACTGATGCCTTCGATATCTTACAAAGTGAATGAGCAGCTTTCGTTGGGTGCCTCAGTCAATGCGGAATACCTCACTGCAAACGGCGAGTTGAATCCTTTTATCGGCACTGGCGACATTGGATCTGAGCACTTATTCGAAGCAGACGCGGATGATTTCACGGTTGGCTACTCTCTTAGTGCCTTTTACCAACCGAACGAACAACACCGTTTTGGCTTTATGTACCGCTCTGAACTTGCTCATTACGGTGAGGGTGATCTTCAACATTCGGCGAGCGACACCAAACGTGATGTTGGGCTCGACTTTATCATGCCTCAACACATCCAAATTAGCGGCGTGCACGCCGTCAATGACCAATGGGACATGCTGTGGAGTGTGACTTGGTATGACCTATCAACTTGGACAGACCTCACACTAGACATCAATGATAACTCAGTAAAAGTTGTCGACCGTAACTTTGACGATGTGTGGAACCTAGCCATAGGTACTCATTACCAAATCACCCCTACCTTACGACTAGAAACAGGCATCAGCTACGAGACTTCCCCTCAAGATGACGCAACTCATCAATATATGGATCTTCCTGTAGGCGAAACCAAACGTATTGGAGCAGGTGCTACCTATGCGCTCAATAAGAACTGGGAACTACGCGCTTACTACGATTACATCGATCTTGACGAGCCTGAACTGAATTATGCGAATGGCCGCGTTGTAGGCACGTATAACAACAGCGCACACTTCTTTGGCATGCAAGCGAACTACCGCTTCCTGTAAAGCAGCCGTCTCGACCTTTTCGTCGATTATCGATTAGTAATGCACAGTACCTGATTCATGGCTTAACTCGTGCACCACATCAAGGCCTAGCTATCCGCTAGGTCTTTCTCTATCTGTTCTTCAACTGCAATATTTCATCCCCATTCAACATCGCATTTGATTGGGTTAGATTACATACTCAATAGAACTTAAATAATACGATATTGTCTCGTTTATCATGACACTGTGTTCAGCGTCATTGAGATATACATTTGAGCAATTAAAGCTACAATATTTCGAATCCAGCACTCTACCGTAAATAGAAACGTATTTTCCCAGTGTTCAAAAACCTATTATCAGTTATATGTCATCCATCATTCGTTTCTATTACTCCCTTTATTGTAAGAAGCGTGTAAAAAGATGAATTCCGCCAAATTTCTTATTGATGCTTTTATTAGTCATTTCATTGATCCAAACCAAATTAACTAACGATGTTTTAAAGCCGAATTTGAGCGCTAGCAAATAATTCAACCTACCGATTTAGAGTGATAACGACTCATCGTAATTACGATATTATCAAATCGTAATTCTGGGTAGATACTGCTCAAAACTCTTCCTATTATCCTGCTAACAAATCAATTCTTAGCCCAAACAGAATGCTGACAAATGTTTTACAACACTATGTCAATGACCATGGAAGATCCCCTCGACAGACGAGGTATTACACGTAAAGAAGACAATAGCTAAAAGAACGAGTCTAATATTTCGTTCAACAGTGCATCGTCATTCAACCTGCGTTTCAGGCTAACAATAAGAATTGGTTTGTAGGGAAGCATATTCGCTTCTTGATACCGAGAATCGGTTGTCTGGACTGAGTAGTATCACTTTAAATACCATCTATTACTTTTGTTTATTATGCGCACCAATCTACCCACATAATAGACATCTACTTTTTAAGATGTCGTTAAAAGTTAGACTTCTAGGCTGCAAATTCTCTCTTCTTATTGATGTAGGTTGAGATATGAACTTTATTAAAATCGTTTTCCAGAAAATCTGGGCCGTTGTGATGGTCTTGATTAAATTCTGCCTGTTTATGGCGGTGATGTTTGCTGGAGCATGGGCTCTTGCACCATTAGGCACAATCCATTCTAAAGACATCGACATGTCTCAATTCAACAATCATCCCAATGAAATGATGATGAACTTCTTCCAGATGGAGTCCTTCTCTGGTTACTTGTTCTCAGTGACCATTGCTGTGGTTTTAGCCGGTGTTTACGGCATGTGGCAGTTGCATGAACTGGGTGTGCATAAAGCAAAAGAGCACAAAAGCGCTCACGTTCAGATCGTGTTTGCACTGTCACTTTGCGGACTCTTCATCAGCAAAACGTTCTGGGTTATCGCTTTGGTTATCGCATTGGCGAACTGGAAACATATTGGTCAATCACTGAGTGATGTGATTCGCCGTGGTGTTCAGCCTAAACAAGACGTGACCAATACAGAGACAGCCGCAGTCCACGTATCATCTGAACAACCGGTAACAGAGCCGTCTTCAGTAGAGCAATCTTCAAAAGAACAGGCTTCAGAAGAAAAGACTCCAACAACACCATCCGCTACAGAAAAAGAGGTCGCATAATGAAAGAGATGATGATCCCATACATCCTAATTGTATGGTCACTGTTTGCGACAGGCGCACTTAAGAAGAACTTCAAGAACTACACATGGGCTGCCATTGGTGGCGTAACGATTCTTGCGGTATTAGCGGTAATCTCTCGCTTGTGGGCACCCGTTGATTTAACCAACTCAACCACAGTGAAAGCACCACACGCGGTGATGTCACCTATCTTTGGCCAGCAGATCGACCAAGTGCTTGTTGAGCACAACCAAATGGTTAAAGAAGGCGACGTAATTTACACACTCGTCGACATTGACTCAGCCGCAGACAAAGCAAAGATCGAATCTTCAATTGTTCAGAAAGAAGAAGAGATCAAGCAAATGAATCGCGACTTAGAGCGTGCTGAAACGTCACCTGAAATCTTCAATATGCGTGACGTAGAAAAGTACGACTCTGATCTTCGAGTGCTGCACGCTGAACTTGTGTCGTTAAAAGCCGATCTACAAAAAGTAAATTGGGCGCAAGAGAAAAAGACCATTAGAGCTGAGTTTGACGGTCAGGTTTCGATAGTGAACATTGCTGAAGGTTCTGTTATGGGTAACATGCACCTCTACAACACCAGCAAAAAATTCCTTGAGATGCGTATTTCAGACCAAACTTACAACTATGTTCAAGTAGGGGACTTCGCTGAGTTCTTCGTTGATGCATACCCAGGTCACGTGTTCCGAGCAAAAGTACACAGCTTTAATGCCGGTACTGGTGAGTCGAGTATTTCTCCACTTCAGGGGCCACAAAGCGTCGGTCAACACGTGGTAAGAAACGGCAATGGTTTAGGTCGTACTATCGTACTTGAGATCATTGAACCAGAAGGTTACAACATCCCTATTGGTTCAACTGGCGCGGCTTGGATCTCGGCTGAGAAGCCGCATCCGTTCTGGGGCTTCATTGATGTAATCGGCGCAGCAACAGTTCGCCTACAATCTTACAAGTCATACCTAGGTGCTTGGTAAGCGCTTAAGCTCTTGGTATACGATTAAGCATTCAATGATGTGACTGTTATTCACTCGTATAACAGCCACTCATGAACTAGCGACTAATTGTAAAACAAATGCCCTGAATTTCAGGGCATTTTTGTATCTGTTGCAAGCTCATTTACTAATTGATTTAGATCAAAATTAATCGCCAATACAATCGCTGGTCAAATAAACCATCGAAAAAACGATAGATTGAAATATTATTAGCGCGTAGATAGCGACCTCCCCCACCTCTATCATTTGGCTCAAGAAATCCAATTCCTGTATCCAAATATAAGGTCACGACCATGACTAATACATTCAAAAAAATGGCGCTTCCTGTTGCTATCGCGAGCGCTCTACTTGCTTCTGGTTTTGCATCTGCAACGCCAACTGTAGAAGCGACATCGAAAGTCGGCCAAGAACTTCAGACAGCAAATGCTGCGCAATACCAAAACATTGATCTTGATGCTCGCTACAAGAGCGAGGTTCTATTCGAACACAAATCAAACATGTTCTGGGGCAAAGGCGAGCGCATCCAAGTTGTTTCGAAAACAGGCGATTCTCTAGCTTACACTGCTGAGTCTGACCATGTTCACCCAATCCTCACCAAGCATGGTCGTAAAATGGACCAAGCAATCATCAAAGTGGATGACAACGTATACCTTGGTTACGGTTTCGGTCTAGATACACCCGTCATGATTGAAGGTACGGACGGCATCATCATTGTTGATCCGGGCGAGTCGGTAGAAATGGCTCAATCGGTTAAAGAGCAGTTCCGTCAAATCACCGACAAGCCGGTTAAAGCCATCATCTATTCTCACAACCACATCGACCACATCTCTGGTGTACGTGCATGGGTTACTGACGAAGAAGTGGCATCAGGTGAAGTAAAAATCATCGCTGAAGAAGGCCTAACCGCTGCCGTGGCTAACTGGTCTTCAAACCTAGGTACTTTATTTGGTCACCGTACTTCTTACACAGGAGCTAAGCACGTAGAAGAAGGCGAACACGGCACAGTAAACGACGGCCTTGGTCCGCGCTTCATGCAAGGTGCTATCTCGTTCATCGAACCAAACCTGCTTGTACCAAGCCAAAGCCACATCGAAATCGAAATTGCTGGCGTGAAAATGCACATCGAGAACGTGCCATCTGAAACTAAAGATGAGTTAGTGGTTTACTTCCCAGACCAGAAAATCCTACACGCGGCTGAAGTACTTCAAGGTGAGAACTTCCCTAACCTTCACACCATCCGTGGTACTAAATTCCGTGACCCATCAATGTGGTTCAAGGGCATCGACGTAATGCGTAAGTTCGACACTGAGATCATGATTAACTCTCACGGTCGTCCTGTTGAAGGTAAAGAAGCAGTAGCTGACGTACTAACGGCTTACCGTGATGCGATTCAATACACTCATGATCAAACTATCCGTTACATGAACAAAGGTATGACGCCAGACGAGCTAGTTGAAGTAGTTAAACTTCCTAAGCACCTTGCAGAACACCCTTGGTTAGGTGAACACTACGGTACTGTTGCACACGCCGTGCGTCAGATTTACGTAGGTTACAACGGTTTCTTCGAAGCGGATCCATGGCAGCTAGAGCCAATGGCTTACGAGCAACGCGCTAAAGCATTCGTAGAGATCATGGGCGGTCGTGACAACATCCTTACTACTGCACAAGCAGCAATTAAGGCTGAGAACTACACATTTGCAGCAGAAATTCTTTCTTACCCAATCACGGTAAACAAGCAAGATATGGAAGCTCGTGAGATGAAAGCACAAGCTTACAAAGCATGGGCTGCAGACCAAGTGAACATCAACTGGCGTAACTGGGCGCTTAACGCGGCGGCTGAACTAGAGAGCAAACGTGACTTCTCTAACATGATCAGCTTCGCTTCTGTTGACGTTCTTACTGCACTACCAAGCAAGCAGATCTTCGACATGATGACTTCAACGCTTATCGCAGAAAACTCGTTAGACGTGAACATGATGCTAACGTACAACTTCTCTGATACGAACGAAGCATTCACTATCGAAATTCGCAACGGTATTGCTCAGTTACACGAAGAAGCAGTGAAAGGCGCAGACGTTCAAATCGACACCACTCGTGCAGTACTGAACCAAATCTTGATTGCGGGTCCAAACGCTCAACAAGTGATTGGTACCAACCTACAGTCTGGTGCATTCAAGTTCTCGAACGGCGACATCAAAGGTTTCGGTCAATTCATGAGCTACTTCGATAAACCAATGACTCCAGAAGAGATCATGCTCATCGTTCGCTAATAACGAGCTCGAACGGTCGCTCTTCGACGATGGCTCTTTGACGAAAGCTACTTAGCAAACAATCTCGCTAAATAGCTATCAATCGATTCGCTGACCGCTTCACATGGACGACAAACAAATACAGGGACCCTTTGTGGTCCCTTTTTTATCGTCAGGTTCGGCTTCTGGCGTCAGATTCTTAACCCTGTTATAGGTCTCGATAACCATTATGTTAAAACGATTTGCTCTGATTCTTTCGCTTACCTCTTCACTCACGTTTGCCTGCGGTCTTCACCAAGAGACAGGGTTTAGTTTAGTGACAGAGCCCGGTTCGCTCGAGGTATTTGGCAATGTCATCACAGCCAGACAAGACAATGAATTCAACAACCTCAATAAGCCGGATCACTTTCGACTCTTTGCCATCAAAGCCGCGCTTGCGAAACCCCACCCAAGCAAAATTGAGTTCAATTTATTCGAAGCAATTAAAGGTCATTACAGCCAAGTGAAACTTGAGAAGGGCGTCGATGTGTCAGGCAGAGACACTTTGCCTACAGAGAAAGATCTATTACTGATTACGGAACTCGATGTGTTCGATGCGCTAACAACGGGCACCATCTCTTGGGATCACGCGATACTAAACGGCTTAGTGATCATCAACGGCCCACAAGATAAACGAGAACAGCTTGAGGATTGGCTTGGTGATATTTTTGGAAAGTAGTTCGATCTCCTATTCGTATTTACTCCCCGTTCAATTTGAGACAACAAACCAAACATAAATAAATCTAAGTAACAACAACCAATCGAACTATTTATGGGAGCAATGTTTTATTTTTGAAACAAAACCCATCAACTTCGAACAAAAAACAGCCTAATTACAATCAGTTACAAAATACGTTACAAAACTGATGTTAAAACCGACTGTTTCATCTGGTTCTACATACAAAGTGTGATTTCCTACCATTCTTTGAAATATTTTTGTGATTAAATACGACAAATTTCAATCAAAGGTGGAGAGATAACATGTCTGCAAAAGCATTCGGTGACTTTTACTGTTACTTACACTGTATGAATTTACTTTCAATTAAAGAGCATGGGATAACACCAAAAGAGTACCTGGATGATGTGCGCAAAGAGCCTTTTTACTATCGTGGAGACACCTCCAAAGAAGCGCAACAAAAGTGGGCGGAGAGAATTTTGGAGTCGATCTACAAATATCACGGTATTCAAGGCGACGGTCCAAACGGACATAATGATCTCTTGATACGAGAAGGTATCGCATCAAAAGCCCGCTACAAAATAAGAGAAGGCGCTGAATTCGATGTTAACCCGGGATTACATGAATCAATAGCAATACTCAACACCATCGGTAGCCAATTACTTGAACGAGTTCTACCCGCGGCAGGGTCTAAACTCAGCAAAGCATTAACACTGCTTTCTAGGTCCAAGAATGTATCCAATACTGCACCTTTTAAGATGATAATCGGCAGTTATGACCTCATTGCTCCTAACGCAGATTACACAGTGCTAAGCAAGCTAGAGAACGCACTAGAAAACCGTCTTGTGGTTTCATTTGAGTACGAAGGAAGTCGTTGCGAAGTCGATCCTTATGCTTCATTTGTTTACCAAAGGAGCTTCTATCTTGTCGGTCTAGAGCGCTATAGAAAAAGCACTGAAAGTAGTTTGATGCTCGGCGATTATCGTACTTACAAGGTCCATAATATTAACAATCTTGAGATTCACTCTACTCAGAGTTTTTCAATGGGTAATCAAAAAGACTTTTGCCTCCATGATTTCCTATCATCAAGCAATGGTAAAATGGTTAATGGTGGCGAAACCTGTGAAGTAGTCTTAAAGATGAAAAGAGATACTGATGGCTACAACAGGTTTGTAGATGAATACAAACTAAGTGAATGTCAAAAAATAGAAGAGACCGCTGACAGCCATTACATTGTAAGAGCTCAAGCTCGTGATAGCGTAGTTTTCAAAAGCTGGCTTATTAACAACGCCGATTGCGTTGAAATTTTAACACCACTACAACTACGTATTGATGTAATACAAGACATTAAACACGCTATGAGCGTCTATGCACATTAAATTTAAAAACCATCATATATGAAGTTCAACATTGGATCCTCCAATATCAATAACCATTCAACATAGTAATAAGTTCAACAATAAACAAAAGTAATTAATAAAGTAGCATTCAACTAAAATAGAATTAACGGTATTATTTTTAGTTATTTTCCATTTTAGACAGAAAATGTCAGATTTTATTGTCACAATACTATTCTCACAACAAATAAAATTAGGCTTAGCTGTGATATACAAAATAAAAAAATCATTTATTGATGAACTTTATCACCTTAATTATAAATCAAACAGTTTAGTACATCGTCTTCCTTTTTATTGGTATAGACCTTTAAAGGTATTAAGTCGACTACTCGCATTGCCTGTTATCTTATTTTTCATGGTGTAAAAGTAATGAACCGTAATTTATCAAAGGTAGAATGGATTCTGCTGGCCATAGCTGCAATATTCTTAGGTTTAAGCTTATTCCTCTACTACTCACTCTGTAAAAATTTATTCTTTGGCGGATTCAATGACATCATTGAAATCATTGTAGTTTTGGGGCTTTTTTACTGCTCATTCATTGCAGCAAACTACAGTATAACCATGCTCGCTGAAAAATACTGTAGTCGGAGAAACCGCTATGAAGAGCTTTAAGTCCCTTCTCTCGGTATCCACTTCGCTTGCATTTTGGATATTCGCACTATTTTATTTCTTCTCAAGCTCGATTAATACCAATACGGGGCTAAGTATGGCTCCTACTTTTGAAGGTAAATACTGGACAACAGTCAATGGAGTTAGACCCGGACGATATACTCCAGAACATGGTGATGTAATTAGATTCCGACACCCACCTAAGCACCGAAGCGAAAATATAACCTTTAGAAAGCGGGTAATTGGTATTCCAGGCGATACAGTCACGTTAAAGAATGGCTACCTTTATATCAATGATAATAAGATGTCACATGGAGTGACCAAAAAAGAAGATGGATTTGTCTATATAAAAGAAAAAATAGGTAATAGTAAATATAATGTCAGGTATCTAAAAGAAGATTCAAACATACTTGAAGACAATATTTCTTGGCATGTACCAGAAGGAAAGCTATTTGTTCTTGGCGACAATCGAGACTACTCCTACGACTCAACCTATGAGAGTTTTGGTTATGTCGATATAAATAGCGTTAATGGTGTCTATAACAAAGTCCTGCTCAATGTTGCCAATGGAAATCGTAAATTCAATTGCTCATTAACGATGGCAACGAACTACACGCCTTTTCATAGAACTTGTTAGAAACCGCCCAGTAGCGAGCCAATAATGATAATAAAAAACCGAGCTATTTAGATAGCTCGGTTTTTGACATGCTTGCCATTTACCTACAAGAAAGGCAGTGGAATCAACTCCAGCCCCAGCACACCACTGATGCTCATCACCACCAGTAGAGAGACCTTGAAGACCGTCTTTGACCACTGGATGTAGTTGAGGCAATCGACCTTACGGAATGTCACTTTGGTCCACATAAAGCAAACGGCCGCCGACACCGCTAGGTATTCATAGCCTGCTTCCCCGAGTAGAAACAGCGCCAATGAGACTGCGCCAAACGCCACCACATAGGCTTTCATGTGTTGATGCGCTTTGTCGACGCCCTCTTTCACCGGTAACACCGGAATGCCTGCATCGCGGTAGTCTTGAATGCGGAACATCGCGATCGCGTACGAGTGTGGCATTTGCCATAAGCAGAACATCACAAACAACAATACCGCTTCAAGGCTGATGTAATTCGTCACCGCCAAGTAACCCACCAATGGCGGAACCGCTCCCGAAATACTGCCGACTAAAGTGCCGTAAACCGATGTTCGCTTGTACCACATGGTGTAGAAAAAGACGTAAAACACATAGCCAAGCAACACCATGACCGCAGAGATCGGATTAGCGAACTGAAACAGAAACGCTGTGCCTGAGAGCAGTAAAACCAAGGCATAGACAAACGCGACGTCTGTATTGATGTTACCCTGAACCAATTCTCGATTTTGTGTGCGCTTCATCTTTTGGTCGATGTCTCGATCAAAGATGTTATTCACCACACAACCTGATGCAATCACAAGTCCCACACCCGCTAATGTTGTCAGTAACAACATCGCACTGGCTGGTTCTGTTTTCGCGGCGAGGAAGAACCCCGCCGCAACAGAAATCAGGTTGCCGAAAATGATGCCCGGTTTGGTGATAGACAGATATCTTTTCAGCATACCCTAGCCTACAACTTCATGTTGACGTTCATGTTGTAGATGATCCATACCGAGCCAGCGATAAGAATCAATACAACAATGGCGGTAAACATCAATGACACCAAGTTCCAACGCCCATCGGAAGATTTCGCCTCCATGTGCAAGAAGTACTTAAAGTGCACAAAGATTTGTACCAGCGCACAACCGAACAAGATCACGTAAGTTTCAGTGCTTGGAAGCGCATGCGACCACACAATGTAGAAAGGAATAATGGTCAGAATTAGTGACGCAATAAAGCCTTTCACGTAATCCGTGGCACCGCTGTCTAGATGCTGTTCCATTACATCACCCCCATTAAGTACACGATGGTAAATACACAAATCCAAACGATATCAAGGAAGTGCCAGAACAAGCTCAAGCACTGGAAACGCATCGACATGTTGTCGTTCAAGCCTTTGGTTGAAAGCTGGTGATAAGCCACCGCCATCCAGATAAGACCGAACGTTACGTGCAAACCGTGTGTACCAACCAAGGTAAAGAACGCAGAAAGGAACGCACTTTCTTGAGGGCCATAGCCTTCTGCAATCAAGTGATGGAATTCATACACTTCCATACAGATAAAGGCTAAGCCCAATACGAAAGTAACTTTGATCCATCGCTTCAGTCCCGTAACGTCTTTGCGCTTCATTGCAATCATGCCAAAACCAAAGGTGATACTACTGAACAACAGCATCATGGTTTCGACAAACACGAACGGCAGTTCAAAGATGTCTTTACCTGTCGGCCCTGCGATTGATCCACTCTCAAGCACGGCATAAGTCGCGAAAAGCGTGGCAAACAGGACACAGTCACTCATCAAGTAAACCCAGAAGCCAAACAACTTGTTACCCGCGGCTTCGTGGTGATGATCATGCGAGTGTGCAAGATCATAAGTGTGTGACGGAGTATTAGCTTGCATACGTCGTCTCCAAATCATCTTTATTTTTGTTGTTATCACTGTCACCGTCAGCGCTGTTACCACGACCAGAGTTGTCGCCTTTCACTGACTGTTTCTTCGCTTCTTCAAGCTGTGCACGTCGAGCTGCTTCAATCGCTTTGATCTCTTCAACTTCCACGTAATAGTCCACATCGTCGTTGTAGCTGTGTTGAATACA
Source organism: Vibrio sp. 1CM24A (assembly GCF_023161725.1). Classification (NCBI taxonomy): domain Bacteria; kingdom Pseudomonadati; phylum Pseudomonadota; class Gammaproteobacteria; order Vibrionales; family Vibrionaceae; genus Vibrio; species Vibrio sp. 1CM24A. The sequence continues at coordinate 157,546 of NZ_JALNTS010000004.1, forward strand.
CGTCACCACGATGCCCACTAGGCTTGCCGCCGCTAGCCACCAGATGTACCAAATCATTGCGAAGCCAAATGCCAACGCCCATGCAGACACATAAATGCCTGTCGGTGTATTCTTCGGCATGTGAATACGTTCGTATTCTTCTTCCTGAGTTGGATCAAACTCACCACTTTGCTTTTGATACCAGAACGAATCGATCTCATCGCCCTTAGGCAGTTTTGCGAAGTTGTAGAACGGCGGTGGTGAAGACGTTGCCCATTCGAATGTGCGTCCGCCCCACGGGTCACCCGTTAGATCTCGGTTTTGGTCGCGGTCACGAACACTCACGTAAATCTGCACGAACTGACAAACAACACCCATCGCAATCACGCCCGTACCTGCAGCCGCAACCGCCAGTAGTGGGAAGAACTCAGGGTTAATGTCTTGGCTCAAACGGCGCGTCATACCCATAAAGCCCAGAGCGTAAAGCGGCAAGAACGCCATCAAGAAACCGATGATCCAGCAGTAGAATGCGCGTTTGCCCCAAAGCTCGTTCAGAGTGAAGCCGGTCGCTTTCGGGAACCAGTAACCAATCGCAGCGAAACAACCGAACACTACGCCACCAATGATTACGTTGTGGAAGTGAGCAATCAGGAATACCGAGTTATGCAGAATGAAATCTGCCCCCGGTACCGCCATCAATACGCCCGTCATACCACCAACGGTAAAGGTGATTAGGAAACCGACCGTCCACATCATTGGCGTGGTGAAGCGGATACGACCTTTGTACATGGTGAATAGCCAGTTGAAGATCTTAACCCCGGTTGGGATTGAGATAATCATGGTTGCGATGCCGAAGAAGGCATTCACATTGGCGCCAGAACCCATGGTGAAGAAGTGATGCAGCCAAACCACAAATGCTAAAATCGTGATCGCCACCGTCGCCCATACCAGCGAGGTATAACCAAACAGTTTTTTGCGAGAGAAGGTTGCAGTCACTTCAGAGAACACACCGAAGATAGGCAAGATTAGGATGTACACCTCAGGGTGTCCCCATGCCCAAATCAAGTTCACATACATCATCACGTTGCCACCAAGGTCATTGGTGAAGAAGTGCGTGCCGATGTATCTATCCAACGTCAGTAACGCGATGGTGACCGTTAGGATTGGGAAAGAGATGATGATCAGGATGTTGGCACACAGCGATGCCCAAGTGAATACAGGCATCTTCATCATTGGCATAGACGGAGTACGCATGCGCAGAATAGTCGCGAAGAAGTTCACACCCGTTAACGTGGTACCCACACCGGATATTTGCAGTGCCCATATCCAATAATCGACCCCGACTCCCGGGCTCGCCTCAATGCCAGACAGCGGCGGATACGCCAACCAACCTGTACGGCCAAACTCACCCAAGCCAAGTGACATGTTGGTTAGGATAATACCCACCACAAACAGCCAGAAGCTCAAGTTATTCAGGTAAGGGAATGCAACATCACGAGCACCAATTTGCAGCGGCACGATGATGTTCATCAAGCCGATAACCAATGGCATCGCTACGAAGAAAATCATGATCACGCCGTGAGCCGTGAAGATCTGGTCGTAGTGATGTGGCGGTAAATAGCCCGTCTCACCAGCTGCAGAAAGCAATTGCTGACTACGCATCATCACCGCATCAGCAAAACCACGAACTAACATCACCATCGCAACCGCAATGTACATGAAGCCCAATTTTTTGTGGTCTACAGAGGTAAACCATTCATTCCAGAGGTATTGCCACTTACCAGCTTTAGTGACCGCGTATACCACTAAAGCACCCACCAAAGCGATCATGGTTAAAGTGACCAAAATAATGGGTTCGTGGTAGGGAATTGAGTCTAGAGTTAATCTTCCAAACATGACGATTATCCTTGGGTTTCCGGCAGACAGTTCATTGAACCAGGGTGCTGGGTCACGACATCAGTGAATAAAAATGGTGGGATACTAGAAAACAGCGTCACAGGTTCAGCCACACTTGGCGCGGCCAATGAACGGAACTGCTCCCAATCTTCGATGCGATCAGGACTTGCTTTCACTTTCTCTACCCAGTTTAAAAACGCCACTTGATCAGGCATGGCCGATGCGGTGAATTTCATCTGAGAGAACCCTTTGCCACTGTAGTTCGAAGCAAAACCTTTGAAGTCACCTTCGTGGTTTGCAATCAAATTCAACTTAGTCACCATTCCCGGCATCGCGTAGATCTGCGAACCAAGACGCGGGATAAAGAACGCGTTCATGATGTTGTCTGAAGTCAGCTTAAACGTCACCGGAACATCTTTCGGGAACGCAACATAGTTAACCGTCGCAATGTTTTGCTCCGGATAGATGAACAACCATTTCCAGTCCAGAGAGACCACTTCGATCACCATAGGTTTAACGTCACTTTCTAAAGGTTTGGATGGCTCCAGTTCGTGAGTTGTACGCCAAGTGATGGTGGCTAGAATCGCAATAATGATGATTGGAATTGTCCATACCACTATTTCAATTTTGGTCGAGTGTGCCCAGTCTGGTGCATACTCTTCCGTGGTATTGCTTTCGCGGTATCGGTAAGCAAAGTAGATGGTCATCAGAATTACTGGGATGACGACAATCAACATCAGCAACAGAGCCGTAATAATCAGCTCTTTTTCCTGAACGCCAACGCTACCTTTTGGGTCGAGCAATGCGGAGTTACATCCTTCGAGCATCAGAATGGTTCCCAGCAAACCAATCTTCGACAAACTTGTCCTCGATAAAATGCGTTTATATCTTGAAGCTTCCATTAACTTTCTCGATGGTTATCCAGCCTCAGAACGAACGCCTAAGTACTGGTTGTCATGATCATTAGAATATTTATGTGTTGAGCATGTGAAACGCCGCATCTCAAAAAGCAATGCAATAGAGCCCGTTACTGCTGGGTTAAAACCACACAGAAAACATGACTTAATTGTTACACTTTGAAATGCATTGTTACATTCGGCGCATTATGAAGAGTTGAATTTGAAAGCTCACCAAACAAACTTGGAAACTAACCTTCCATTTATGGATGCGAAAACTAAGAAGTAGAAGAGGATTAAGACACACACCAGCAGCGTGCTACATGGGTGGAGCCAGTGCTGACAAGGGATTTAGAAAAAGCAGATAAACACTCGCGCGTCACCACAGCTCAAGGCAAGTTCAAGGTACATTAGAAAGAGCGAATAAATAGAAGTGTGACGCCCGTCAAGATTGTGAAGTCACATACCATTTACAAGGTATTCACTGGTTAGATTATTCAAAACACCCACTCATTCACCAGAAAGATAACCAATCATTCATCGATGCACTAATGTGACGAATTGAAAGAAAATAATGACTAACAGAAAGGATAATTTGACTAATTGAGGGCGTAATAGCGGTGAAAAGAACAACAGAATGGTAAATATTGGGATGAATTTATTGAGAACAACAATGCCATAATCGAGCCAGATACGGCTCGATTATGGGCAGTTGAAGAGCAGTTAAATTGAAAAACAGTTATGCCGCTTGAATCGCGATGGTTTTTCGCTGATTTCGAGTCATCAAGTGATAAACCACCGGCACAAAGTAGAACGAGATAAGCGTGGTTAACACAGTACCGCCCACAATCGCGACCGCAAACGGAGGCCAGAAACCACCGCCAGCAATGATCAATGGCATAAAACCGCCCACGGTTGTGATCGTGGTTGAACTGATATGTCGAGTACATGACATAACGGCCTCAACGACTGCATCGACATTCCCAGAGGAAGCCTCTTTATCGAGTTTCAATTCGGTCAGAATCACAATGGCCGCGTTAATCGCTAAGCCTGCAATCCCGAGCATCGCGATAATCACCGTAAAGCCAAACGGATAACCGAAAATCCACACCGACAACAACCCTAGCCCACCCGCCAATCCTGCTACCATGAAGATGATGCAGCTCATTCGGAACGAGTTAAACGACATCACCACCACCAACACCATCAATACCACCACGACTGCGACGTTCGAGATCAGGCTGTTGACTGAATTATCTCGTTCAGCAGATTCACCACCAAAACCAATCGTATAGCCCGATGGCATCTGATAGCTTTCTAGGCGTTTTTGGAATTCATTGAGCACGGTTTGAGGCAAGACTCCCGCTTCAATATAACCCTCAATGGTATTCACTCGTTGCCCATTTCTGCGCGTAATCGCACCACGACTGGTGGTCAGTTCAAGCTCAGCCAAGGTAGACACATTGATACCCGTAGAATAGACATCAGAGCTTATCGGCAAGCGAATATTACTCAGGTGAGCCAAGTTTTCACGCGCATCATCCGCAACACGAACACGGATTGGCACAGACTCACTGCCCTCAATCACAGAGCCACTTTCACGACCTGTCAGCGTGGTTTGCAACATGCCAGCAAACTGGTTCAATGAAATACCATTCAGCTTTGCGGTGTCTTCATCGACTTTCAACCACACCTTAGGCGTACCCGGTTGCAGCGTTTCCCTTGTGTGCGTGACATGAGGAACACCCGCCAAAATCAGACGAACATCTTCACCAATTGCTTTTAGGGTATCGAGGTTTTCACCGTAAACTCGCAGTTCAACGGGCGCAGTAAATGGAGGCCCTTGGTTGAGCTTACGTACCAAGATTTGTGCTTCAGGAACTTCTTCATCCAACACCTTTTGCAACTGTGGAATTAGCGCATTAGCTTGGTCAAAGTTCTCTGTTTTCACCATCGCTTGCGAGAAGTATGGCGCATTGTTTTGCCTTGCTTGCAGGTTGTAATAGAAGGATGGGAAGTTTGCGCCCACTAGCCAATCAATGCGTTCCACTTCAGGGTAACGATGAATGATGTCGTCTATTTTTTCAGAGGTGTTTTTGGTGGCGTAAATGCTCGCTTGAGGTGGCATGTAAACCTGAATCTCAAACATGTCTCGGTCTGATGGCGGGAAGAATTGCTCAGTCAGCTGAGACATACTCCAGTAGCCAGTAAACGGAACCAACAGCACCAAAGCAATCGTGATGATTGGATGCGTGACACCAAAGCGGACAGAAGATGAGAACCAACGCGTCAAAGCCGGAATTCTTAAGCCGGTCATGTACCAGTGATGTTGGCCTTTCTTATCGACATCGCTGAGTTGTTTCGGCAATAGCTTGGTCGCCAAGCCCGCAATTAAGGTGTGCGAGATTATGTAAGAGCCGATCAACGAGAAAGAAACGGTAATCGCAATACCACCGACAAATTCACCCGATGCACCCGGCATCAAGATAATCGGGGCAAACGCCAACACCGTAGTTAAGGTTGAGCCTAATAACGGCACCCATAAATGCTTCAATGCATTCATGGTTGCTTCAGCTCGTTGTTGCCCTTTTAAACGATACGCTTGAATGGTATCGACCATCACCACCGCGTTATCCACCATGATCCCGAGCGCCACAATTAGGCCTGTCACCGACATTTGGTTAATCGGCACACCGGTCATTTTCATGATCGACAGGGTCAGTAATGAGGTTAACGGCAGAGAAATGGCGACTAAGATCGCGGCACGTACGCCTAAAGTGACAAACAGCACAATCAAGATCAGACCGAAACCGATCATCAAGCTTTTGCCTAAATCGTCTAAGCGAGTCTCGGTATAACCTTGCTGATTAAAGAGCACTGTCACCTTAACGTTACTTGGTAACTCTTGCTCAAATTTGCCAATCAGAGCATTGGCTCGCGACGTCCAGTTATCGACTCGCAGATCAGGATGCATTCTTGCCGCGACAATCACACCCGGCTCACCATCAATAATCGCAATCTGATCTTGTGGGGTTTTCTCACCTCGTTTTACAGACGCAATGTCTTCCATACGGATGATGTGGCCATTGCTGTCAGTGGCGATTGGCACTTGCTTAATACGTTCAATGGAGTCCAGTTCAGATTCAATTTCCAAACCAAAACGGGAATAGGCACTGACCAGTTCACCCGCAGAGTTCTTGGCGTCTGCCCCTTCGAGCGATTCAGCGATATTGGCGCTCGAACGCCCCAGAGCAGCGGCATCGGCCGTACGTAAACTGATTTGAATCTCTTCTTGCGGCATCCCATATTCATCAACGAATTCGGTACCCGACAAGGTTCGCAACCGCTTGGCGAGCTCTTTGGCATAACGGCCCAGAGTTAATCTGTCAGGCTCGCCTGCACCAGACCAAGTTAGAGATGCGATAGTTGTGAAAGCATAGGTATGGTCGCTATCGAGATCGGGAGATAGAGAGCCCGCAGGCAAAATGGATTCGATGTCAGATAACTTGTCGCGAGCTTGGGACCAGACGGGTTCTGGCTCGGTAATGGTGTCGTTAAGTTCTAACGTGACAATTGATACGCTCGGCCTAGAGGTTGAGCTCACGAGTTTAACTTCACTCAGTTCACGCAGCTTATTCTCGATAACCTCAGTAACCAAGGTTTCAACACGCTCGGCACTGGCACCGGGGAAACTGGTTGTGATGTTCGCGTAACGGTTGATGATTACTGGGTCTTCTGCACGTGGCAAGGTCATGAACGCCGAAATACCACTCACCATCAGCAGCGCGGTCATCAAGATAAGCAGTCGAGTGTTGGAAATAGTCTCTATTATTTTCATACTATTACCTACTCAGCCGCGCTTGTTGGCTTCACGGTTTGTCCGGGAACTAAACGATGTAAGCCACTGGCAATCACTTGTTCACCGTCTTCAATCGCCCCACTCACGTATGCTTGTTGATTGTTGGCAAACAGAACCTGAACACTTCTACGTTCAACCTTATTGTCTTCACCAATCACAAAGATGTTCCACACACCGCGCAATCCATCAATCAAACCGGTTAATGGCACCCAGTAACCTTGCTCTTCAATCTGTTCATCAAATTTAAGGTAAGCAAGTTGCCCTTCTAATACCGACGACTCTTCAGGAAACAGGTAACGCAAGCCAACACTACGAGATTGGGTATCCACCATTGCGCCGGGATTCAATAGCTCCACGGCATAATCTGTTCTTCCTACTCGGATGTTTGGGGAAGAAAGTGAGGTGACTTTTTGCATTTGGTGAGCAGGAATACCGATGAAGGCCTCTTTTCCCTCAGAAGCGAGCAGTGTAAGAGTTGGATTACCCACATTCACCACATCTCCGAGCGAGACAAAGCGTGTCGCGATAGTGCCAGAATAAGGCGCAAGCACTGTCGATTTCACCAGTTTCAATTCGTTGCCTTTTACCGATGCATCGATGCGCAGCAAGTTCGCCTGCAATACCCGTTGCTCACTGGTAAGAGAATCAATCTCCGCTTCGGCACTGAAGCCTTTCGCTTTCAATGAACGTTGACGCTTTAAGTTAGCAGCAACAAGACTCAACTGAGCTTTCACTTCTTCAGCCTGCGCTTTCAGTTGGCTAGACTCGGTTTCTAAAAGTTGAGTATCCAATCGGATCAATGGCTGACCGGTTGTGACTGTGTCACCGACATCCACCAGAATCTCATTGACCTTGCCCGCCAATTCAAAACCCAAATTCGCCTGTTGACCCGCCTTTACCACACCGACATATTCACGTTGTACTGCATACGATGGAGAGCGTTCCAAAGCGACAGTTTCCACTGTTAAGACTGTCGACGCTGCACTTTTCGATTCCACTGCAGCACTATCTGCATCGGATGCTGTCTCGGCTTGTGTATTTTCACCACACCCGACAAGAAGAGTCGACAACGCCACTGCTACTGCGCTTCCCTTCATCAATTTATACATACTTCCTGTTCCTATGCGGTACTCAATTATGTTCTTTTTTTAGACTAACCAAACCAAACTAGACTGTCTAGTTTGATTATGTTAAAAATAAGTTTCATGGTTAATGATTGATAAAACCATCACAAAAAGCATAATGCTTAGCGCCAAATGAGATACCTATTACTGAGTATCAATAGGCGTTAAGCAAAGAGACAAGCTAGGTAACGACCCAACACCAAGTAACGAGAAGCAAGCACGTGACAAAAATCATCAAGAGTGAACAGAAGAGATCGCAGATCTTAACCGCAGCAAGTAAACTTTTCTCTGAACATGGCTTCAAGATCAATATGGATCAGATAGCCAAAGCAGCGAACGTTTCCAAGCAAACGGTCTACTCTCACTTTAAAAACAAAGACGAGCTTTTCGAAACCTGCATGCAAACTAAGTGTGCTGAGCGTGAACTCAGCCCTTCTGCTTTTGATATGAATGCCACTTTGGAAGACGAGTTGGTGAAGTTTGGTGTGAAGTTTCAAGATTTGTTACTTGATGAGCAGTCCAGACAGACCTTTCAAAATGCGGTGAGCCAATCCAACACGCACCCAGAGATCGCTTCAATCTACTTAGAAACAGGGCCACAAAAAACCACCCTTTTGCTCGCCGATTATCTACAAAGCAAAGTGGAATCGGGTGATTTGATCTTATCAACATCAAGCTCACCGATCATTGCAGCAAGACAACTGCTGCTGATGTTCCATGGTAAGTCAGCGTATTGGGGATTCTTCGGACACGATAGCGGAGAATCTGAAGAAGAAAGACTTCACTACACTCGCGAATGTGTCGCGCTATTCTTAAACGGCAATCAGCCTCGTTAATCTTAGAATATTTAACCGTTAGCTCGCCTTTGAAGCTGACTCAAGAAGTAACTCATAGAAACGTTTAGCAGCAGGGCCTGTCTTGGCTCCTTTTGGTAAAGTCAGGTGCAGCGGAACGTGATACCCACTGCCATTTTCGACATTCAATACAGTGAGCTTGTCACTTCCTCGACTTTCAACAATGTGCTTTGGTAGTCGACAATACCCGACTCCCTGCTCTACCGCGCCAAACGCATGGTCGAAATTATCCACCGTAATACGCTGACTCGACTTCAACCAACCCACATCCTGTTTGTTCCCTTGCTTTTTGCTGCCTTGACTAGTTTGAGCACCTAAATCTCGCACCACAATTTGCGGCAAAGACGACAGTTGATTCAACGACACTGAAACGGCACTTGCTAACGGATGTGAGCTAGCAACTACTGGCTCCATCATCGTAAAACCAAAGGCTTCGGCTGAGTAATTAGTAATAGGCAAGTTGATGATAGCCACATCAGCCAGTTCTTGAGTCACCATTTCCGTTGTTTTAGACAGTGACGTTTCTATCACTTGTATCGATGTGGTGTTGTTCTCCGCCAAAAATGCAGCCATCGGTTGATAAAGCCGTTGAAGGCAGCACAAGTGATCAACAGCAACCACAATTTCAGACTCAACACCTTTCGCTAGCTGTTCACTGATCAACTCTAGCTCGCGAGCTTGTTCCAACATACTGCTCGCACGGCGTAACAGTGATTTCCCATCCTCCGACAAGACCGCCCTGCGACCTTCAACTTGCACCAAAGACACACCCAATTGATCCTCCAATTTTCTCAAAGCATAAATCAGCGTGGTATGGCTCTTATTCAATTGCACGGCCGCCGCCTGAATGCTGCCTGCACGGTCAATTTCGTAAAGCGTTTGCCATTGGTCTAGGGTGGTCTTTAATCTCATCGGTCTAAAATCCTGACAGTTAATGGCAATATTATGAACTTTTCTGTCTGTTTTTTACAGGTAATATGAGTTTCAACAACAAACGAGAATGGCTTGTTTGTCTTAAACACCTATTTGCTAAACAGAATTTGTTAAACGGAGAAGCACCATGAAACTACTACAAGTTGATTTTGAATTTTCAGGCCCTTTCGGTGAAGAGATGTCAAACGCACTCGTTGACCTAGCAAAGTCTATTAACAACGAGCCGGGCATGATCTGGAAAATCTGGACAGAGAACGAAGCAGAAAAACTGGGGGGCGGCGTCTACTTATTTGAAGATCAGCTGAGTGCTGAAACCTATCTAGCGATGCACGCTGCTCGCTTAAAAGAGATGGGTGTAGAGGAAGTGCGTGGTGTGATTTTTGACGTCAATCAGCCATTAACTACCATTAATAAAGGCCCAATCAACGCTTAACACATCGCTCATTCACTCACTCAAGTATTGAGCAAAGAGACAGATTCGCGATATCACCAAGTTGAAAAAGAGAGCGACACAATGAACAACAAAACATTCTTGAGCCTACACGGCATCATTTACGCAGGGTTTGCCTTCGCGCTGTTTTTCCTACCCACCGTTATGTGGCCAATGTACGGCGTAGAGATCAATGATAAGTACGCGTACTTTCTCTCTCAACACACCAGTATATTTTTGGGTGGTATCGCAGCGATAAGCTGGTTGCTTAGAGACATTGAACCTGGCGTGTCCGCTAAAAAGCTCATCCAAGGCTTAGTGGTTACGAATATGCTCGGCGCTATCATCACACTGTATGCGGCGTTTACAGGAATCTTTGTTGGCTTTGGTTGGAGCGACCCAACGTTCTTCCTTTCACTATCTGTACTGAGCGTATTGCAAGTGCGTAAGCAAGACTAACTCTCAGATAATTAAAAAGGCACAGAGAAATTCATCCTCTGTGCCTTATCAATCATCAATCACTCTCACCAATAGCAGCGATCGATTTATTGGGTATGTTCCACAACGATCAGCTCATCGGTATTGAAGCCACGCTCTTTAGACATGCTTTTGAACTTCTCCATCACCTCTGGCGCAACTTCTGGTGTTCTTGAAAGCAGCCATAAGTAATCGGTGTCTGGGCCTGAAACAAACGCGTATTGGTATCCCTCTTTGTCCAATTCAAACACCACATAAGCGCCGTAGAAAGGGCCAAAGAAAGACACTTTCAAATAACCTTGTTCGCTGCCTTCAACAAAATACGCTTTGCCTTCTGCTTCGTTCCATTCACCCTCTTCCGCCGAATAGCCTCGGTTAATCACCTTCACGCCGCCATCATCACGCAGGCTGTACTCAGCACTGATGTTGTCTAAGCCACGCTCAAACGAGTGATCCAAACGAGCCACTTCGTACCATTTCCCTAAGTATCTATCCAACTCGAACTGTTGAACGGGCTTAACCGTTTCGGGCATGCCGACACAACCACCCAATAAGATCACGCTAAGCAGCAATAATATTTTTTTCATCCTAACCTCGACTTGTTTTTATTAGTAATGCGAGTAAGTCTCGTGAAAACATAAACTTACATCCTTGGTAATACGTTAAATCCATTTTTATAGTTCACTTAACTGTAATTTATTCAGAATCTTATGTGAATCGTTTAGTCTGCGAATGAATCAATGACGTTTCATTGCTATTCGATATTGAGTCGGCGTCACCTGTTTATAGGATTTAAACTGACGATTGAAGTTGGCTTGGTTGTCGTATCCCACTTTCTCCAAGATCAAACTGACAGGCAATGACGTATTAATCAGCAAGTCGCACGCGACGTTCAACCTGATCTTTTTAAGCCGTTGACTGAAGCTCTCTTTATAGTGCTTTTGAAATAAACGCCTAACACTGCTCTCACTGATGTATAGGTGACTGGCTAAATCGTTAATCGAGATATCTTGAATAAAGTGATTCATTAAGAAGGCTTCGACCTTATCTAACTTATCGCTGATCTCATCACCTTCATTGTCCTTAAAGATCGGGTTGATCAACTGCACCACCTCTTCGTCATCCAGTAATACCGAAAACAACGAGAATAAGGTGAGTAACTGTTGGTGTGGTGGTTTCTCCATCACCCTATCTAACAATTCCGTTGCCTTCTCTGCGGTAGCGGACGAAAACTGCAGGCCTTTCTTTGAATCTTCCAGCAATGCACGCAACGGTTCGAGCTCTCGACAACTGTCTATCAACGGCTCTATCCAGTCTTTACGAAACCAAATCACATGTGTTTCACATACTCGTTGGTCATCAGCGCTCTCTTCAGAATAAATAGCATGAGGCAAATCTGGCCCTACCAAAATCATGTGGTTGTGAAACACATCGCTTTGATGGTGCCCAATAAAACTATGGCCAACAAAGTGACGATGTATCGCTATCTCGTACTCTTCATGTCTATGCCAACCATAGCTTTTACTGTTCTCGACAATTTTCTTATAGCGCCAAGACATGCCAACTCGTTGTGGCACTTTTTCCAAGTAACCTTTCATTACGATACTCAATGACCTTTTAATATTGAAAGTATACGTAACAAACCACCCAAATCAGTACATTGACTGAAAAGTATTGAACATTGCGCTGACGGTACTCTTCTCTTCGTCTCCGATAAATATACTGCAAGTGAACTTAATCAGGAGAGCAACTATGGACACTTTATTATTAAAAATTCGCGATATGATTCTTGCCACACGTCAACAGTGGATCGGCGAGATCACCTACAGTCACAATATTAAGGGTGACCACACCTGGAAATTCTATGGCTATAACTCTTATGACGAATATAAGAAAGATCTGCGTAAGAGCCTAAGACAAGAGTCGTAATGGAAGGCTTATTCAAACCACAATTCATTGATTAATCGCGGTTTTTATTTGTCATTCATGTAGAGTTTCACACTTGCCACTCGCTTTCTATACTTATTAAACAGTGGAACATGGAAGACATAATAATGAACAACAAGCTCACTCTGTCACACACTGCATGGGTGGCATTACTCGCAAGCTTAACGGCCGTAGCTCCGGTTCTTGCACAAGCCAACACTATTGTTCAAACACAAACAGCTGTTAAAAGCCAAAGTGCAGACCAGATATTTACCAATGCAGATATATACGGGCATCGTGAGTCGGACTCGATCGTTACCCACAACGGCAAGATCATCTTCATTGGTAACCAATCACAGGCGCAAACTTTTCAAGGGCAAAGTACTGATGTCATTGATCTAAACAATGCCTTTGTCTTGCCGGGGTTCATTGACAACCATAACCATGTGTTTGAAGCCGCCTCAGAGTTGGGTGGCAATTGTGAACTGGACTCTGAAGCCACATTAGAAGAGCAAATCCCTTACTTAGAAGCGTGTAAAATCAATGCCGACACTGACGGCAGAGGTTGGCTTATGGGCTATGGTTTTTCTTTGGAAGCCACGCTCGACAGCGACTCTGAATACACACCACTTGAGATCATCGATAGCATTTTCCCGGATCGCCCCGTGGTGCTTATGGAGCAGACATCACACTCGATGTGGGTCAACTCTAAAGCACTGAAAATTGCCCGAATTAGCCAACAATCTCCTGATCTACAAGGTGGCGCTTATTTAAAAGATCCTGATAGCGGCAAGCTCAATGGCATCTTATTAGACAATGCTGGCGATCAAGTGATGGAGATGGCGTGGAACAGCCAAAGCGAACTGTTTGAGCAAAGCTACCAAGGGTTAATGTTCGGGCTTGAGGAAGCGGCAGCCCACGGCATCACCACCATTGGTGACGGTCGCATGTATTGGAAACGAGGTTGGTATGACGTTTGGCTAGAGGCCGAGCAAAATCAAGACTTAACGGCGCGTGTATCGCTACGTCCTTGGGTATATCCATCGATGGCAATGCCTTCTCAATTAGAAGTCTTTGAAAAGATGTATTCCGACGATAAAAGTCGTCTGCTACTTGTCGATCAAGTGAAAATGTACAGCGACGGCATCTTTATCAATGGCACAGCCAAAACGCTCGCACCTTACTTAGATACCTATCTACCCCTGTCTCCTAATGGCTTGAACTATATTCCGCCAGAACAAATGAAAGAGTGGCTAACTGCACTCGAAAAGATCGGCTTTAGTGCCTACATTCATGCCATTGGTGATGGAGCGGTTCGTGAATCGCTTGATGCGATAGAAAGCATTCGCAAACAAGGTTCAACCAAGCCCTACACCCTAACCCATGTCGAATTAGTCAATGATGAAGATGTGCCACGCTTTCGCCAATTAGATGTAACTGCAGATTTCCAAGTTGGCTCTGATTACGTTGCAAGGCACCAACACCAATGGGCCGAAGCTTTCCTTGGTGCTCGCCGTGCCAAAGCCATGATGAACCTCGATGCAATACTCAAGACCGACGCCAATATCACCTTAAGCAGTGATTGGAACGTACACGACATCAACCCATTGGTCGGCATCGCGAACAGCTTGATCATGGGCAAAACCGGCCTAACCGATATCTACACCGCGATTGATGCTTACACGCTTAATGCAGCCAAAAGTCTTGGAATTGAAGACGTAACAGGTTCTATTGAGGTGGGGAAATCCGCTGACTTCGCCATTCTCGAACGCGACATCACCACAGTGTCAGCAAGACAAATCGCTAAGACTCAAGTGTTGATGACGGTGTTACGCGGGGATGTGGTTTACGAAAAATAAAGCCAATTAGCGTATCGAATTGGTTATCGCAACTCAAACGAAAACGAGCCAGCTTATTCAGCTGGCTCGTCTGTTATTCACATAGGTATTTTATGTTGTGTTACGCGTTGGTCTCTTTAAGCGCTTTCACATTTGAATCTTGTTTATCATCCAGAGCAAAGTAGATCTTCGATACAATCACTTCAGCAACCAGAATCGTAAATACCACAGCGAAGAACGCTACCACACCGCCCCAAGGGCCTGTAAAGCTCACCTTCTCGCCGAACAGAAGGTTAATCGCTTCTAACATCACGAATTTTGAGCCCACTAAGATAATGTAAGTGGTGATTGCTCGATAAACCTTAGGCGCGGTGCCCGGCTTGCTTTTGAAGTGCTCAGCAATCTTGTGTTCTAAACCAATAGAGAGCTTCAACAACAACTGCAACAACAACGCCGCTATCAAAGAGATAGTGAAAGACTCAATGCTGACGAAGTCCCAGTACTCATCGAAGAAATTAAGTACGACCAAGTCCACCAGCACGGCTAACGTGTAACCTACGAATAGACGTTGTGGTGTGTTGAACCCGTAAACTTTGTCTGATTTAGTCATTCTGTCTCTCTCTAATTTGATAAGTAGCCTTGATTTGAAATACATCTTAGCGTTCGAATCGAAGCAAAACTTACCATTTCATGACACCGCCAACATTCATTTCTCAAATTAATGATTCAATAGAAATCCCCCTTGCCTCTCTTATAGCAATAGCAAAAACACACCCAATTCATCACTGTCACCAAATGGCCATTCTTCAAATGCTGCGCCCCATAAGATGACTCCATCAGTGACACACACTCATTTCCAAAAGGTGCAGACTATGAAAAAGCTAATCACTAACGCGAACGTATTTAACGGTGTTGATAACAACTTAATCGAGAACGTATCGATCCTCATCGAAGATAACTTGATCACTCAGATTGGAGAGATTGACCCAACGATTGCCGATGAAACGATTGATGCTCAAGGTGGTACGGTCATGCCAGGCCTGATTGATGCGCACGTTCATATCACACTATCTGCACCTTTCAATGTGATTGATACCATGACGCGTGAAGAAGTAGCGATTCGCTCAGCAAAGATTTCTGAAGAGATGTTAATGCGCGGCTTTACTACCATTCGCGATGTGGCGGGTAATACGCTTGGCCTTAAAAACAGTATCGACAACGGCTATGCCACCGGCCCACGCATTCTTCCTTCGATGGCGGCTATCTCGCAAACCTGTGGTCATTCCGATTACCGTCAAAACCAAGCACAAGAGCGTTTAGCTAACGGGCATGAAGATTCACCAATGATGAAGCTTGGTGCAATGAAAGTGGCAGATGGTCGTTCAGAAGTCTTAAAAGCGGTTCGCGAACAGCTGTTTATGGGCGCTTCTCAAATCAAGATCATGGCGGGTGGTGGCGCATCTTCAACATTTGATCCGCTAGACACATTGCAATTCACATCTGAAGAGATGAAAGCTGCGGTTGATGCCGCTTCCGATTACGGCACTTATGTTGCTGCGCACATCCACACTTCAGATGCGATGCGCCGAGCAGCTGAGGCGGGCGTGATGTCTTTCGAACACGCGACCATCATGGACGACGACATTGCCGAGATCATTAAAGAGAAAGGCATTTGGGTGATTCCTTCTTACTTTACCTCTTCATTGATTGCAGAGCGCAAGATCCCGCTGCCGAATGAGGAGACATACCGCAAGACAGAACGCGTAGGCAAAGCCATGTTCAAGTCAGCAGAACTGATTAAGAAATACGACATTCAGAACATTGCTTTTGGTACTGACTGTGTGGGTGAAACCAACGTTCATGCGACACAATTGAATGAACTTGGTGCGATTGAGCAAGTATTCGATACCATCACCGCACTTCGCATGGCGACATCAAACTGTGGTCGCTTGTTCGAAATGTCGACTTACCAACACCCATACCAAGAAGGCAAGTTAGGTCAGATCGTTGAAGGCGCGTATGCCGACCTATTGATCATCGATGGCAACCCACTGGAAAGTGTTGCTTGTGTGGCAAACACAGAGACACAAAAATTGATCATGAAAGACGGTAAGGTGTACAAAAACACGCTTTAACCTCGAAAAGCGCTCTTCCCCTACCCCACAAAACAACAAACCTAAAGCAAATAACCGAGATGATTAACTTGGTTGTTTGCTTTTTTTGGATCGCCTAAAACTGATCTCACCTTCCATTGAAAATCTTAGATATCCAATTCACTCAATAAAACATATAAATTCACTGCCATGCTACGAGTTATTTTCCACTCGATGAATTAATTTACATTTACGTATTAACAACCATATGAAAATTAAAAATAGAATATCAAACTGTAAAAATGCAGTATAAAAACCCTCTGATTATTTCTAAAAAAACACAAAGAAAATGGAATTATTTCAGCATAGATAGCATCTAACTAAATGCTAAGTGATAATTTATCAGGAGGTGCTACTTTAATATAACTTTGTCAACCCCACGCCCTTAAATTGCACATAAGACAATTTATAAAAGTAAATACTATTAATCATTTTTTAAATCAGGAATTAATAATGAGACTGTTGTTGTACTCAACATGTGGTGTTCTGAGTTTTTTAGGCATATTTGGACTAGCTGCGTTATACATTGTTTATTAAGTTGTGAACTACTTTTACAATTAACATTAAAATAAAAAAAGCCCTAATCAATAGGGCTTTTTATCCATCAAAGAATAATAATTAAGTTATCGTAAGTTTATTCTATTTACTTTTCTCTTCTAGCTTAGCCTTTACTATTGGATATAGTTTTTCGTATGGCAAGTAACCGGGGAGCAATGTTCCATCAATGAGCATCGCTGGTGTACCTCGAACACCCAGCCTAGTAAACAAATTATAGTTTTCAGCAACTTCAATCGCTATTTCACTGTCTGAAGAAACGTAATCGGTGGCTTTATTCTTCTTCGCTACTTTCATTATCGAACGAACGTTGTGAATGCCAGGCTTACTGATCAACATCTCTTCAACTGCTTTGTATTTTTCTTTGTCATTGTTCCAGACATTGAGTCCAAAGGTTGCTGAGTTCAGTGGTGAATCTCTCTCCTTTAGAGGGATGTAAATATTTATTACCTTGATGTCATTAGGAAACTCATCCGCTATTTTCCGAAGAACAGGATCTAACTTTTTACACCACGGGCAACTAAAATCAGTCATGTTTACGATCGTCAGTTTTGGATGTTCGGAACCATACCAAGGGTGGTGTGGGTTGTTATAAATAAAGTCATGGCTCTCGGCCAACGTTTTATCGAAACTACTTTGTTGATCTATGTAAGCAGCCAGACTGTCATGAACCGAATCGATAATACCTTCATTCGTTTCTAACATTTGCGTTATCTCGGCAATCTTTTCTTGTTTTGTCATTGCGTAAGTGACAGGAGAGAAAGCCAGTGTAACTAATAATGTGATGATGCTTTTTGTTATGAATTTCATATTTTTCCCATTAATACTTAGCTAACCAAAGTCGGGCTGCGATGCCTATTGGCGTAGTAATTCCTGAAGTAACACTAGTTACTTTTCCATCATTAATAACAATGAGTGTTGGCGTTAAGGAGATCCCCCAATCGCGTGCTATTTTTCCTTCAGTATCATTAATGTTGTCGTAGCTATACCCTTTAGCATTCATGTAACGTCGAACTCTTTCATCCTTACCCGAAGTCAGTGAAACACCAACGACGGGATAGCTTGATGAAAACCAATCAACCACTGGCGTCACAAATTTGCAGGCCACGCACCATGTCGTCCAAAAATAAACTAATACCGGCTCTTTCTTACTCATTTCAATTACATCTATCGGTTTACCGGATAACGACATTCCGACCATTGGCGGAACGTTCTGCATTGGAACGTCTTTTGTACGCCAATAATCAACACCAAAGACCACGACCGCCGCGAACAAGGTATACAGTAATGCCGATCTCAACTTCTGCTTTTTGGTCTGAGGTTTTACCTTAGATTTTATTCTAATCATTCGTCATCACCTCTTGCCTTCTCAATGGCTTCCATCACCGCATCACTGGTTAAGATGACAGGAAGCTCAATACCTTCTGGGGCATTAGGGCCATAAACCATATTGAACGGAACACCGAATCGGTTGTGATCTTGTAGGTATGACGTGACGCTATCACTTGGGACTGTCCAATCGCCCTCCATCGGCACTACATCACCTTCAGTCAATGCGCTGTAGACCGGATCTTGTAAAAAAACACCTATCTTGTTTGCTTTACAAGTCACACACCAATCAGCAGTGACATCAACAAAAACCACTTGGCCATTAGCAACATGTTCATCAATGACTTCGGTAGACAAAGCTTCCCACTCAGGTTCTGGTGGCAGCATTTTAGATGTTGCTTTCTCGACAAATAACGAGGCAGAGATAACACTCAACAGCAGCAAGGCAACAGCACCCGCAGTCTTGATTCCATGCACTTGAACCAACCTGACAAGTAATAGGCAAACACTGACTGCCAATATTGCGTATAACCACAATTGAGGGACATGAGGTCGAAGCAAGCTAAAGAGCCAAACGCTAGTGATTAGCATCATTCCGCCGAACAGGTATTTAACACGGTTCATCCATGCCCCGGGTTTAGGCAACGCCAAAGCTATCGATGGGAATGCAGCAACGATAATCCATGGAAGCGCCATACCAACGGCAAGAGCTGTGAAAATACCAAACATCGTCGGGATAGTAGTGGCGAGAGCAAAGGCGACGGCTGTTCCAAGAAATGGAGCAGAGCATGGCGTAGCCAATAGCGTTGCGAACATACCTTGAGTAAAGTGTCCGACGTAGCTACTGTCGCCCTTGGTTGCCATCCATGTATTTGCATTCGATGAAAGACGGATTTCGAAAAGCCCTAACATATTGGCGCTGAAAAGAGCGGTGACGATAAACATCCCACCGATAAACCAACCGTTTTGGAACTGAATTCCCCAACCGATAACGCTGCCTGAAACTTTTAACACAGCCAAGAAAGTGGCTATTAGCCAGAAGGATGCGAGGATGCCACTTGCAGATGCAAGGAATTGGAACCTAACTTGTTTTCTTGCCATGCCTTGAGCAGAAATAACCCCACTTAGTTTCATTCCAAGCACAGGGAATACACAGGGCATGATATTGAGAATCAACCCACCTAATAGCGCTAAAAGCACCATACTAATCATAGAGCTGTTGCCTACAATGCCGTTGGTAACAGTGGTTGGATATTCTGTGATGAAGTCTTTGTCTTTGATGCTTACACGGATGTGCTGGTTGTTAAGATCGGGTGTGCCCATCCAGCTACTTACATCGTAAGTCGCAATAACTTGGTTACCTTCAATTTCAATGTGAGGAATACCAAAGTCAGCATCTTGCATTTCATCTGAATCACCATCCACGATTACATCGGGTGCAGTCCAGCCAATTTGATGTGTAGCAATAACTTGAAGTTGCGACTTGCGAGCATCCCAAATCGTAGATGTACCTTCTACAAGCGGTGAATCTTTCGGCACTTCACTCATTGCTTTGGCGTAGACAAGCATCGCGTCGTTATCCACGGTCATCTCACTTGGGTTAAACACCAAGTTGATATCAAAATCCGTGAGAATACATATGGTGGTGCATGAAGACATCGTCAGCACAGCATTAAGCTCAACAGGTTTGTTCATATCATCAATATGAAGATTCATCGGGAAGATGATGTTGTGCTTGTAACCTAGCGTATCTATGCCGAGCAAATTGAAGCG
The DNA here is from genome assembly GCF_023161725.1 of Vibrio sp. 1CM24A. NCBI lineage: Bacteria > Pseudomonadati > Pseudomonadota > Gammaproteobacteria > Vibrionales > Vibrionaceae > Vibrio > Vibrio sp. 1CM24A. The sequence goes on from NZ_JALNTS010000004.1 coordinate 177,568, forward strand.
TTGGGGAAACTTCCAAAACCATTGCAGTTGCGAAACGTTCTTAGAGTCGGCCCATTTGATTTTGGGCGCAATGCCTCCTTCACCAGGACTTCTCCAGTAAGTTTTCCATTCATCAGAAAGGTTCACTTCCAGATAACCCGCCGCGGTTTTATCTTCTTTATTAATTTGTCCTGTCATGACAAAACGCGTTTCTACATACGGATGTAACTTGTCTTGCATCCAACCCGTTGTAACAGGAGTCATCGATTCGCTCGCACTTGCGTTCACAGTGAATGTTGAACACAGCGCAACGAATAGCCAAAGCACAACAAAGTGCAATGACATTTTGCTTTTAGGCATGTCTAATTTTTCCTTAAAAAATGAATAATATGAGTGTTAGTTAAACGCTCTTATTCTCATTCTTTAAAGACACAGACCTTGAGATGGATGCGCCTACCCTTGTGAAGGATTGGCTCAGTGAATGGAGGGAAATACGGGACAGTACTTAGCAGCCACAATACGACTACAACGAGTATGAAGTACGTGAATATAGCTTGATCATTGACTTGGTGGTGATCAAAATTTATCAGGTGTTCTGATAACTCACATTTGTGGACGGATTGGTCGTCTTGAGATTGAGATGCACCCTTGATAAAACCGCCACCATCATCAATCTGGTTTACCTGCAGGACATTAGAAATCGCAGAATCACTGTTTTCATAGTTTACTTTGCAACCTTGGATAAAACTCATATTACTGGCGAGACAGAAACAGATAACCCAACCCACTAATAATAGTGCGCTACGAGTTAGCTGATGTGTGTTTCGACTTGAGATCATATCTAAACTGCAGATGTCTGGTGATGGTAAACGTAGCAATACGACTTAACTAAAATAATAAAGTTCAATTTTTTTCGCATGGCCGATAATTTTCATGAATCAAAGCGATTGAGAATCGTAAAAATCGTATACCAACAATCAGTATCGAAAAGACAATCTGTAAAGCACATCGGCATCAGCCATAACGCTGTCGAGCTGCATGGAATAAATAAACTCGAATCAAAACAGGACATGATCAAGAACACGTATGACCTAACTCTCTGTTTTCTTGCTAGTATTAAATTCATGCTGTTTGTTTATGTATAAGATTTGTTGATTGAATGACGAAGCTTGTTGATATGGGGATGAGATTGGAATGAGACGATTACTGACTGCACGCTTACTCAGTACAGTGCTGTTACTCAGTTCAGTGCTATCAGGGTGCAGTAACTTTAGAAACCTATCTAATGAGATACAAGCTATCGACTCCATAACCAATCAGTACACCATCACCTTGAGTCAACCGGCCTCAGATTCTGCCGTGGTGATTGAACAAATTAAAGACATCAATAAAAGCGAAGTGGATGGCTACGATGGCATCATAGACAGCGACAGTATTCACTTACAACTATCAAATAGCATCCATTACCTACTTATCTTTGAAGATAAGAATCAAGACCTAACCCTACAAGCTGATGAAGCATTCAGTGTGATTAACCTGCGCGATCACAAAGACAAATCGACAATCGAAGTATCACTCGCCATTAATGAGAGTGATGCCCCAAGCGCGTTTGTTGATCGTTCATTGTCCTCACTATTGAAAATAGAGTTAGACCTCGTCGATATAGGTACCGTGGTGAATTTAACAGATTCTCCCTTTGAGAAAAGGAATGCAAAACTCGGTATGTGGCAGCCGCTGACCTTCTTACTTGAAGATAATGCTGGGCTCTATTTTCTATCTGAATATGACCCAAATAAAATCCCAATCCTATTCGTACATGGAATCAATTCAACGGCTTTAGATTTCGCCCCTCTCATTGAAAAAGTGGACCAATCTAAATACCAAATATGGGTGTTTAACTACCCTTCAGGTCTGTCTCTGTCTTTGAATTCGAAAGGCTTAAATAACCTATTCCATACAGTTGTGACTGAATATAAGATCCAACAGTTGCATGTTGTTGCCCACAGTATGGGTGGCTTGATCGTGACTAACAGTATTCGTCAGTGTCGCATTGGGCAGTTATGTGATTTTATTAGCAGCGTAACCACCATCTCTTCGCCGTTTGGTGGTGTCGAGTCAGCTAAGCAAGGGGTGGAATACTCTCCCGTGGTAATGCCTGCTTGGGTTGACTTAAACCCAGACGGCCAATTTATTAGCGACTTATTTGTTGAAAACAATCAAATCCACATTCCCCACTTTTTAGCCTTTGGTTATAACTCGGGTGATCTGTTTAATACCAACAGTAACGATGGCGTCATCAATTTATCAAGCCAGTTATCACGCCCCGCTCAATTGAACGCCGACCAAATTCGTGCTTACAACGAAAACCATCTCAGTATTTTAGATAATGATGATCTGTTTGAAGACCTGTCGAGCTTTTGGCTAGCAGCAGAGCAATAACCCCTCCCTATACATAACCCGACAAACCAGTTGGCGTGAATGGTATGAACATTGGCGGTATTTGCACTGCAAGCCAACACGCCAATCTTTATTCTAGTCCCATAAATCAGCACATGGAGTGACGCTAGGCCTAGCGAGCTAGGTTTCGAAACAAGGATAGTGACTTTCTAACTTGGGATAGAAACGATGACTATCAATGAATTAAAACGCAGAGATTTTTTCAAAGTTATGGGGAAAGGTGCAGTTTCTGCTGCGGCTATCTCTCTGCCTACCTTAGCCAATGCAACACCAACTTCACCAACAAATTTGCCTTCAGATCACCAAACCGTTGACTCGCCACTGGATGCGACTGAGATGGCGAATCTGATAAGAGACAAAAAAGCCTCGCCAAAAGAATTCGTGCAAGAAGCCATCTATAAAATTCGCCAGACAAACGATCAAGTTAATGCGGTTGTTTCTGAGTGCTTTGACTTAGCGCTAGAGCGTGCAAACTCTTTTAACCCGAACTCACCCTTTGCCGGTGTGCCTTTCTTGGTGAAAGACTGTGTTGATGTTGTTGGGCTTGAATGCACCCTGGGTTCGAAGCTAAACCAAGGCAGAAAACCCAACGCGACCTCTTGGTTTATTCGAGCGACTCAAAATGCAGGGCTGAACACCATTGGCATGACGAACATCCCTGAGATGATGACACTAGGCTGCACACAGAACTCCCTTTATGGCGCGACGCGCAACCCATGGGATCTAAGCCGAGGTGTTCACTCATCGACTGGCGGTGGCGCAGCGGCGATTGCAGCTGGCTATGTACCCTTAGTGCACTCTACTGATGGTGGCGGTTCTTCTCGTATGCCCGCTTCGGCGACTGGAATCTTTGGTTTTAAGCCAAGCCGAGAATCTTTGATATCAGGGCTAACTGACGGCTCAACAAACGAAGGTTTTACTCATCAATCGTTTATGTCGAGAACCGTTCGTGACGCTGCTTTGGCAGTTTCAGTCACAGAGCATCATACAAAAAATAACTTTGAGACGACTTTTCCTCGAACTCCAATAGGAATGGTTAATGCTTCTCTTAACCGTCCGATAAAGATTGGCGTCACCCTCAAAGATATCCACGGTAGGCTTCCTGATGAAGATACGCTCGCAGCCATTCGTTCTACGGTCTCTTTGCTCGAAAGCCTTGGGCATATCGTTATCGAAGTTGAACAACCAATCCAAGATGGCGATGTGTTCATGCGTAACTACATGGGCGTATTTGGTAACAAGATGGCAAGCTTTGCTGAGCAGTTCGACCGCTTGGGTATGCCGCTAGAATCAATGCCAGACAAAGTGAGCGACAACGTCGTCTATTTAGCTCGTACGATGCAAGCGCGCTTAAAAGCTACTCCTAGCTTGTATATCGACTCTCAAGAACGATGTCGAAACTTCGCGATCAATCACAACCAAGAGTTCTTTAAAAACATCGACATTTGGCTCACCCCTTGTGCAAACCATGTTCCTTTGGACATCGAATATTTCGACCAGAAAGCGCACTCCGGCAAAGAGATTTGGGCACGTTCAGAGAAATTAATGTCCTACACACCAATCGAAAACGTGGCAGGCAATCCGGCGATGTCGGTTCCCTTGTATTGGAACAAACAGAACCTTCCAGTTGGTAGCCACTTTTCCGCAGCAAGAGGCAACGACCGCCTGTTATTTGAATTGGCCTATCAACTAGAACACGCCAAGCCTTGGGCAAACAGAAAAGCCCCGATTGCGCTTTAAAAAGCGATTCACTTTCAAAACAGTTCAATTTAGAAAATCATTTAAGTACGAGTCTATTGATGAAACATATTATTTTCCTATTCTTGGCAAGCCTGACGCTTGCGCCACATTCATTCGCAGCTCTAGCACCAAGCGAAGGCTTCAGTGGCAACATGACCTTCCTAACTGGCTTCACCGCAAACTCAAGTAACCTCGATGTTGGTCAAAGCAACCATCAATCTCAAGCCGATTTAATGTCGTCGGGTAACACGGAAGCCGAGGGAATGGTCGCGGTTTTGGGTTCGGTGCAATACACCTTTGGCGCTTTGAACCACAAACAGTTTTTCTTAGGTACCTCAAGAGACGACATCATCACAGGTACGTTGGCATTTGAAGTTGGATATAGGCAGCAAGTGGAAAGCGGCATGGTGGTCGATTTTTCTATCTTGCCGACTCTGATATCAGGCGAAGTATGGGATGACCCTTATGCTGTTGACTCAAATAGGAAAGAAACCGACCTCACTGGCACTGTGGTTCGAATGCAGCTTTCAAGAATAATGGGCTCGAACTTTAATCTCGATGTCGCTTCTGGTGAGTCAGACGTAAAAAAAGAAAACACCGGTCTAAAGGGGCTTGGTTTAACTGACGAAGAACGCGCACTGATGATTCGAGAACGAAAGTACTTTTATCTCAAGTCTGGTTATCAGTACTACTTGAAAGATGGGTCAGGCATTCTCACACCTTCAATGAATGTTTTCTCTTCAGATTCTGAGGGTGATGCACTGTCGTTCTTGAGCCTTGGCGCGGAAATCAACCTAGCGAAAAGATACGGAAATCATGGTCTTGCTTTAACACTCAATGCAGCAAAACGCAGCTATGATAAAGAGAACCCAATCTTTAATAAGACACGCGAAGACAAAGACTTTGGCGCCTTCGTTGCTTATGAATATGCCAATATCTTTGAGGCTAAAAACTGGTCTTTGGTGTCACTACTCGGCGCGAAGACAACGAATTCAAACATTGAGTATTACCAATCATCACAATATGTGGTTTCAGTCGGTGTTGATTACAAATTCTAAGATTGAACTGAGGTTTTCATTACTTGTAACCCGTAAACAAATCCTTTAATTTGGACATATTACCGAGAAGAACACTCTTCAATCGCCAGCAATAACAGGGAGTTATGGTGGAAAGTTTTAGTACTCAATTGCCCATATTTTGGTTTAAAACTTTAGATTCTGCTATTCAGGCTAGAATTGGTGACAGCAGCGATATCTGGTCGGGAGCAGAGGTCTATAAACAACTTTGCTCCGCCGAATCGATCTCGGCTTATCAGCTTCAAACCGCCATCACCAACATCTACCAACGCTTCGATCATGAACTGATCGACCTGTTTGATGAGTCCGCTCGCTACTTCGATGAGCTTGAAATGGGCGCGCCGGTAATGGCCATGCTCACCGCGCCAGATCTCGCCAGCTTTTGCCAACTGCTGAGTCGCTACTCCATTCATATACATCCGCTACTGAAAATATTCAGTCGTGAAACAGAAAATGGTGAAGTCGAGCTTTGGGGCGTCACACCCGAGTACATTGACGAAACAACACTGATGACACACATCAGCTTGGGGCTCTATTTCAGTATTATGATCAAGCTCGTTCGCAGGTATCTTAATGCGCCGAATCAAAAGCTCGCCATTCACATCCACAAGAACACCATCGGTGATGAGTTCTTGAGTGTCTATGAGCGTGTCTTTAATGTTGAAATGAAGGAGGGCTTCCCCGCCCGCTATCTCCTTTTTCCTAACGATCTTGTTCAAGCAAAACCTCGCCAATTCCAAGCTGACTTTCATGCAGAGTTAGTACGAATCGCCGATCAACAGATGGAAAAAACATTAAAAACTAACCTGATCTACAAAGTGAATGAAACGTTCAAGGTGCTCGAGGTGAAAGACACCAACCTAGATAGCGTGGCGAACAATCTTCACATCAGCCCTCGAACCCTGAATCGTAAACTTAAACAACAAGGTGTGAGTTTTCGTCGTTTGTTCGATAAATACCGACTTGAGCTGAGCATGACGCTACTGAATCAGAACGACGGCAATATTACCTATGTAGCTCACGAACTTGGCTTCTCCGACTCGAGCGCATTCAGTCGAGCATTCAAAAACTGGACTGGGCACTCTCCTACTGAACTCAGGTCGTAATAGCAGATCTCGCACCCCATATCACTAAGCATCGAACGACATTGTTCTTACTTGGTTTTTTGTTCTTACATATTTTCGATTCTCATGTATTATGTGCGCCCATAATTGTATGACAAATATGTAGCGCCGTTTCTGTATGACCAAAGCCACCAACCACGCGATTTTGCTCTTAGTATTCGCCAACCTGCTCGCCTCCTTTTCAGACGTCTCACTCAAAGTGCTGAACGGTGAAGTGCCCACGTTCCAATATGTGTTTATCCGCCAGCTATTGAGCGTAATGTTGCTGCTCCCTTTTTGGCTAAAGCTACCCAAAGAGACGCGCATGCAAGGTGGTTGTCGCATCAACTTTTTGCGGGCTCAATTCATCCTAATGGGAAGCGGCTGCGCAATGATTGCCATCACACACCTCACCTTGGCGACTGCAAATGCGATGTTCTATGTTGGGCCTATTCTTATGCTCCCGCTTTCTATTGTTTTACTGAAAGAGAAGCCGACATCATCAAAAGTGGTGGCGACATTGATTGGTTTCGTGGGTGTGTTAATCGTGTTGCGTCCAGAGCAATTTCACTGGGCCGCTATTGCAGGCTTAGGCAGTGCGCTCGCGATGGGTGTCGGCAATATTTTGATTAAACGTCTTCACGCAGAACAACACATTATCTCGACACTATTTTGGACCAGTGTGATGACTCTGCCGCTGGCGTTGGCTCTTGCTCTACCTGCATGGGCGGCGATTGAATGGCGCCATGTTGGGTGGATTATGGCAATCAACCTGTTCGTTCTTGGGTACCATGCCCTTGTGGTGGTGGCTTATAAAAAAGCGCCAGCAAACCAAATTGCTCTCGCAGAATACTCAGGGTTGGTGTTTGTGACCCTATTTGGCGTGATGTGGTTTGACGAGATTCCAGACATGCTGACCCTTGTCGGTATTAGCCTGATCGTCATTCCTATGATGCCAATAAAGTGGAAGAAGTACTTCAGCAGGCCAAATCAAACGGCGCTAGATATAGAAGCCAATCAACCTAAGCCCTAATCGTCGGCAGCATCATTACTGCGTATTGAGCTAACCCACTTTCGACATGTTCAAATTAGAAAAGGGACCGGTATTTCTACCCGTCCCTTTTTGGTTTCGTTTATGTCAGGCGCTACTTAACTCAGAGTATTCGCCCCTTTCTCAATTTTCCGACAGACTATTTCTATCAAAACATAAAATGGAGTTTCTAAGTTTCAAGACAAGTAAATGTTTCAATGCGAATTGCGATAGTGCCTAGGGCTTAACCCTGTTAAGCGTTTAAACATACGACTGAAATGGTTTGGGTGGTCGTATCCAAGACTAATGCTTATGTCAGTAATGTTCTGGTCTGAATGTAATAATGCATCTTTGGCTAAGCTTATTATAATCTCATCCAATAACGCCGTATAAGTAACCCCTTCTTTACGTAGACGTCTCTTTAATGTCCGACTATGCAACCCACAAATCTCAGCAGAAAAATCCAAACTTGGCCTTCCTCCTGATAAGTAATGAGGTAAAACGTAACGTAATGCCGCCGAAATAGTTCGCATATTCTTACCTAGATCAGCTTCTGTTTGTGTGAATGCGTATCGAGGGTGATAGACGTTGATATTGGTTTTTAGAGTATCCTCTGGTAATTCAACGCCAGTCACGCCACGTTCACTTATTAGTTGTAATCCATTGTTATTAAAAAGTTTCTTACAACGTTTATGTGTCTTCTCTTGATTATGGGGAGATTGCAGAAATATTCGTTTGGGTTGCCAAACTACTTGCGTTGTTGCGCTTATAAGCTCCTGAAACAACTTCAAGAGGTAACATTCAATGATTGATAAGTTTTCATTGTGAGGGAGTGTATGACGCACTAACCATTTGTTTCCCAATGCATCTATCAATGAAAATTGGCTATCGGGTGTACTGCGGAAAGTCTCATGGGTGAAACAGGTTACAAACCCCTCAACGTTGGAAATATCGTCAAGTGGCAAGGCTTGCAGGATTTTTTCCGCATTTTTTTGCGCTACAACGCTGAGAAACTGAAGCAGTTTTGCCTCAGTCAACTGTTCTTCTAGTAAGTTAAAGACAGAGTAGACCCTCTCTGTAAGTATCACTCCATCGCCTTCATGTAAATTAAAGCTTTTTGGAAACAGTGCTTTATCTAACATGGCGTAAATATCCCAATGTGTCATTTCTAACGCTTCGAGAAAGGTATTAAATTGTGAATACTCCACTAAAGATAGATATTGTTTATTGTTACTCATAGTTTTCAATCTAATCTTGCTGTCCCAAAATGGTATGTTTTTGAGTGTAAGACAGCATATTCTTATTCACAACGAAGTAAGCATATAAACTTTCACAATGACAGAATCATCATCGAATTGTGAAATCACACCCTAGGGGGCAAAATGAAGCATAAAAACTTAGTCATTTTAATTACTGCACTTCTTTCATCATCAGCGTTAGCTCATGATATTGGGCATTCTCACGAGCATGTTGAAGGTGGATGGAATACGGATGCAGGTTTTGTCTCTGACGTTGATGTGAAGTCGAAACTGTGGAGCCCTCGCGGTAAATCTCAAGCTGAGATAGACAAACGTGCTGCATATATTGCCGCATTTTTTGACGCAGGAAGAACTGATGAAGAACGCAAGCAAGATGCCGCGATAAAAGCAAAATATAAAGATGCGATTGTGATTAACTCTTTGATGCCATCTGGCGTAGGTATTCAAGGCATTAAAGAGGAAAAATATGCACAAGCCGTAGCGAAAAACAGAGACAATCAAATCGATGTTATGTCTACAACCGTATGGGCATTTGAAGGTGTTAATGATGAATCCTTCCAAACGACACTTGATAAAACAGACGCAGAGTCAAAAAAGTTAGGTTTGGTTAAGGCTGACAGTGTAGAGGCAATCCGCAAAGCCAAACAGGATGGCAAAATGTCCATCATCTATAACACACAAGGCGCCGATTATATTATCGATGACTTGAGTAAGGTCGAATGGTCACGTGATAATGGAATTATGGTCATGAACTTTACTTACAATAATGACAACGCACTCGCTGGTGGCGGTCAAAGTGATAAAAATCTTGGTGTTTCTGATTTAGGCTCTAAGTTTGTTAAATATGCAAACGAACAAGGCGTCGTTATCGATTGTTCTCATTCATCAGATCAAGCATGTATCGACGCTGCAAAAATTTCAACAAAGCCTGTTATTGCCTCACATTCAAATGCCAAAGGCTTATATGACACAGGCCGTAACTTATCGGATGACGCAATTAGAGCCATTGCAGCCAGCGATGGTGTGGCCTGTACTAATGGCGTAGGACTATTCCTAAATGCTGAAGGTACAGCCAGCATGAATGACATTGCGGAACATGTACAGTATGTGGGTGAGTTAGTCGGACGAGAACATACTTGTTATGGCTCTGACTATTCACACATGTATGGTGACTTCTTAAAAGCCTTCATTGGTGTTGTAGACACATATCCACCAGAGAAAGGTTTTGGCGCACCAACCCAGAATGCAGGTGGAGGCGATATTTGGGGAGTCGCTCGAGTACTGGAAGATAAATACGATTGGTCTGAAGATGATATCAAAGGCTTCTTAGGTGAAAACCTAATGCGTGTTTATCAAGCCAATTGGTAAGTCGCCACTTGTTAGTTCAGTTTTGAAAGCTGATTTGATGCCAATAAAATGGAAGAAGTATTTCGGCAGGCCAAATCAAACGGCCCTAGATATAGAAGCCAATCAGCCTAAGCCTTAATCGTCGGCAGCATCATTACAGCGCATAGAGCTAACCCACTTTCGACATGTTCAAATTAGAAAAGGGACCGGTATTTCTACCCGTCCCTTTTTGTTTTCGTTTGTGTCAGGCGTTACTTAAGCTTAAACACCAACACTTTGTTGTATGCCGTTACCATCAGTAAGTCTTGCTGCTTCCCGCCAATTTCAAGGTTGCTGATATGGCCCGCATCAATAGCAATGAAGTCTATCTGCTTACCGTCTTTATCGAACACACCCACTCCACCATGCGCAGCAACAAAGAGGTTGTCATCGGCATCAACAGCAATGCCATCAACCATAGGTTCAGAACCAGACTCCGCCTTCACTTGGGCAAACTGCGTCTTATTACTGAGTGACTGTCCATCAACATCAAATCGGTATACCCAGCCATCAGATGTGTCGGCAACGTATAACGAAGATTCATCAGAAGAAAATGCGATGCCGTTTGGTAGCTTGAACTCTCCAGTGATCAGCTTTAGATCACCATCTAGGTAACGATAAACGCCATTAACCGGTTGCTCTGGTTCTGCCTTTGCTGGGCCGTAACCTTGGATACCAAACGGAGGATCGGTAAACCACACACTGCCATCACTGTTAACGGTTAAATCGTTCGGGCTATTGAGCAGCTTGCCGTTATAAGTTGCAGCGACAATCACTTTCTCTCCGTTGCCCTGACGGTACGACAGCTTTCTATCATGACGTGCCGCCCACAGGTTACCTTTGGCATCGATATCGAGACCATTAGCATAGCCAGAATTGTCATCAAACACGCTCAACTTGCCGTTAAGATCGTAAGAATAGGTTGTGTTATTTGGGATATCGCTAAACAAGAAACGTTGATGTTCCACATCCCATGTAGGGCCTTCAACAAAGCCGAATGAGTCTCCAACCAATGTTGGGTTGCTTTCTACAACAGAGGCAGCTGAAACATTCATAGAGGCAGCCATTGCAGCGGTAATAAGTAGTAATTTGTTCATTGTTCTTCTCCTTTCTGTTTACGTTTTGAATCTTAGTTTCTTGAAGGAGTGAGAAAAACAGTACAAAATGACTTCACTGTTTACTAAATGGTGTCAATGATGAATTTGATTTATATGCAGACCTTCTTGACTGTCGCCGAAGAGCAAAGCTTCACCAAGGCCGCTGAAGTATTGGATGTGTCAAAAGGTTTGGTGTCTCGGCATGTACAACGACTCGAAGAAACATTGAATTCTAAGCTGTTTCACAGAACGACTCGTTCTATCAGCCTCACGGAAGTGGGTGAAGAGTTGTATTCAAAAGCGAAGCAAATTCAACTATTAGCAACTGAAGCGGAAATGCGTGTCTTAGACATGACGCAGGAAGTGGCTGGCGATTTAAAAATTACCGCACCGATAGAGTTTGGGCGTGCGCTTTGTCGTCATATCATCCCTACTTTCAAGCAAGAGTACCCAAAAGTGGATTTGATTCTCGACTTTGGGCCGATGAAAAAGAAGATAGAGTCTGGCGACTTTGACATTGCTTTTAGAGCCTACGATGAACTGCCTAATGATGTGATTGCCAACGATCTCGGGCACATCCGCAATGTTCTCGTTTGCAGTGCGGATTACGCATCGACTAACCCACTCGCCACCACCAAAGACATCCATAAATGCAGCTTCATTCTTAACAGTCAAAATGAACGCTGGAATCAGCTGGAGTTGATCAATGGTGAGCAAACCTACCATGTTGAAGTAACCGGAAGCGTTAGCTCGAATACCTACAGTTCAATTTTAGAGTTAGCGATGCAAGGAATAGGCGTCGCCAGCTTGCCGTTCTATCAAGTTGAAGAGCAGATCAAACAAGGTGAGCTTATTCACGTGTTCCCAGAATGGTCGATAAAAGCCCAAAAGCTAAGCCTTATCTATGCTCAAAGAAGAGTAACACCACAGAAGTTGGTCACTTTTAACCGAGCGGTAAAAGAGTGGTTAGAATCGAATAACGCTTATACGTTGTGAGTTTTAGAACACTAACCTTTCAATTGGAATGCATGTGCGTTCCATTCATATCAAGCGCAATCACAATACTTTTCAATAGCTGATAGGCTGCCGTGTACTCGTCAATTTTGAAACAGCCTCCCCCTCTAACTCCCCCTCAAGTTGAGTTCATCACCCCCTCTAGATTAACGACCGAGGGGGAGAATCTTCTTTGGCGCTGAATGTGAAAATGCGCATGTAACGATCGGTATTCTGTTCCTCCCCTTTCCACTAAGCACAATGAATCGAAGATGCGGATTAAGGGGAGATTAGGAGGGAATTTGAGGTTGGGCTAACACGAATTTTCCCCAAAACCGTTTAGAGTAAAAGGTCATTCATATACTGTTAGTACTTACTTTCCCTACTAAATCTTATGCGACAGTACTTATTGTTAGAATACCAAATTTATATTTATTCTGGCTCTCTTAAGAACTATGGTTCACTGTTACCCTTATCAATGTCAGCACATAAAGAAGAATCTTGCTCGCACAGTTCTATGCTTTTTTGGGAACGTTGCTTGAGCACTTCTACAACCTCTTTGTTGCCGAACTTATCGCTAATATCACGGTATGTGGTGTAGGCATAATAACTTCCGCCAGTAGCCAAAACGCAGACTCCAACGGTTAAGAATTGAGCTACCTTTCGCCTTGTGTCGGGGGGGAGCTTTTGAATAAAATCTGGCTCTTTTGTGGGTGGCGTTATTCGGTCGCCATCATCTAATTCCACAAAAAAGTCGTGCTCAAGTGCAATTGAAACCAGTTGGGGATACTTATCTACCTGAGGCAATTGACTGTCATCATCGTCTTTCCATTTACTTATTTGAGAAGAGCTTACTCCAACTTCATCGGCGAAAGACTGTTGAGTTTCGTACATTTTAATAAGTTTAGGTAGGAATTGAGGTGCATTTACTATTTTTCTACGGTCTGTCATGTTCTTCTAACCAAATGAAAATTAAGGCTTTCCTTATTTTTACTAACCTTTCCAACTGTTTACTATTATATGTGCACTGGCATAAATATAGTGTGAGCGAGCCCAAACGATAAGGAGTTAGTGAATATGAATCGAGCTTTAAGAGTTGACCCAAAAGTCATTACTGAGTCATTGGCAAAAGGGTTAGTTGGTAGACTTGCCAGAGAATGCGAACAAAACAAAGATCATCTATTAAACATACTTGCCAGTGCTAAAGGCATAAAGAATTTACAGAAAAAGTGTATGAAGTTCATTGGTGATGGCAAGGCAGTGTCAGGCATCTATTTAGGGGATAAGTCGCACATAGCAATGCAGGCATTCTTTGACCCGATGACGCAAAAGTTTGGTGGGGGCTATGTAACTAAGCTTAATGGAAAATACTCTTTTTACGCTTCAGATCTACGTTTTAGCAAACATTCGATAGAGCGATTAATTGAAAGGATGAAACCAGAACACCCTCATATATGCTTGGCCCATGCTATTAATGCGCAGATAGAGTGCAGATTTCGAAATGAACAACAATCCTGTATCAACTTAGATCAAGTCTACCACAACCCCCATGACGGGGTAGACGTGGCACTACCGTATGTACAGGGCGGTAATTTGCTGGGAATGTGGTTTGCAGCGAGCATTGGTGACAGTACCGCTTCTACAGCAAAGTCTCTTACGGCAAAGACGTTTGTTGATTGTTCACTATTGAGAACAGAACAATACCGTGCTTGTATAGAAGTTTACGATCATCAAATGAACAGTAAGGAAGAAGGGCTTACCCATAGTCATATCCCTCTTTGGAAATAATAGCGACATCGTCAACTGATCTGCAACTGCAACTGCAACTGCAAAACTGGACACTGCACCAAGCGAATTTCCCATACTTGAAAAAGCAATTAAGTTTTTAGAAACAGATAATAGTGAGCACTGGATTTAAGATGTCCATATTGCATTTCGACAGTATTTTGAAAACCAACTACCTACAAAGGAAACTATTGAAAAATCTAAATTATAACAGTATGTTACGCTAATACCTCTCAAGAGAGCAAGGAGTTTACTATGACAAAAAAAGCGTTAAAATTGGAAAATAATTATTATATCAATATGGATACGGTGACTGAATTCTCTATTGAAGGTCAATGCCTGAGTATTACTACGACAGCTCACCCGGAGATTGGAAGGTACGTTGTTGCCCTTCAAGGTTCACAAGACGCTTCATATGCTCGTTTTACAGTTCCAATTAATGAGTTGCACCGAATAAAAAGGGAGCTAGGGGAATACATGGGGGTAGATCTAAATTCAGAAGCTTCCTAAAAAGGAAGTATGCTGTTGATCTTTGGCATAACAAGCTGCAGAGGGAAGACTTGTGTTGTGGGTGACTGATGTCGACCTATCGACTAAAAGCTTTGCTATACCTCAGGTAATCCGGTAACTACTAATTTAGTGAAATCTATAAAACGTTTTTGTCCAGAAACGTTTTTAAAATTGATCAAACTCTATTGTCCTCCGACAACAATGGCTAGATATAGAGCGAGCATAGGGTCAGATAGAGTTTGAAAGTAGGTAGTGGTTAGGGGGGAGTTGGTGATCTTAATTACACATCCCTGTGTAACGTATTCTGAATGTCAGCTGGCTTTAAAGCGCTTGATAAATTGACTAAAGCGTGGAATCAGGTTTTGCACAGTCGGCGCATCTGGAATCTCATTTACAAAAATCATAAAGCGCTGTGCTTTACTTTTATCACCTTGAGCAGTCCCTGCTAGTATTGCTTGAGCTAAAATTACATGCTCAGCGGTAACGTCCTTATTCGAAAATTCGTGAATCAACATAGAAAATCCTAATAAGTATAAATACGAATATAATAATACAATATATTGATGTTTATATCGATAGCTTATGGCATTCATCAATGTCAGATTTGTGTAAAAACAATACTGGACAGTGAGCTTAGTGACTTTCCATACTTATGCTAATTCGTGATTTGCTAATACTTGGTTCTCCGAAACTCATTTATGTCCAGAAGCTTCGTAGGATGAATTTTTACCTTTGGCACTTCCTTTCTCGAAAGTGTCCCAAACGTTTCATTAGGTATGGCACGAGTAATACAACTAGCTAATGTGAAAAACAGGTACATTGCTCACCAAACAGCGATAAAAAAATTCGTTTCCAAATTTTGAAATAGACCCAGTAAAGCGCAGTGTTATTTTTTGTTATTGTGGATCTACATGCCCAGAACAAGTATAGGACTGACCATCAACACCACGAATAGCGATCTGGTAGTTCAGCGCCAATCCATTACCAACGATGTCTGATAGGCCCTCAGTTTCTGGATTGTTCATGCGATCGTGGTACATCTGACAAACGTGTTCTTCACCATGCCATTTTGATTGCACCTCTTCGATTCCATCAGCCTCGATGTCTACGCGAGCAACTCCATTTGTGCGCTTGGCTGCTTTGGTCGTGATGATCGTCGTCGTCATTGATGTATAACGGATACCATCGATTTTCGAACTGGCTTCGGTAAGTTGGTCGTGGTCTGCGTGTGTGATAATTGGGTCAGACACGAATACGTTCGCAGCCTTTACCTTTAAGCTGGTACAGCCAGTAATTGTCATAAGTGCAAGTGCGATAGCTGTTAAACCAATGGTTTTGATTGAGGTCATTTCATTGTCCTGTTAGTCATTCTGTCTGGGATTTACTATAAACAATAAAACACTGTATTATTAGTTCAAACTATGAATACTAACTTACCGATAATGGAAGGCCGCGACTAGGATTGGTTACTTGTTTAAGACTGCTCTAAGTCTAACTCTTCACGTGGTTGGTCGTGAATGTCCTTGGGGGTTCGTGTCATAAAGAGCTATGTTAGATCTGGGTTATCCATAAGCTTTGTTAATTTAGAAAAAGCGCAACTCAATTTTATCCAAATCTAATTCAGCACACCCAAAAACAAAAAGGGATTGGTATCTCTACCAATCCCTTCTAAAGCTCTCTTAAAACTTACAAGCTCTCAATTGCCTTTTGTACCGCAGGGCCAATCTGACGCTTACGCGAAGTGACGCCTTCTAACGTCAACATATCGCTTGTTGGTTCAGCGTTGAAAGCCGATTTGATGACTTGGTAGTCACTTTCATCCACCCAAAGTAAGTTTGCTTCTTTGTTCTTAGTGTCTGTGATGGAGAAAAACAGATAGTCTAGCCCGTTCTCTTCTTTGTAAGTTTTCATTGCTGCTAGAAGATCGTCTTTGCGGTCGATCAGTTGTTGAGCAGTTAGCGTTTCAGCCACACCGATACCCACCTGTTTGCCACCGTATTTAAAGTTTTTGTAATCCAGCGTCAGAATGGTTTCAGAAGAAAGGTGGCTGAGATCCGACTTAGCAATCAGCATCTGTTGACCGAAATCTTCGATATCTGAAATGCCTGCAACTTTTGCAAGTTTCTCTGCGTATTCACGATCATGCTCAGTCGTGGTCGATGATTGGAATACCACAGTATCAGAGAGAATCGCGCCTAAGCCGACACAAGCAAGGTGCTTAGGTAGGGTCACATCCAACTTTTCAGCGTTGTCAGCCAGAATAGTTGCAGCAGATCCCCAACCTCGAATATCCATTTCGACAATTTGTGGTGTGTTAATCGGTGAGCCACCAATTGCGTGATGATCAACCACAGCAACAATAGATGATTGGTCAATGGTTGGCGCTAGCTGAGTGACTTGGTTGAAATCCACCAGCCCCACTCGGTATGAGGAGTAATCTGTCTCTACGCGTGGTGATTCAGCATTACAGTAGTTCAAGATGAAGGTGGATTCTGGATTAATCGGCTCTGGAACTGTCGCTGTACCGCCATAGATATGAGCCGCGAGCATCGCAGACATTACCGTGTCGCTGTCTGGGCTTAGATGCCCTGTCCATACGAGATCTTCACTGTTTTCATTGGCAGATTGTTGCAAGCTAAAAGCAAAACTTGCTGAACTGAAAGACATAATTACGGCTGCAACGACAGGGGTTAGCTTCACGGGTATTTCCTTATTTGAATTCGATATAGAACTCCATAAGCTAAACACCAAAAATTTCAGAACCGTGTCACCAATATTTCAGATTTACTTCAGTGAGTAACGAAATGTAATTTCCCTCTTCTTTGAGAGTCTTCTTCTCCCACCTTGGAACACCTCCCCCTCTCTATTGCACGCCCGCCACAGCCAATTTGGGATTAGTTCAGCTTTTCATTATTTCACAATGAATTTCAATGAACCCTAATGACAAGAAAGCTAAGGCACTGATTTATTGACCACATAACATCATCAACCCACATACTAGAAATGAGATAATCTTATTGGAATGAATTATCGAAAGGCACAAAAAGGCTACTAAGCAGCCTTATTGAGTAAGCATAAATGTGATATTCAATCATCGAGATCGAGGTTCTGTTCCTCCCCTTTCCCACGACTGGTAAGGGAGCGTAGATGTAAACCAAGGGGAGGTTAGGAGGGGATTCTAGTGTTTGTATCGAAAGGTGTTGCTGTCATCAATAATCTCAATTTTGACTTTTACTACGCCTTTCTTAACGTCACCAATTTGAGAAAATGCTTTGTGGGAAAGGTCAATCACTCGGCCTTTTACGTAAGGACCTCTATCGTTAATTTTGACATCGACAGACTTGTTATTGGCTGTATTGGTCACTCTTACAATAGTCCCAAATGGCAAGGTTTTGTGAGCGGCTGTATAAGCATTTTTATTATACGTTTCACCACTTGCCGTGAGTTTTCCGTGGAATTTATCGCCATACCAAGAAGCCACTCCCACAAGCGCATGTGAATTGGCATAGCTCTTTGTTTTTGAGGTATCGACGGCCGCATGTGACGAGCAGCCGGCAAGCAAAGTAATAAGAAAAGCGGCAAAGATAAGGTTTAGTTTTTTCATGCTATTTGAGTAGATCTTCTTCATGTAATGTTTATCTATTTTCATTGTAGTGCGGTTCAGCAGTATTAAGCTGAGTATTGTGAGTTCTCAGCGAGGGCTATCACCAATGTGACTCCGCAATATTTTCATGAAGCACGCTCGCTTCAGTCATATTCATGAAAGGTTTTATCTTCAAAACGTCAACTTTAACAACGCTTTAAAGCTGTTGCTTTATTAACCTCATCATATGATGGAGCACTTAAAAAGCACACAAACAAAAAAGGATTGGTATCTCTACCAATCCTTTTACCGTTTCACTAAGGCAATTTTCAAGTTCATTTAAACAGAGTCAAAATTATCGTTACTGACTAGACGCTTAAGAAGCGGTCGCAGTTCATCAATCAAAATATTGAGTTGAGTCTGGTAGTATTCATGAGCTTTTTTCCAATTGTTACGGTCGTTTAGTTTGAACTCCATCTTAGGCAAGATTATTTTTCTCTCAGTATCTACCCAAATCGCCTCTCCCAATAATGACTCTTGAAAAAGACTCTTGGATAAGCGTATATCTTGGTAAAGTTTTTCTCCTTGTGGACTTTTAGCAAAACGGGCAAATACACCTACCTCTCCATTATCAAGCTTATACACGGTAATCCAACTCACAGAAGTAGTAGGTGGTAACTGGAAGGATATATGGCTTTGGGTTGACGCTGTAGGAAGAGGTTGAGTCTTATCATTTAGTTTTATGTTAAGAAGAAATACACGCCAGAATGTTTCATTAAATTCAGAACGATCTTGAGCTTTCTGCATTAATGGAGAGTCTTGAGGAGGGGTATCCTCGATAAGTTCGACTACATGGTCACTCGAGTGATTTTCTATAGATATAACATGTCTTTGAATTATATTCGTTTTATGCAAAACCTGCGGTTGTACAAGAAAATGCTTGTCATTCATATGGAAGACACGTATTTCAACCATTGCAAATGTAAACTCCATTGATGCGTTTCGGTTTAAAAACTCCTTAATATCAAACGCACCTTCTCGAATTCCATCACCAACAATTAGCAGTAAAAAGCGCCCTCGTTTCAAATTCTTTTGTACGGAATCAATGAAACTAGCCTCACAAATGTTTTTGTCGATGTCATGAACGAAATCATAAAGTGAGCGACCGTTTGTACTTTTTTTAATACTCTCATCGAGCATCATATAATCCATAGACACAAGATCTTTCGCATAATCTAGAATCTGCCCCATAACTTCTCGTCTTGATTCTGGATTTCGATATAGCTTCACTTCAGTAATAACTAATCGCCCCGTACTAGTAACATGTAGACAATCAACCCTACCGGATCGCGTTGGTAGTTCCATGCACACAGGAAAAGCCCCTACATAATCAGGTTCAATCTCATAAAACGGCAGCAATCGCTCATTTCTAAATATCAGTTCTTGGAGCCACTTTTCACTGTAATAACTATTATCCATGATATTCACTCGTTGAAGAGCTGAGGTGCTATTATCAGGAGCAACAACAATGGGGGAATTGTCGGTATTCATATGTTTCCCTTATATTTAATAACCACACAAGGCTAAACCTAATATATACCCTCTAATCAGGAAGGAGCTTTATTTATAGTCATTTAGCACAAGTTGCATCTCATATTGTTTTAAAGCCACCCTATTACTCATTTTACAAGCAAGAGCTAATGACTCATCGACTTGGCCGCAAACAATCACTCCTTTACAGCTCCGGTCAGGGAATCTTTCTTCTAATAACCCTAGGTACATCGCGACTTGGCCAAACACTTTAAAATCAGCTATTCCTGCTTTTAATTCCAGCGCTAAAAATGTCTTGTCTAATTGGTGCTCTAAAAGAATATCAATTCTTTTTCCGTTAATGGCAAACTCCACCCCTTCTAAAGTATCGCCACCATTT
This sequence comes from Vibrio sp. 1CM24A, assembly GCF_023161725.1. Classification (NCBI taxonomy): domain Bacteria; kingdom Pseudomonadati; phylum Pseudomonadota; class Gammaproteobacteria; order Vibrionales; family Vibrionaceae; genus Vibrio; species Vibrio sp. 1CM24A. The sequence goes on from NZ_JALNTS010000004.1 coordinate 197,496, forward strand.
ATTTGATATTCTGGGAAAAGAGAGTCGATTTGAAGAATCATAGATGATTGTAAATCACGCTCGTAAGATAAATTGAAAGACTTATCTTCCGAAATATCCCTATTACCACAATCAGATGTCGAGGTATCTTCTTCCTCAATATCTTTAGGTAAAGATGAGTTTACTGCCCACTCCATTCTATATCTATAATAAGTTGCCACAGCGTTTCTAATCGTCCCATTTCCTTTCCCACCAAACTCGCTAAACTTCCCATGCATGGAATAATCTTCTTTTATGTTCCATAAAAGATCAGTATCTAGAATTCTGTATAAATCAATATTTTGCTGAGTATGTGTCGAATAGTGATTTGATACTTTCTCGATAGCCTGAGCATATTGGTAGGAGGTATTTGGCTTTTTACGCTCTTGTTTGACCATCCATCGCTCAAATTCTCTTCTCATTATCACCTTCCATTTTAGCTAATATCGTTAAGAAAGCTTAGTTCTATATTGACATTTTAGTTAGTTACGATTAATCAGCGACTTTAAAGACCATTTCCTTAATCTAGAGACAAAAAAGGATTGGTATCTCTACCAATCCTCTTTAGGGGGGCGGTTTGCTAGTTTGTTGTAGGTAGCACAACGCTATCCAAACTTACTAACCTATGATTAATGCATCTTGTTGTTAACGGTTATTAGAGAGCCACTTAGATAAGTTTTATTCGGTTGGGTCAACTCCATCATCAAATCTGCCAAATCTACAGGATCTACCCAAGTAGAGTGGTCAGCCTCAGGAAGTGCTTGTCGATTTACTTCAGTATCAACAATGGTCGGCAACACTGCATTCACTTGAACATTAGATGAAGCCGCCTCTGCAGCCAAGCTTTCGACCAAAGCATTCAATGCTATTTTAGATGCCATGTAAGGTCCGAATCCTGCGGGTATGTTACGTGCTGTATCACGCGCAGAAACGAACATCATTGAACCTTTCCCTTGCGACTTCATTAATTTAAAAATTTCTCTTCCGAAGACAAACGCCGTCATAAAGTTCGCGTTCCATAAGTCTGACATTTTACTCACTTCCACATCAGTCCAATGACTCCAGATATAAATGCCAGAGCAATGAAAATGAGCATCGATATGACCTAAGATTTTTGAAGCCTCAGCAGCAAGCGCTTGGCTTTGCTCTTCATCCGTAAGGTCTCCAAGTAACACGGTCAGATGACCTGAATACTTATCTTCTAAGCTTTTTGCTCTTGCTTCATCGCCGATACGCCCAAAAGCGACGACACGGGTTCCGCTCGTAATAAGCTTATCAATCAAATGTTGAGCTGTTACCGAAAAGCAGGCTGCGATAGTGGCTGTTTTAATTGCATTCATGATTATTGCTCGTTGTTGGTGATGATGTGGAGAATCATAAAGACAACAACCTAAGGTTTGAATCTGCCGAGAAGCAATTCAGTTTTGCTTTAAAAGCAATTAATCTAACACTTAGTGACAGTTAAAGCATCAATGTCACTTATACTGCGGGCGCCAACCATCTTGTTTAGAAGGCTGCATTTTGAAAGAACTGAAACCGTCATTTAACGAGGAATACACATGAGCCTTTTCAATCGTCTTGCCTATTTCAACTGCGTGGTTGAGCAAGGAAGTATCTCCAAAGCCAGTCGGATTTTTGATATTCAGCCCTCTTCTATCTCACGACAGCTCTCGGCGTTAGAAGAAGAACTCAATGTGCGACTGTTAGAGCGCTCGACACGCAACGTAGGGGTCACTGAAGCAGGTCAATCGTTCTATCAATATTCCAAGCGAATTACGGGCGAGTTTGATGAAGCGAAACGAGTCGTCAGCGCATTGCATCACTCGCCGAGGGGGAGCCTCAAAATAAGCACGACCGTTGCGTTTGGAGAAAGCAAAATCTTGCCCCTTGTTCCTATCTTTAGGGCTGCCTTTCCCGAGGTCGATATTGAAATTGAAATCACAGAAAGAGTGGTCGATTTGATCGAGGAAAATGTGGATATCGCGATTCGCAGTGGCCGACTGCCGGATTCTAATTTGATCGCTAAGAAGCTCGTCCAAAACAACTTTATTCTATGCGCCAGCCCTGACTATGTAAGAAGAAAAAAAGCCCCCCAACATGTTGAAGATCTAGCAAAACATGACTGTTTGGTTTATGGCTATAAGGGGTGGCATGATTGGTTTGTATTGGGTAGAAAACCGCAAAAAATCGACATCTCTTATTACATGGAAGTCGACTCTGTGAACGGGCAAAAGCAATTGATATTGAACGGTGGTGGTATTGCCCTGCTCCCACAATGGGCGATTGAAGAAGAACTTAAAATAGGTAAATTGGTGCAATTGCTCCCTGAGTTTACGTTTAGCCCATGTAACTATGAAACCAGCACATACGCAATCTATCAAAACCGCCAGCTAGTTCCGAGCAAGGTTCGAGTGTTTTTGGATTTCCTCACTGAGCATTTCTGAACTGCTCTTTAGTTTTTGTATCTCGTACGTCAGCAGAAGGTATTTGACTGATGACGATCTATAAATCGAACCATGTCCATCATAACCAACCCAAAAAAAGGATTGGTATCGCTACCAATCCTCTTTAAGGGGTGTTTCGGTTTTTCTGCCTTAAGAGCAATTGTCCGTAATCAATCGCGTAGGTATCTTCGTATGTGTACGAGTAGAATTCGAATAGCATGCCAGGCTTTAATACGAAATTCTGCATAGGCTCTCTGTTTTGAACTTACACAGATTTTCACGATATCGTTAAGCCATGAGGTTATGAGTAACGGCCGTTAGCAAAAACAGCGGCGCATTCCTTGGCTATTTCAATAATTCGGCTTCGTGTTTTATTCATCTCTGAATGCAGCGGATAAAACAACACCATCTCTTGCCTCAAGTTCACTAGTGTTTCCTTGACGTTTATCTTTCTCAACTTCCCTGCATCGACAAAATCTTGCGCATTTGCAGTACTTAACAGCGTCCAACCCTTTTTTTGAATCTTGTTTAGCAACATATCGTTATTCGAAACAAGGTGCTTTCGATTACTGATGTTCGCATATCTCATTTCATTCAATACAGAGTTTTCGGTCAGCAGAAAATCCTCAGTGGTTAACTCATTAAGATCGATAGCCTGATGGGAGATGCCAGATTCCATTGAAGTAAAGGGGGCATATTGATAGGTGCCTAAATTAACGACTCCAACTTTAGTGTTCGGAAAGATCTGACCAATAGTCGGCATAATTGAAAACAGCGCATCACCCGCTTCGATATCTTTAAAGCTTGAACCTCGGTCTCTTTGCAGCCAATTTATCGAAATATCAGGAAACTCACGCTCAATCGCGTCATCGATATCGGACAGTAAACACAGTGGTATTAAATCATCATGGTGTAAGACGATAGAAGTGACATCAGTAGAAAAAGTAGACAAGGCAACGCTATAAAACTCTTTTGACTGTCTGATCAAGTTGTCAGCTCTAACATACAAATGTCTCGCGCTCTTAGTCGGGACCACTGTTTTACCCTGAATCTCAAATAGCTCAAAACCCAAAATATCTTCTAACGCTTTGACTCTTTCTCGAACCGTAGCTCTTGTTTTATCCGTTGATCTTGCGGCTTTACTGTAGCTATTAAGCGCGTATACCGCTTTAAAACAAGAGAGTTGCTCCAATGTGACCATAACTGCCCTTCAGCACTAATGTATGGGTAATACGTACATTATGTATTCGTGTGTATCCTTTAACAAACATATTATGTGTCCAAAGATGATTAGGAATAAACAAGGGCTATAAATATGAAATTAAAATCGATCGCAATTTTGGCGTCCATCTCAGCATTCGCGGTATCTGCAAACGACAATGCGACTGCAATGTACTCAGTTTTAACGGATGCAAATGAGCAGGTGACATTAGGAAATTGGATGCACCCTGATTACAACCATTGGGCTTTCCAAAATATGGGGATTCACCCAACATTAATGGTCCCTCGTGATGGCAATGTTTCAGTATTACCAGAAAGACTAGACCAAAATATTGCTCAACTTCAGTTCCAATATGCTGAACAGAATTACACCGTCAAAGAAGCGATGTTAAATGACCGCACTGATGGTTATATCGTTATCAAAGACGGTCAAATTGTTGATGAAGAATACTTTGGTACTTTTGGACCTAAAGATCACCACATGTGGGCATCAAGCACTAAATCACTCATTGGTCAGGCTATTGGTATTCTCGTTGAGCAAGGTAAGCTAGATCCTAATAAAACCGTTGAAAGCTACATTAAAGAATTACAAGGCAGTCATTTCGGGAAACAAACAGTGAGAACTGTTCTGAACATGACATCAGCTCTAGACTACAGCGAAGATTATGCCAATATCACCCCTGGCACTATGCACTTTGAGTACTTTCGTCGCTTAGGCTTAGTACCTGCATATGACTTAATGATGCTTGATCCAACTAAGGACGATACCCCGAGAGGCGTATTAGAATTTGCTCCTGATTTTGAGCAAAATACAGATTTGGCGGTGAACCACAAATATGAATACCATTCACCTAATGTTGACGTTGCTGGGTGGCTCATAACTCGAGTATCGGGACAACCGCTACAAGATTTTATAGCTGAAAACATCTGGTACAAGCTTGGCGTTGAACACGATGCAACTCTTATGGCTGATATGACATTCACCCCAATTGCCACAGGTGGATTCGCAACGACGCTAAGAGACTTTGCCAGAGTCGGTATCGCTATTGCCAACGACGGAAGTTTCAATGGACAACAAGTCTTTTCCAAAGCATGGATAGAAGATACCTTCAATCTAACTGAAGATGAGAGAAAACATATGGATCGTAGTATTTACAAAGACAAAGATTCAGGTGTTTACGACCAGTGGCTTGAAGGGTACAAAAACTATTTGTGGGTTCATGATAGCGAAAAAGGAATCGCGACCTTTAGAGGAGTGTATGGTCAACATCTGTACATCAACCAAGAACAAAACCTTGTTATCGCGACGTTTTCATCAGCACAATCAGCCTCAAATGCAGCAAGGTCAACCAACTTACCTCGCTTAGCCGCTTTTGAAGCAATCGCAAACCACTATGAAAAGGAAAACCGTTAAACAAGAGGCGGTTACTAAGGGGTTTGCTCGTAACCTGTATCAACTCTTTTGAATCACACAAAAGGGTTGGTCGGTTACCGACATGGGTATCCCCATTAAGCTCATTTCCACATGAAACTCAGGTCGAACTTAGCATCATCCAATAGTGGAGTAGACTCTTTAGTTCCTTAACCACCGCAAACAAAAAAAGGATTGGTATCTCTACCAATCCTCTTTAGGGGGTGTTTCGGTTCTTCTACCTTATGGAAGGTAGATAACGTTATTACTCGTAGTCAGTCGCGTACGTGTCTTCGTATGTGTGCGAGTAGAATTCGAATAGGTTGCCAAACGGGTCTTCTAGGTAAACCATTTGTGCTTGTTTTAGTTCGTCTTCTGGGTGGTAGCGCATGATGTCCATACGAACCTTACCGCCAAACTCTTCAACGCGCTTAATCGCTGAATGAAACTGCTCTTTTGGCAGCTGCAGACAGAAGTGGAAGATACCTAAGCGAGAGAAATCGACTTCGTGACGCTCTTGGCGCTCTTTCATTTCGAACAGCTCAACACCGATGCCATCAGATGTTACTAGGTGAGCAATGTTGAAACCTTTGAAGCCTTCACCGAACACAGCGATACACATGCGGCCGATTGCTGATTCGCGCTCTTCCATCACTTTGGTGTTGTTCATTACGACTCTTAGACCTAAAGCTTTCGTGTAAAACTCGACTGCTTGGTCCATGTCCCCAACCATGATGCCTACGTGATTCATTTTCATAACTTTCTCCAAATTCTCTTTAATTCTGTATTTTTCGAAGACTGCTTCGGTCTTCAGTTTCGATGGAGAGAGTATATGGAGATACGCTGATTAACTGAAATTATCATAATTTATATTAATGATAATTTTATGTTATTTACCAAATTAAGTGAGATGCCAACACGTCACACAATAAGTTAAAGTTCAGAGCCACATATGTCATGTGGCTCTAGTTAAACATCCTTAGTTCAGCACGAAGAACCCCGTTACGCTTTACTGGTTTGAACTGCATCCGAGATCGGCTTGGCTTTTGTTTCAGGCACCAATGACATCAACCCGGTAATCACAAGCGCGGCAATACCAGACATGGTTACAGGTGAGCCAAATATGCTTTGCACTAGCTTGGGTGCTTCTTTCAATAAATCTGGTACCAGCATGACACCAAGCCCTAAGCCTAGTGAGATGGCTATCGTCATGATTCTGCGGCGATCCAGTTTCTCATTGGCGATGATTTTGATGCCCGCAGCAGCAACCGTACCGAACATCACTAATGTCGCCCCGCCTAAGACTGGCTTTGGAATCGTCATTAATACCGCACCTAAGATGGGAAATAGCCCTAACAGAAAAAGAATCGCGGCAATGAAATAGCCGATGTAGCGACTCGCGATCCCCGTAAAATGGATCACACCGTTGTTCTGGCTGAAAGTCGTGTTCGGAAAAGTATTGAATACCGCAGCGATAAGTGAGTTCACGCCGTCACCCAGCACGCCAGCCTTGAGTCGATTGAGGTATTTAGGCCCTTTAACCGGCTGCCCTGAAAACATGCTGTTGGCGGTAAGGTCGCCCGTGGTTTCAATAACGGTAATCAAGTAAATAAAAGCGATAGGCAGGAAGGCTTGCCAATCAAAAGCGAAGCCATATTTAAATGGGACAGGAATACTCAATAGCGGTTGAGAAGCAAAAGAAACCATTGACGCTTTGCCCATCAAAATGGCAACGCCCCAGCCAACTACCATCCCAACTAAAATCGACGACAACCTAACCATATTATTGTTGCTCAGGTTAAGCGCGACTATCGTTCCGAGGACGATGGCACCCAACATCAGATTGCTTCCAGAGCCAAAATCTTCTGCGCCAACGCCACCAGCAATATCTGTGACGCCAACTTTAATCAAAGAGATGCCAATTGTGGTGATAACGATTCCGGTCACAACTGGGGTGATCACCACTTTCAGCTTTTCGATAAAACGCGAGAGGACAATTTCGACAAACGCACCGAAGAAGCAAACACCAAAAATGGTCGCCAGCATTTCATCCGGACCACCGCCATTCGCTTTAACAAGGAAGCCCGCACCTAATACAGATCCTAAGAACGCAAAGCTGGTTCCTTGGACACAGATCATCCCAGCACCAACTGGCCCTATTTTTCTGGCTTGGATAAAGGTACCTACCCCAGATACCATTAATGCCATGCTGATCAGATAAGGAATGTGTTCACCTAACCCTAAAACGCCACCGATAATAAGCGTGGGGGTGATAATGCCAACAAAACTGGCTAATACATGCTGCAGCGCCGCGTAACTGGCTGCTTTAACTGAAGGTCGATCGTCTAACCCGTAGATCAATTCACTGTTCTGTTCCATGTGACTTCCTTAATGTATTTTTTATTGTATACAATTTACATAAAGGGAATAGAGCAACATATATGCCAATGGTTTAACATTATATTTATCAATCAGTTAAGTTTTCCATCAAGGATATGCTGCACTAAAGAGCAACATTGTCGGTTTGTTTTAGTGCAGCCGACGGTTTATCCGATGTTCCTAAATTAAGTCCCACAAACACAAAAAAGGATTGGTATCTCTACCAATCCTTTCTAAACGTTTAAATCTCAGTTAACCAGAGTTTGAGCCAAACAGTGTTTCAGCAATATCTCCGCCGCTAGATGGAGAGCATCGCCTTTATCTCAGGCATCGCCTCTTTTGCAGCTAGATAACCCGCTTGTATCGCTTGTTCTTTTTCATTAAAAGCCGCACTTCCATTCGGTTCATAGTCCAGTCTAATGACCACATCGGCACTGTTTAGCTCTTGCTCAGACAGACGACAGCTTTGCATGCGAAAAGCCGCAAGCGTAATCTTGCTCGCCGAGACTTCTGGCGTGATTTGATTGTGACAATAGATATCAACGGCTATCACCTTTTTAGCACCGAGATCTTTAGCCGCGTAAACAGGCACAACACTAAAAATACCACCATCAACTAAGATATCACCTTGGTTTTCAACGGGTACAAATGCGCCGGGAATGGTTGATGAGGTTTGAACAGCATGCCCCGGGTTACCCGAACGAATAATAACGGTCTCTCTCGATGTCAGATTGGTCGCGGTAAGCGCGACAGGCATTGGCATATCAGACAGGTCATCATACGTCACTTGGCTGTTTATCCATTCTGACAAGTTCTTGCCATTCACCAAGCCTTTTGAAGAAAAGACAAAATCGGCGATGTCAGACATGCCAACTTTCTCTATCGCGAGTTCCATCTCTTCATAACTCAGCCCTGAAGCATATAGAGTCGCAGCAATCGAACCCGCAGAGGTGCCGCTCACCACATCAGGGGCAATGCCCTCCTCTGCCAAGGCTTTGATCACGCCTAGGTGCATAAACCCACGAACGCCACCACCGCCAAACGCAATACCGAGTTCATGCTCACCCGTTTCCGTAGAAGGTATTGCATTGAGATCGTTATAAACATTAGGTGTTGAGCAGGCCATCAAAGACAGCGTAACCAATATGAGAATGAAGCTTTTTAACATGTTCTTTTTCCAACTCTTTATTTTAAAACCACTTATCTCCACCAAGCCTTATCGTTATAACGACCAGACCCAGATTGAGCTTTTGATAAAGCACGAAAGCAGTTTGCATGCACCTATCAGCGGTAGTATTGTTGTCTGAAGTTACTATAACTCTCACAGAGATTCATAAATAGGCGAATTAATCTCAAAAACATGCCTATTTGTATCAGGTCGAACTTACGGTGCAGGTTAATGAAGCAGAAAATTAAGCAGCTAGTAGAAAGTCGTATAACGGAAGATGGCATGATCGAAACGGGTATAAAGGGAGTTCGCCTATTTAAGGTAACTCAAGCTATTCCATGTGCTCCCGCCGTCTATGAACCAACGCTAATCGTGATTTTAAGCGGCAGTAAAGAAGCAATACTCGATGGCGATAAGTACATCTATGACAGCAGTCAGTACCTGTGCTGCTCAGTCTCCATGCCTGTTGAGGCGGGTACGCCAGCAGCGACACCTGAAAATCCATTGTTAGGGGTAGCTATCTCACTCGATACCAAAGTGATGACCGAATTAGCCATCGCAATGGAGAGTGTCAGCGGCGCAGTTAAGGTCCCTAAAGGTAGCCCACAACCTCAAGGGTTATCACTCGCCAATTGGGACGACACTTTTTCTGATGCTCTACTTCGACTCATTCAGTTAGGAGACGATAAAGCAGGAACGGCCATTCTCGGCGAGAGTCGTTTAAGAGAGCTCTATTACGCTGTCTTACAAGGCGAGGCTGGTCTTTCAGTGCGAGGCGCATTTGGCATTGGCAATGAAATTGCTCGCTCAATTGAGTATTTATCGTTGAACCTGACAAAGAACGTCACGATTGATGAGCTCGCATCGCATGTCGGGATGAGCCGAGCGGTATTCCACCGAAAATTCAAACAAGCGACCCGAATGTCACCGATCCAATTTATGAAGTCGATGCGCTTGAATAATGCGGCGATGAAAATAGCTGCGGGTAAGAATGTCAATGAAGCGGCGATGGCAGTTGGGTACGTCAGCTCTTCTCAATTTAGTCGTGAGTTTAAGCGTGTGTATGGCCAGTCACCTAAGCAGTGGAGCCAATCAAAACAGCTGATTGAAAACATCGCATAGCAATAAAACAAACTGACTATTAGATCTCTCCGCCATACTAAATGAGATAAATAGGCATGTTTTAGAGAGCATATCGCCTATTTTCAGCTCAACATGAGAGTTAAAGTAACCCCATAAGATTACGACGGGTTATTCATCATGAAAAAGCTAATTTCATCTATAGGAGTCAGTATGGTTATTGCTGCCACATCATCGGCTAACGACATCAACAAAGAGTTATACCAACTGACGGATACGGTTCAAGACGCGGAAGGCAACACTTATCGCACCGTTACTATCGGGGAACAGGTTTGGTTAGCGGAAAGCCTGAGAAGCACTCAGTTCCAAGATGGTAGCCCGGTAAGATCTGGCGCGATCCCAAAAGATGATCAAGAAAATCTATTAAAATACGGACGCTTGTACAATTGGCATGATGTTTCAGATCAACGAAACCTTTGCCCAGTCGGCTGGCGAGTGGCCACCGATGAGGATTGGAAAAAGTTGGAACTGGCCATCGGTATGCCTGAGGAAGAAGTACACCAAAACGGTTGGCGCGGGGGTGAGCAAAAGTTAGGTTTGCAACTCAAAGAAGCTCAAGCAGACGGGCTATTTTCCAAAGTCGACCCATCTATTGTCAATAAACAGAACTTCTTTGCTAGACCAGCAGGCGTAAAATGGAATGGTTGGTATATCACTGAAGGTGCGTACACCGAGTTTTGGACCGCGAGCAGCGCATCCGACAAAAAAGGGATTATCCGAACACTTGCTTACGCTTGGTGGAATACACACAAAAACGAAATACGCAGAGCAACAAGTTCGAAAGACTATATGTTCTCAGTTCGATGCGTAAAAACCGAAGACCAATAACTCGTCATTGTGGATGCAGTACTCGCTGCCAACGGCACATCTCCCCTGCCCCAAAAAGCACAAACAAAAAAGGATTGGTATCTCTACCAATCCTCTTTAGGGGTGTTTCGGCTTTTCTACTTTATAGAAGGTAGTAACGCGATTACTCGTAATCAGTCGCGTACGTATCTTCGTATGAATGAGAGTAGAACTCGAATAGGTTGCCAAACGGGTCTTCTAGGTAAACCATTTGCGCTTGTTTTAGGTCGTCTTCTGGGTGGTAGCGCATGATGTCCATACGAACTTTACCGCCAAATTCTTCAACGCGTTTAATCGCTGAATGAAATTGCTCTTTTGGAAGCTGTAGACAGAAGTGGAAGATACCTAGACGAGAGAAATCAACCTTATGACGATCTTCACGGTCAACCATTTCGAACATCTCAACACCGATGCCATCAGATGTTACTAGGTGAGCAATGTTGAAGCCTTTGAAGCCTTCACCAAATACAGCGATACACATACGGCCAATTGCTGATTCGCGTTCTTCCATCACTTTAGTGTTGTTCATTACAACTCTTAGACCTAGAGCCTTGGTGTAAAACTCTACCGCTTGGTCCATATCGCCAACCATGATGCCTACGTGATTCATTTTCATAACTTTCTCCAATTCGTTTTTTATTCTGTGCTTTTCGAAGTCTAGCTTCGGTATCTCGTTTCGATGAAGAGAGTATAGGCAGAGAACTTGATTAACTGAAATTATCATAATTTATATTAATAATAATTTTTTGTTATTCTCAGATTAACATGGGATTTCAGCTCACTTAAAGAAACGCTATCTACATACATGCTCACACTATAAATAGACGCTCACATTAGCAGGAGGTCAGCCCAATATAGAGAACGACCTAAAGAGCATAGCTACTCAAATCGAGTATTGCTGAGGTTTGATAGCTTTTGTCGATAACTTTCTCCTTTCGAAGATAGGATTCGCCTATTGAATCTATAGAAATGTCCGATTTCACTAATTTTCGGTGGCAATGCAATATATCTACATCGACGCGGGATAGCGTTAAACACTACAAATTAGAAAGAGAGTCCAACATGATCAACACAGAAATCAAACCATTCAACGCAACAGCATTCAAAAACGGCGAATTCGTAGAAATCACTGAGCAAGACGTTAAAGGCAAGTGGGCTGTATTCTTCTTCTACCCAGCAGACTTCACATTTGTATGTCCAACTGAGCTAGTTGACCTACAAGACAAATACGCAGAGCTTCAATCTCGCGGCGTAGAAGTTTACTCAGTATCAACTGACACGCACTTCTCTCACAAAGCATGGCACGATACTTCTGACAAAATCGGCACTATCGAATACTTCATGGTAGGCGACCAAACGGGCAACATCACAAATAACTTCAACGTTATGCGTGAAGGTCAAGGCCTTGCAGACCGTGCAACGTTCCTAATCGACCCTGAAGGCGTTATCCAAGCAATGGAAATCACAGCTGAAGGCATCGGCCGTGACGCAGAAGACCTACTACGCAAGGTTAAAGCAGCACAATACGTAGCCGCTAACCCAGGTGAAGTTTGCCCAGCTAAATGGAAAGAAGGCGAAGAGACTCTAGCTCCATCTCTAGACCTAGTAGGCAAGATTTAATCTAAGCCTAGCTAACAAGAATAGCTAAACGGTTCTACAGGCGCGCTTCGGCCCCCCTCCTAAAGGGCAGTCGCGCGCCACCCTTTCAAAACATCAACACCACAATATTTGCCGACTTGCGCCCCCTTTTTATTTTCCTTTTTCAGCAAGAAGGTATTGGTCAATACCAAGACACAGAATTTAAGAGCAGGCACGATTATGTTAGATCAAGCAATGAAGCAGCAGCTAAAAGCATACCTAGAAAACCTAAAAACCAATGTTCAATTAGTCCTTAGCCTGGATGGCAGCGACACAGCGAACAAACTTCAAGATCTGGCGAATGATATTGCGTCTTTAACCGACAAAATTGAAGTGATCCGTGATGATAGCGCGAGCACGCGCAGCCCAATCATGCAGGTAGTGAACCAAGAGAAAGGCACCGCGATCGGTTTTGCCGGTTTGCCAATGGGTCACGAATTTACGTCACTGGTTCTAGCACTGCTTCATAGTGGTGGTCACCCTATCAAGCTTGAAGCGGACGTAATCGAACAAATTAAAGAACTCAATCAAGAGCTTAATGTAGAGATTTTCATCTCACTCTCATGCCAAAACTGTCCAGAAGTGGTTCAGGCATTCAACATGATGTCGGCGATTAACCCTCTGGTTAAGACAACGATGATTGATGGCGCAGCATTCCAAGATGAAGTGAAGTCTCGCGACATCATGGCAGTGCCAAGCGTGTTCGTTAATGGTGAGCTATTTGGTCAAGGCCGTATGTCACTGGCAGAGATCCTGAACAAGGTTGATTCAGGCGCAGCACAAAAGAAAGCAGCAAACCTAAACCAACAAGCACCCTTTGATGTATTGGTTGTCGGCGGCGGCCCTGCAGGTTCTTCAGCGGCAATTTATGCTGCACGTAAAGGCATTCGCACAGGTGTGGTTGCTGATCGATTCGGTGGCCAAGTGATGGATACCATGGCGATTGAGAACTTTATCTCAGTGAAAGCGACCACCGGCCCTAAGTTAGTGGCAAGCCTTGAAGAGCATGTAAAAGAGTACGGTGTTGAAGTGATGACTGAGCAGCGCGCTGCAAACATCATTGCAGCAGAAGACACAGAAGACGGCTACATCCACGTTGAGCTAGAGAGCGGCGCAACACTACGAGCTCGCACGGTTATCACAAGTACCGGTGCTCGCTGGCGTGAAATGAACGTTCCGGGTGAGCAAGAGTACCGCAATAAAGGCGTCGCTTACTGCCCACACTGTGATGGTCCATTGTTCAAAGGTAAGAAAACAGCAGTTATCGGTGGCGGTAACTCAGGCATCGAAGCGGCAATTGATTTAGCGGGTATCGTTGAACACGTAACCGTACTTGAATTTGCAGACACACTGCGTGCCGACCAAGTGCTTATCGACAAAGCAAACGCAACACCAAACATCGAAATCATCAAGATGGCACAAACAACGCAAGTGATTGGTGATGGCAACCGTGTAACCGGTCTGGAATACAAAGATCGCAACACCGATGAACTTAAACAGATCGAACTCGCAGGTATCTTTGTTCAAATCGGCCTGATGCCAAATAGCGAATGGTTGAAGGGTTCGAAAGTTGAGCTCTCACCACGCGGTGAAATTGAAATTAACGCTCATGGCGCAACATCAATGAAAGGTGTATTCGCAGCGGGTGACGTAACAACCGTACCTTACAAACAGATCATCATTGCGATGGGTGAAGGTGCGAAAGCAAGCTTAGGTGCATTTGACCACCTAATCCGTAACTCAGCTCCAGTTAAAGAGGCTGAAACCGCTTAACCTTTACACTTAAAAGCTTCTAGTCTTAAAAGCTTTTAACTCAAGTTCCTTAAATATTTGTTAACTTAATTCTTTACTGTTAACGACTTAGTCGACATTTAGACACCACTCCTATGGATTTAGGAGTGGTTTTTTTCTTTGTGATTTATGCCGGTTGATAAAGCATGAAGGCAACCACCATCGCTAAGCTTCCGCCCAAGCAACGGTTCACAAACATCATCTGTTTTGGTGATTGCAGCAACTTTTTAAGCATGGTGCCGCAATACGCCCACACCAACATGCACGGCACACCGGTAATCACCATGCCCGCGATAATGGTCACTACTTGAATCAAGTAATCTGCGTTCGGAGTAATGAACTGTGAAAACACGGTTAATGACGCTATCCAACCTTTAGGGTTTAACACCTGCACCAACACACCAGACATGAAACCTGAACGATTGTCGGTAGTGCTTTCTTCGATTTGCATGTTCGCAATCGACCATGCCATGAACAGCAAATAAGCCGCACCCGCGTATTTCAAAATGTTGTATAGCTCTGGATAAAGGGTAAATAGGCTCACCAAACCGACACTAGAACCTGCCAGTACGATGATGATGCCAACAGCGTTCCCAGAGATAAAAGGTAAAGTCGCAGCAAATCCATAACGACTTGAAATCCCAAGTAATGCGATATTGCCTGCCCCAGGGGTAATTGCAATTGATGTTGAAAATAGCAAGAACGCCAGCATTAATTGAGAGCTCATTTCCTCTCACTCCTAATAAGTAAAGTATTTATAGGGGGAGAGTTTACAGATTCGACTAGGAATTAAATTGCTATATAGGCTAATATTAATCCAAATTTGAGCAAGACTTTTCTAAAACAACCATGAAACAGAAAGAATCCACCAAAGAAGTGTTAGATGACACAGATATCGCCATCTTAGAACATATCCAACAAGACGGACGCATGAGCAACAGCAAGCTCGCAGAGAAGGTCAACCTCAGCGAAACCCCATGCTGGCGTCGTTGGAAACGCATGGAAGAAACTGGCTATATCGATGGTTACGCCGCTAAGCTGAATCGTAAGAAATTAGGCTTTCATGTGGCTGGTTTTACTCTTGTTACTTTAGGCAACCATGAAGTAGAAAACACAGAACCGTTCGAAGAGTTTGTCGCGGTAACCGATTGGATTCCAATGTGTCACTGCATTGCAGGGGGCGCCGATTACATGGTGCAAGTGTTGGCGAAAGATTTGGAAGAGTACTTTGAGCGTATTAGCTCGATCAGACGAGTAAAAGGCGTGAGTGCGATTCAGTCGAACATCTCGGTGAAAGAGTTGAAAAACAGCTATCGATTGCCGCTTTCAGATTAGCTCCCTAAAACACATCAAACAAAAAGCCCAGCCGCGATAGATGTCTGAAATCTAGAGCTCTGGGCTTAACGTTATTATTTACTGGGCTAACTGGCTTAGTTATTCACAAGGGTGAGCAAGATGGATCAAGGCTAAACCACCGAGTGACGTTTCACGATATTTCTTGTTCATGTCTTTACCCGTTTGATACATGGTCGCAATAACCTTATCTAACGAAATCAAAGATTTACTATTACGCTTCAAAGCCATGCGTGATGCGTTGATGGCTTTCATCGCGCCCATCGCATTTCGCTCAATACACGGCACTTGAACCAAGCCGCCAATTGGGTCACATGTCATACCCAATGAGTGTTCCATCGCGATTTCTGCCGCAATACAGATCTGCTCATTGCTGCCACCGCGTAGTGCCGTTAATCCAGCCGCCGCCATAGAAGACGACACCCCTACTTCACCTTGGCACCCGACTTCCGCACCCGAGATTGAAGCATTGGTTTTGTACAGAATACCAATCGCGCCCGATACCGCTAAGAAGTCTTTTAACTGCTTGGTATCCAACTCTTTAATGAAGCGATGGTAGTACATCAACACGGCAGGAATCACGCCCGCTGCACCATTGGTTGGTGATGTTACCACTTGGCCACCAGCCGCATTTTCTTCGCTAACCGCAAACGCAAACAAGTTAATCCAATCCATGATTTCCATTGGGTCGTTTTCAACTGCCGCATTTGCTTCGAGCTTCTTAAGCAAATTAGGCGCACGGCGTGTCACGTTCAAACCACCATCAAGAATGCCTTCGGTTTCAAAGCCACGCTCCATACAACGACTCATCACTCGCCAGATTTGATCCGCTTTCTCTGAAATAATGTCAGCGCCTTCGAACTCCGCTTCATTTTTTAGAATCATGCCACCGAGGCTCATCCCACTATTATCGGCTTGTTGCAGCATTTCATCGGCATTTTTGAATGGGAATGGGACTTCTACTGCTTGGGTTTGAGTGCCATTTTGCAGTTCGTCAGCAGTTGCGATAAAACCGCCGCCAATCGAATAATAAGTTTCATCGACAATCACGTTGCCACTCTGGTCGAATGCAGTAATCATCATGCCATTTTCATGCAGAGGCAGGTTATCTTCGTGGAACAACATGTCGGTTTGGTAGTTGAAGGCAATGTGCTTGGTGCCCGCTAAATCCATCTCACCACTATCTACGGCATGACGCATTGCTTGGTTTGCACTGGTGATTTTGATGGTGTCTGGCTTATTACCGAGTAGCCCCAATATTGTTGCTCTGTCGGTGTGGTGACCTATGCCAGTCAATGACAAAGAACCGTATAAATCCACCTGAACACGCGTCACTTCAGCGATTTTATCAGCGATTAATTGTGTGAAATGGAAACCCGCAATCATTGGGCCGTTGGTGTGAGAGCTCGATGGCCCCACACCAATTTTGTAGATATCAAAGATCGATAACATAGATATACCAGTAAAAAATCGGTCAATTAAGAAAGAGCGGCATAAAGCCAATCAGGGATAACAGTACAAGCAGCAATCGTCACAACAGCGAACACCAACAAGCCGTAATGACTCGCGGTAGGCTTTGCAAACAAATGCTTTTGCTTGGCTATAAATTCATTTTGTTGCTCGGTTACCTCTCCCCAGAAGCGGCTTACAACAACGCCTAACACCAAGAAAACCACAGTGCCAATCAAGGCGAACCAAGGCCAAGCTATTCCGCTGTATTTGGCGATGAATACGACAGCCACACTGCCAATACTGCCCGCAATCACCCCTTTCTCATTCGCTTGTTTGAAGAACAAACCCAAGATGAAAGAGCCAAGGCGAATACCGACAAAAATAGAGGTTAGGCTCGCAATCGTTTTAAGTACCGATTCATTAGAAACAGCCAGTAATGCAGGCACAACAACCGACGCAGCAGCAACCAGGCTCATTTTTCTAGCCACTGATTCATAGTGCGCGTCAGAGGCTTTCTTGCGGAAAAATCGTTTATAGAAATCGAACGTTGCGACCGTCGCCATAGAGTTATAAGTGGAATCCAGTGTCGACATGGCCGCTGCCGAAAGTGCTGAGATCACCAAACCAACAATGATTGGGTTAGTATGGTTAAACACAAAATCGAGAATCACTTCATTGCTGTTTTCAAAACTGCTGTCTTGATAAAAGACACTTAACAGCACCCCCATCACAGCAAAGAACAGATAAACAAAGAATGCGCCGTAGCCACAAAGCAACATCGACTTTTGCGCTGTTTTAACGCACTTAGTCGCCAATGTTCTCTGAATAATCAGTTGGTTAGTACCATACACACTCAGGTGCAAGAAGCTCACAGCCACTACGCCTGCCCACAATGTGGTATCGACGCCTAAGTCAAAATCGAGGTTGATGATGTTCAAATGTTCAGGAGACAACACCTCGCCCGCATCGATTTTCATCAGCAATAAAACAAAGATCGCAATGCTGCCGATAATCAACACTGCTGACTGAAGCATGTCAGTCCAGATTACTGTCGAGATACCACCCGCATAGGTATACAACGCAGTAAATACGCTGATGTAGATGATCGCCTCAGAGATACTCACCGGCAGCACTTGCACTAAAATCAGGGCAACCGCATACAAAATAACCCCTGCCGAAATACACTGAACCACAATGAACACGATGGAATTGATCGTGCGAGCAACAACGCCAAAGCGGTGCTCTAGGTATTCGTAAATCGAGGTTAGGCCGAGCTTGTAAAACACCGGAACAAAGAAAAGCACAGTGAAAAAGATCACTATTGGATAATTCAAATGTACGCTCATCGCTTCCATGCCTGAGCTATAAACCCAGCCCGGCATGCCAACGAACGTCATTGCGCTGATGTAGGTTGCAAGAATCGACACACCTGCCGTAAACCAACCAAACTGTTTTCCACCAGTCGAAAAATCGCCACCGACGCTATAGCGCCTATTAACTAAGTAGCTGATAAACAAAGTAGTTAGTACATAAAGAGCAATAACCACAAAACTTGAGTACGTAACCATTTTTAGATTCCGTTTATTGTATGTCGCAAATCATTCGCCGCCAATAGTACTCAAAAATGGATATTTTCCCTCAAAAACCCACAGTAAGTGTGACTATTATCACTAAGATAGACGATTAAACACTCAAATCGCCCCACAAAGCACAAAAACGCGATCAAATGAGATCGAGATCACCAAAATACACAAAATGGGTACGCACTCATTTTAAAATTGACTTTGATCACGGATCTAATAACCACAAAAATTCTATTATCTCTTCCGAAATGAAGACGGTGTGATGAAGCTAAATAATCAACACACAATAATTAAAACCAAAACCACCCTATATAAAATAAAGGTTTATCGGTCATGACCATTAAAAAACACATGAGCGAAGTTCCTATGATTCAAAGGGTAGCCGCATATCTAGCAATTCTAGTGGGTTACTTTTTTTATTGTTATAACTTTGTAATTATTGACTACGTACGCCCGTACATTGTGGAAGAATATGCTGGTATTAGCCTTTCTGATACCGCTCAGTTCTACACTTGGCAGTCAGTTGGTGCTCTGATTGGTGCGCTGAGCTGTGCATGGTTCGCAACCAAGTTCGGCAAGAAGTCCACACTAGTAGCAATTACGGCATTAAACGGTGGTGCAACCATCATCAACATGATGTTTACCGACTACGCCACTTGGGCCGCAATGCGTTTCATCATTGGCCTATCTTTAGGTGGTTACTTCACTGTAGCTGTATCTTTGATGATTGGCCTATTTACACCAACGGTTCGCGGTAAGTTGACTGCTTTTGCTTCTTCAATGTTCTCTGTTGCTTTAGTGGCAATGGGCGCTTACGCAGCCTTCATTACAAGTGTTGATGCACCTTGGCAGAGCCTAATGTGGGTAGGTGGTATTCCACCGCTTGTAGCAGCAGCGTTAATGATCTTTGTATTACCAAGCGACAAAACAGTGATCGCCTACGGTGAAGAAGATCAACAAACAACAACCAATGCAGCTGGGGAAGTAACCGAAGCTAAAAAAGGTTCTTGGGGTGAGATGTTAAGCAAGCCTTACCGCAAAATTACGATTACTTGTTTACTTCTTTCTGGTCTTAACTTCTACGGATTCCAATTCTTCGGTGGCTTTGTAACTACCTACCTGAAAGATGTTCGTATGTTTGATGGTGCAACCATCGGTTTGATCTTCTCTATCTCAGCATTTGGTTCACTCTTCGGTGCTTGGTTCTGGGGATGGGCAGCAGATAAGTACGGTCGTAAGATCAATGCGTTCGGCTTCATCCTCGCAGGTATCATGGTTTCTATCTTCTTTGTCGCACCTGGTGACATGATGATTGGCGGCCTAAACATGCTGGCTCTTCTAGGTCTTATCTACAACTTCGGCCTGTCTGCTTCTGCAGTATGGGGCGGTTACTTCTCTGAATTGTTCCCAGCACGCTTGCGTAGCTATGGTGCAGCTTTATTCCATGGCGGTCGTATTATCGGCATGTGGGCACCAATGGTTCTTATCTTTATCCAAGAGCGTACCGACCTACAAACAGCAATGTGGGGCTCACCAATCGTATGGATTATCGCCGGCCTACTATGGCTAACACTGCCTGAAACTCTTAAAGGTGGCGTCTTCGATAAGAGCAAAAAAGCTGAAGCAGCAAAAGCTTAATTCGACACTCATACGCTGAAGTTCAATTACGAAAAATTTAAAGCCGGCTGATAAATCAGTCGGTAACAAAATCCAAATCGAGTCCTGTTCCGAATGTTGACTCGACAACACAAAGAGAAATTATTATGTCTAAATATCAAGAAGCTAAACGCATTGTTCGTGATTACTTCGATGCAATGGAAAACGCAACTCACGAGAACGTTGCTGAAGTTTTAAAAGCACACACTTCTGAAGATTACTTGTGGCGCGGTGTTTACCCATTCCGTGAGCAAGAAGGCGCACAAGCAGCTGCTGACGTATTCTGGGCACCAATGATGAAGTCAATGACTCGCATGCAGCGTCGTCAAGACATCTTCATCGGTGGTAACAACGAAGTTAACCCAGATGAGATTTGGGTAATGAGCATGGGTCACTTCATGGGTCTATTCGACGCTGAATACCTAGGCATGCGCCCAACTGGCAAGATCATGAACGTTCGCTACGCAGAGTTTAACTGCGTAGTTGACGGCAAAATCACAAAGACAGGCCTGTTCCTAGATCTTCTAGGCATGATGGATCAAGCGGGTTGTTACCCACTTCCACCATCAACTGGTAAGCACTTCGTATACCCTGGCCCACGTAACCACGATGGTCTGCTATTCGAAGACGCGGCTCCAGAAGAAGGTGTTGCGACACTTGCTCTAGTGAACAAAATGGTTGATGACCTGTCTGCTCTTAACGACAGCGGCGCGATGGGTTGCCCACCAGAAGTACTAGCGAAGAGCTGGTCAAAAGACATGATTTGGTACGGCCCATGTGGTATCGGCGCGTCTTACACAATTCCTCGCTACCAACAACAGCACCAACTTCCTTTCCGTAACAACCTGAAAGACAAGAAGTTCAACGGTCACGTTTGTCGCTTCGCTGAAGGTAACTTCTCTTGTTTCTTCGG
Source organism: Vibrio sp. 1CM24A (assembly GCF_023161725.1). Taxonomy (NCBI): domain Bacteria; kingdom Pseudomonadati; phylum Pseudomonadota; class Gammaproteobacteria; order Vibrionales; family Vibrionaceae; genus Vibrio; species Vibrio sp. 1CM24A. The sequence continues at coordinate 218,509 of NZ_JALNTS010000004.1, forward strand.
TTGGCCAAACCTATCAAACACACCAACAGGTGGCTTCCTAGGTATGACTGGCGGTGAAGTACGCGCAAACATGCAAGTAGTTGACGTTTACTACCGTGACGGTGACAAGCTGTCTGAGAACTGGGTTCTTATCGACCTTCCTTACTGGCTACAACAGCAAGGTCTAGATGTGTTCGAACGCACTTCAACCATCATGAACCCAACGCTGTAATCGATACGCTTTAATCCAAAAGATTGAAACGAAATAGTGGCAACCTAAATAGACATCTGATTTAGGTTGCCACGCTTACTGGGGGACCCTTCTCGCTCCTAGTAAGTGCTCCAACCAATTCATTATTGCTCCACTAATAACTGAATCTACTCGTGCCTCATGGATGGGGTACACCCTGCCAAACCATTACCAATATAACGGGCTTGAAAGCACGGTGGCTTTCTGCGGCCTGAATAAAGAGAATTACAATGAAAAAGTCGATTCTTTCAGCAGTGATCCTGACAGCACTTACCTCAGGTTCTGCTTTTGCTGCACACACTTTTACCAATGACGCGGGCGATAGCCTTACTTTAGACGGTCGTTTCGACGTTCGTTACCAAGATAAGGGCGGCGACCACAACGGTGAGTGGAACAGCGGTAGCTCTCGTTTCGGCCTTAAAGGTCAAATGGGACTCGATAACGGCTGGACTGGCTTTGGCCATGCTGAATGGGGTTACAACTCAGGTGCTAACGGCGACAATATTTACGACCGACTTCTATACGCAGGCGTAGAGCACGACAAATACGGCAAGATCGCAGCAGGTACTAAGCAATGGTCTACCTTCTACGATGTGGCTTGGTTTACCGATATGGGTCGAGTGTTCGGTTCGCGTGGTTCTGGTTACTACAACCTATCTGACTGGGGTATTGCGTCAGGTACAGGTCGTGCCGAGAACTCGATTACTTACCGCAACAGCATTAGCGACAACTGGAAATACGGCTTCACTTACCAAACGACTCGCGAAGATGTTGGCCTAGCTGACGGCTTAACAGCAACGCTGAAAAACGGTATGGGCGCGTCAACGTTGTACACTGTTATGGATGGCCTAACGATTGGTTTAGCTTACCACCAGAATGAGTTTGATGATGTCGATGCGGGCGTTAAAAATATCAAAGATGGTGATACACAACGCATTGGCCTATTAGGTGTTAACTATACCAATGACGGTCTATTCGTTGGTTTCACCTACAGCCAAGGTTCAAACTGGGAAACCACCAGCCAAGCTGAATTCTACGACCACCGCGGTGCGGAATTCTTCACTTACTACCACTTTGAAAACGGTCTGCGTCCAACCTTTAACGTGAACTACTTAACGGATACCGACGACAACGCAAACGGCTACGAGCGCCAGCTTATTATTCCTGGCCTTGAGTACCACTTTAAGAAGAATAAGTTCTTAGTTTGGACGGAATACCAGTTTGATAATGGTAACGACAAATCTGTTGGTAACCATTACGAAAATAGCGATGACCAGTTCGCTGCAGGTATTCGTTACTACTTCTAACGATATAGCGGTATAGCGGTATAGCGGTATAGCGGTATAGCGGTATAGCGGTATAGCGGTATAGCGGTATAGCGGTATAGCGGTATAG
>NZ_JALNTS010000004.1:220232-274825 GCF_023161725.1 Vibrio sp. 1CM24A
CGGTATGTTGCTCATTTTATGGGTAAATTCGAAATCTAAAGCTCTGCTCTTACGCAGAGCTTTTTTGTCACTACCTCTGTAATCCTACTGTTTTCCCAATACAGAGAATGGGTTATACCCAACATCAAATTCAAAATAATCATTATTCCTTATTTTTCATATCATTCCTTGGTATTACTTTATGAGTACGTACCTAAATATGTTACTCTGTGCGCAGTTAATTTGGTTCAAAAGTGTGGTCTATGAGCTCTCCAAAACACTCCACGGCGTCAAAGCCAACCGTCACCTCTAAAGATGTCGCTAAACTTGCTGGCGTTTCTCAATCAACTGTATCTCGTGTATTTGTCCCGGGCAGTTCAGTGTCTGAAAAGACCAAGCAGAAAGTGTTCGATGCAGCAAAATCGTTGAACTATCGTCCCAATGCCTTTGCCCGCAGTCTGACGACGAATGAGTCCAAATTGATTGGCTTAGTTTTTCCAGATGCCGACTACCCTATCCACATGAAAACTCTGCAGCTTATCTCTACTGAGCTACAAAAACAGGGTTACTCTGCGGTATTGATTCCTTGGCAAGTTGATGGAAACGACAACCACTCGATTCCTAATATCTTCCAATACCGAGTTGATGGCGTAATTGCTGCTTCCGCGACCTTTAATAAGTCGCTTTATGAAGAGTGTGAAGAGTTCGACATCCCTATTGTCCAGTTTGCACGTGTTGTTGAAGGGACGAAGAGTAGCCACGTGGTGAGTGACAACTACGCCGCAGGCCAAGTCGCCGCTCAGCATTTACATAGCGTAGGAACAAAGTCAGCGGTTTACCTGACAGGTAACGTACCAACCTACACCAACGGTGAGCGTGAATCGGGCTTTTGCTCAGAATTCGAAGATCTCACTGGCAAGCAAGCTCGTGTTATTGAAGCTGACTATGACTACCTTGATGCACTAGAGACCATCCGGACTCTGTTTTCAGAACCCACACATCCTCAAGCGATTTTCTGTGCGACAGATAACCTCGCGATGGCAGTAATGGATGTGGCGCGTTTAGAGTTCAACCTGCGTATTCCAGAAGATCTTCAAGTGATTGGTTTTGATGATATCCCACAGACTCAATGGTTGAACTACCAACTCACTACCTTCAAGCAAGATTTCAGACGCCTTGCACGTGAATCCGTGAAAATTGTCGTTAGCCAGATTCAAGAGCAAGACACGAGCTTAGTTAAGCTGATGGTGCCAGTGAAGTTTATTGAACGAAACACGACGCTAAAATAGAACCAACGTTAAGACGCATTCAAATAAAAATCCCGTTCAGTGTGAGCGGGATTTTTTATGATATTTAACTAGTTACCCACACCACCGGTCTTCTCTGCCGGAGAATCAGGCGTTACTGGAGGCCACTCTTGGAAGGTTGCTAGATGTTGTTGGACAGCAGCTTGTGCAGGACCAAATGCCCACATTTTTTGTCCCATCCATTTTAGATACATGCCCGATTCTTCTGCCGCTCGCTCGTATGGGTCACGGCGTAAGTTAAACAGTAATGGTGCATTTAGCTCTTCTTTAGGACCACTCCAACCGTGGTTTTGCACGATGAAATGCGCCTTCCAATCACCAACACGAACCGCTTGCAGCTTGTCTCGTTCGTAGTAGTAGATCTCTTTCCGGTTTGACTCGCCTTTCTCAGTCAGCATATCCACTTGGTTGTAACCATCAAGGTGCGCTTTAAAGCCATCGTGACCTTTCAGCAGTTTCTCTTTTAGATCCGTTGGACCACCAGCCGCAGCGACCAGAGTGGGTAACCAGTCCATACCATCAAAGATGCCATTGCCTACAGTACCCGCAGGGATTTTACCCGGCCAGCTAACCAGTGCAGGGGCTCTTACACCACCTTCCCAAGTTGTGCCTTTTTCACCGTGATAAGGTGTCATACCGCCATCAGGCCAAGTCATGATCTCTGGGCCGTTATCGGCAGTGAAAATGATGATGGTATTGTCGGCAATACCGAGCTCTTCCATTTTCGCCATCATCTCACCGACATGATCATCAAGATCTTTCATGACCACTTCTTGAAGCCCCCAACCATTTTGGCCAAGCATCGCTTCGTATTCAGGTGAAAGATGCGTCCAAACGTGACCTCGTGATGGACAGTACCAAGTGAAGAAGGGCTTATCCGCTTCAACCGCCCTTTCGATGAAGTTGATCGCGTGTTTATTCACTTCGTCATCGAGGGTACGCATACGCTCGATCGACAATGCACCATCGTCTTCGATCGTTTGACCACCTTTACCGTCTGATCTTGCGTAAATAACATTACGAGGTGCAAAGGCATCCAAAGAGCCATCTTTTGGCCAATCTGGATCTTCTGTGTATTCCATTGCATTCAAGTGATACAACCAACCCCAATACTCATCAAAACCATGCATTGTCGGTAGGAATTCATCTCGGTCACCGAGGTGGTTTTTGCCAAACTGACCCGTAACATAACCCATGGTTTTAAGGATTTCAGGAAGCGTTGGTGTGTCAGCACTTAAACCAACTGGGCCACCTGGCAATCCAACAGAGTGCATGCCGGTTCGCACTGGAAGTTGACCCGTTAAGAATGCAGAACGACCCGCCGTACAAGAAGGCTGAGCGTAATAATCTGTCAGTAGCATGCCCTTTTCAGCAATACTATCGATGTTCGGTGTTTCACTACTCATCACACCATTGTGATAAGCACTCAGGTTTGATATCCCAATATCATCCGTGAAGATAACAAAAATATTCGGTTGCTCTTGTGCTGACCATGCCGATAGCGAAAAGCTACTCAACACACTCATCACAACAAGGTGGAAAATCCTTTTCATAGAATGTCCTTATACTGTTTCAGATTGCTCTTTGTGAACCATTTTTATTCCTACCAAACCAAAGCCAAGCTCTAATAGTAGATAGACGACAAGTAGCCAGTGAGGCATGCCATCTATCAACAAGCTAATGACTCGACCGGCAGCCAAACCCAACATGAAGACCACCAAACTGTAGAGTGCTGGCAATCGGTATTTCTTTAGTAACGCCCCTGCTATCCAAAACAGAGCCAACGCTAAGTACAACCCCATCACGGCACGAAAGATATGAGTGACATTGATAGGGCTAGCATCAATTCCGAAAAGATAATCAAGGGAGACAACGGGGGCATAACCGTACGACAACGCAATCGGTGTTAAACCCAAAACAGCGACGAACAAAAAAATGCTTTGTGGCTTCATATCCTTACTCTTTTAATTTGGCTCTTTTCAAAAAACATAGTCTACAATCAGCAATATACAAGTTGCATATGTGAAAAATGGATAGTTAAAACACACATTCACATTCGTGCTATTTCACATCGAAGATAAGGATATCAATATGGCTAAATGGCGTTACCTACTCGCATCAGCATTGGCTGCAAGTTCAACCGTAAATGCTCAGGAAGTAAGCGAACAAGCGGATACAAAAAAGTGGCAACATAGCTTCGAAATTTACGCGCTTGCACTCAATATCCGTGGAGACAGCACCATTGGTGGCTTGTCAGCAGATGTCGATGTTGATCCTGCATTCATCATGGATCATCTTGATATGACCGCAATGGTGCGATTAGAAGGTATCTATGACAATCAGTGGGGCTATTACATTGATTACAGCTTCATGAAGTTAAGCGGAAAAACAAACTCAGTGTTAGGTAGCAACCTAGAGGTATTGAGGGGCAACCTTGATATCCGACAAGGTGTTTTAGATGTGAAGGGGTTTAAGCGCTACCAGTACGATTTTGGCACGATTGATTATCTGTTTGGGCTTCGTTGGTGGGATAACGACATAGATGCCAAGCTTTACACTTCAGTTGGCGACTTAAATAGAAGTAAATCATTAGATGAAGATTGGATAGATTACCAAATAGGTGTGAGATGGATAACGCAGATCAATAAGGATTGGAAGTTTCACGCAACTATTGATGCAGGGCTTGGTAATGACACCAACTTTACCTCATCTCTCTTAACTGGACTTAGATACCAGATAAACAGTTGGTCTGACTTAAATGTTGCCTACAAATCGACCTGGGTTGATTACGAAAACAAGGGCACCTTTGAATACGATACTGCATCGCAAGGGTTCCTGATTGGTTGGGCTGCTCACTTTTAATCCAATTATCGTAACGTGTTAGAACCTGGGCCAACCCAATATTGCTCATTTGGATTTAATTTCTATTAAAACGTAAGCCTCAAATGATTCATACCTCTGGTGGTGCTCTCTATTGCCAGAGGTTTTTCTTCGTGAAACATGCACCGCCCTCCCTCAAAGAAAATCCATAAAATCATAGAGTAACACCTGAACATCGTTCATTTAATCTATCTAAAAAGTTGTAATTTTAGATCATGGAAATACAGGTTTATATCTTGAGATATTTAATCTTCATTTAATCCTTCCCGCCCCCATTCGAACAGTGTTTTTTATTTTGAGAATATCGCTAGAATCCTCTCCCGAAATTTACAAACCAGAGTGGAAACAATGAAAAAATTAACCTTAGCAGCTCTTACGATTGCCTCAGTTACCGGCATCGCATCAACTTCAGCTTTTGCATCAAATGAAATGTACGCACTAGGCGGTTTCGGGATGGATGATGGCGATGTCGGTGGTCAATTCACATTTGGTAGCCAAGTCATGCAAAGCAACTGGTATGTTGAATCAACGTTGCTTGTTATCAGCACTGATGAAAAAGATCTTAAAACAGAGCAAGAGTTCGATTCTTTAATGCTTTCATTAACACCTATGTATAAGCACAGCTTCAGCGAAAACTTCGCTGTTTATGGTAAGGCGGGCGCTTTTTACGCACACTCAGATACCAAATTGGTGTTCCTATCTAGCGATAATAATGAAGTCCGCAAAGGGTCCCATGGTGATCTTGGCTTAACTTACGGTATCGGCGCAGAATATAAGTCACTAAAACCCGTTTTCGGCCACTCCAAGTTTGTGACTCGAGCTGGATTTGATTGGTATGAGTTCGGAGGAAGTACTGGTTGGTATACCACTGAGTCGGCACTAAGTATCCAAGCAGGCTTTACCTTTTAATTGAGTAGAAAAAATGAGTAAGCCTCTCGTTAGACGAGGCTTACTTCGTTACACATTTTGATTCAGACTACGCACTCTTTCTTCATGATAGTTAAGCCAGCTTCAAGAGTTTCTGTCCAAGCTTGTTCAACGCTTTCATCATAGTGAGGATCGTATTTTTTAACTGTATTGAGTAACGAATTGAACCACTCATTGAGTTCTTGCTCAGAGATATCCATTCCTAAATCTTTATGTCGCTTCCCAAGCTTTTTCACCGAGTTTCGTACGCTCGGTAGACCAGCAGAGTTATAGATAAGAATGATCGAGGCTTTAAGCATCTTGGTTTGCTGCTCTAACCCTATCTTTTCAAAACGTTCTGAAAACCTTGGGTTATGCTCGCAAAAATCCGCCAAAAACGTTTCGAGAAATTCTTGGTCAATCCGGCAGCGCTCAAAGCTTTCATAAAACAGTTCATTCGGTTTCATTTAGCCAGTCCTTTGCAAAATTTTGAGTCTTCGGGAAGCTAACAAGTTCAGAGCCGCGACTTCGCCAACTCTGAACCATCAACATGATCTAAGTATACGCCACTGTGGCATAAAATGAACGATGGCATAAGGCGAACTGTGGCATAACGTATACTATGACATAAAGCGAACTATGGCATAAAGTGAGTTGCACAGATCTTGTTTCCATCAGGATCTCGCAAATAAGCCATGTACAAACGACGCTCATCAGAACCTCTCGCTCCGGGACCGTTTTCAATACTGGTACCGCCATTCTCGACGCCAATCCGATGCCACTCATCTACAACTTCAGGAGAAGAGGCAAGAAAACCCACCGTCATGCCATTGCCGTGAGTCGCAGGCTGACCATCAATCGGCTTCGTTAAACCCAACACACCCGTTTGGCTAACGTAAACACAGCGCCCTTTGGGATCCACAGAGCCTTCGCTATAACCAAGCACCTTCATGATTGGGTCATAAAAAACCTTCGCCCGTTCAATATCTTCAGTACCGAGAAAAACATGGCTGAACATAACTAACCTCTTCTTTTATTGAAAGAGCCACCTAAACTAGACCTATAATTCGTGTTTGTCTAGGCACGCTATTCGGTCACAACTGTTGCTTAACCCATTGAGCAAACACCTGAAACTTAGTTCGTTGCTCCATGCCTTTCGGGCACACTAAGTCATACCCTTTACCCGACTCAATACTCATAAGAGGCGCGACCAACAAGCCTTGTTCAATCTGCGGTGTCATAAATTCTAACCGCCCTAGTGCTAGCCCCATCGATAATATCGCCGCATCCATCGCCAAGCGGTTATCACTGTAATAGTCACACTGAAGTGCGCAGTTGGTATCACTTTGAGCTTCATACAACCAACGTTGCCACGCAGTGATATCACCACTATGAATGAAACGAACATCGTCTAAGTGTTGAATGCCTTGGTCTAGTTTGAAGCGTTTCGCATATTCAGGGCTACACACAGGGGTTCTTACTCCACTGAATAATCGCTCGCTAAAATGGTTTGGGTAATGGCCTTCGCTATAGAAAATTGCCACGTCATAAGGTTCAAACTGGAAGTCTGACTGGCTCTGTTTGGTTTGCAGTTTGATGCTTAGATTCGGATACAAGCGTCTGAATTCTGGGAGGCGCGGCATCAACCATGATGAAGCAAAATAAGGCGATGTCGCGATGTACAGCTCCCCACTTAGCTCACCCGTTTGAATATCCATGAGTTCGGAAAAGATAGACTCGAACGAGACGTTCAACATGGATAACACGCGCTGACCTTCTGGCGTCAGTTCGAGCTTTCTTGTCTTGCGCACAAACAGATTGAACTTCAGTTGTTGTTCGAGTTTTTTGATGCGATGGCTGACCCCTCCCTGAGTTAAGAAGAGCTCATCGGCGGCAAGTGTAAAGCTTAGATGTTTGGCTGCAACACTAAAGGTGTGCAGCAGTGACAGCGTTTGTTGGCGATTTTCGAACAGCCCCATGCATTAACCTCACTAATTCATAAGTCGTCATAACTGGTTTGTCGGTGTATGTGACCATCATATAAATTAAACCAAGTAATCTACAACATTAAATGGTGAACAGCATGCAACAGAATCGAAAACTCAAAGTAACCGTGATTGGTGGTGGCTCAAGTTACACCCCAGAGCTCGTTGAAGGACTGCTCAAGCGCCATCACGAATTACCTATCTCTGCTCTGTGGTTGGTCGATATCGAAGAAGGCATGGAAAAAGCAGAGATAATCGCGGCGCTCACCAAGCGAATGATAAACAAAGCGGGCTGTGAGATTAATGTTCACCTCACCACGGATCGAAAAGCAGCCCTGAAAGACGCGGATTTTGTCTGCTCTCAATTTCGCGCCGGAAGAATGGAAGCAAGATTACGTGACGAGAGGATTGCTCTGAAATATCGCATGATCGGCCAAGAGACCAATGGTTTAGGTGGCTTCTCTAATGCGTGCCGAACCATTCCGATTGCGCTCGAGATAGCGAAAGAGATGGAAGTGTTGTGTCCGAATGCGTGGTTACTCAACTTCACCAACCCATCGGGCATGGTAACGGAAGCACTGATTAAGCACTCATCCATTAAAACCGTTGGTCTATGTAACGTTCCCGTCAACATGGAGCTAGGCGCGGCGAAAATGCTCGGTGCAGAACGTAAAGATATCACGATGCAGATCGCAGGATTAAATCACCTAGTGTGGGCTCGTAAGGTGCTTCATAAAGGTGAAGACAAGTTGGGAGAACTCATCAAGCAACTCCTTGGTGGTAACGATCAAATGATGCCAAAGAACATCCCTCCCTTTGAGTGGGACGCAGAACTGATTCGTTCTCTGAACATCGTTCCTTGTGCTTACCTACGTTACTACTACCAATCCAGAGACATCTTAGACAAAGAATTTACTGCGTCTGAAAACAGCACCAATCGCGCAGAATTAGTTGCCAAGGTTGAACAACAGTTATTGGAGATCTACAAAGATCCCATGCTCGATACCAAACCTAAATTGTTAGAAGAACGAGGCGGTGCTTATTACTCTGAAGCGGCCTGTGAGCTCATGAGCAGTATCCACAACAACAAACGTTCTATCATGCACGTCAACACTCGCAACAATGGTGCGATTCAAGGATTACCCGATGACTGTGCGGTAGAAGTAAGTTCGGTAATCACCAGCAGTGCAATCCTGCCACTGAACGTTGAACCTTTTGAAAGCGACACGCTGCACTTGATTCAGCAGATGAAAGAGTTTGAAACCTTGACCGTTAAAGCGGTGATGACAGGTGACATCGCAACAGCAAAACGGGCTCTGATCTTAAACCCTATCGTCGATAGTGGATCGCACATCGACGAGGCTTTGCAAGAAACCATTCGCGAGAACTTAGACTTCATGCCTGCGTTCGCTCATCGACTCGCTTAACGTGGCATTTTGTTAGCCGCCAATAAGCTCGGTGATAACAGCTAATGAGCTCAGTGATCGCAGAGCTCATTCAAGATATTGAATCCAAATCTTTTAATAAGAGGTCATGATGAAATTGATACTCAACGCCGATGATTTCGGCCTCACTGAAAGCGTGAACCACGGCATCGTCGACTGCTTTAAGGCGGGTTTGGTTAAGTCGACCACCATCATGATGAATCAACCGGGTACACAGCACGCGATTGAGCTCTATCATCAAGGTTTAGTCTCTGAAGTTGGCTTGCACTTTACGGTCACCGCAGGTAAACCACTGACGCCACCAGAGTTAATTCCGAGCTTAGTCGACGAGCACGGCCACTTCTTGAGCAACGTTACTCTATTCGATAAATCAGATGTAAATGAAGATGAGGTGATGCTCGAACTCAACGCGCAATATCAAGCCGCTGTCGATGCCGGTTTAAAGATTAACCATATCGACAGCCATCACTTTGGTGGCGTATTTAAACCTCTAAAAGCTGCATTTACCCGCACAGTGAATCGCATTGGTCTGCCAGTTAGGCGAATCGATAACATCTTGAGTGGCCAAGATGCACTGCGAGTGCCAACGCCAGATGCTTTCGACATGCGTTTCTTTGACCAAGGCGTATCACGGAATGGCCTGCAAGATTTATTACTGAGCTACCAAGCTATGATGCCTGACGGTGTGCTTGAGTTAATGTGCCACCCTTCATCAGTGGCAAGTGAACAGCTTAAGTCCCTATCAAGCTACAGTGATAAACGCGTCGATGAGCATCAACTTCTCACTAACCCAGAGCTAAAACAGTGGCTAGCTGACCATCAGATTGAGTGCATTGGATTCGACGATCTCAGATAAGATACATTAATTCAGGGCTACTCAACGATCCGTTGTGCGCCCTGCCCTTGGTCATGCAGAATATCTTCAGGGTTCAACAAGTGGCATTTCTGCATACTCAAACACCCGCAACCGATACAGCCTGTTAAGTTCTCTTGTAGCGATTTAATCTGCGCCATTTTACTGTCGAGTTGCCCCTGCCACTTCTTAGCTACGCGCTCCCAGTCTCGCTTAGTCGCGGTATGGTTCATCGGTAAGCTAGACAGCTCTTCGGTAATCTCTTCTAGCGTAAATCCTATCGACTGAGCGACTTGAATCAGCGCAATTCGACGCAGCATCGCTGATTGATAACGGCGCTGATTACCATTAGTTCGAATAGAAGCTATCAAACCCTTGGTTTCGTAAAAGCGTAAGGCCGAAGGAGCCACGCCACTGCGCTCTGCCAACTGGCCTATGCTGAGATATACAATGTTTCTCATGATCTTTCACTTCCTGTTTGAATAGCCGTTTCATCCTGATAATGACCAGTATAATAGAGTTCACTTTAACTTGAAGTTTTGGTTCAAATTTAGGTTTGGACTAAGTTACAAAATACGCCGAACAAAGAAACCTAACGTATTGATTTTCTGAGCTATGATTTTGTTCTCTGATTACCATACATGTCGTCAAACCCGGGAATGCCTTGCTCCCATACAGGTTTATCTTCACCGACAATGGTTTTCAATGTATCAATGAAGAGCTTGGTTTTTATGGGGGCATCTCGATGTGGGTACACCGCATAAAAAGTACCAAAGTCATCCAAGTTTAAGTGAGTCATTATAGGCACCAACTCTCCACTGAGCACTTCATCTTCAATCATCTGCGCCGTGACGACCGCGAGAGTACTGCCGGTTAACGCACTCTTGGAAATCATCTCAACATCATTCACTTTATAAGCGGCATTAAGCTGAAAATGCTGCGCTTGCCCTTCTTGATCGACATAAGAAAACTTATCGATCAACAAACCCGGAGCGGCATAGATAGTCGCAGGTAATGACTCAAGTTTTTCGATGGTGTTGATCTCGCCATGCTGAGCAATGAACTCAGGTGAAGCGACAATCAACAATCGACTTCTGGCTATCTTGCGGCTGATTAGGCTAGAGTTTTTGGGCTTACCAATACGGAAACCAATATCAAACCCTTCTTTAACCATATCGACGATTCGGTCTTCGAGTCTCAATTCAAAATCAACATCTGGATACTGCTTCTGGAAAACCGCAATCGCCTGCTGAACATATTGTCGACCGAACATGGTCGAGCTGGTGATTCTTAATAACCCTCGAGGCTCTGCATGATAATTTTGCGCCAAGCGTCGAGTATCGTTCAACAGTGCACGAAGCTGATGCGCTTGATTGACCATCTCATTGCCTGCGGCTGTCAGAGATAACGAACGAGTGGTGCGATTGAGTAACCGAACATCCAGCTCTTCTTCAAGACGGCTAATCTGTTTAGAGATAACGGAACGGTCGACGTTTCTTTGCTCTGCCACTTTGACAAACGAACCCAGCTCAACCACTTCAAGTAACAATAATAAACGACTCGATATATCCATAACGCCCTTTGTTGCATTTAAAGCACCAATTAAGTGCCAATATGACTATTTTTCTCATCTTATTACAAATCTATAGTAGCTGCACATAACGGAGACAACATTCAGTCCCGACCTAATAGAGGAACACCCCATGACACTACTATCTGTGACTAACCAAAATGGCATCGCAACGGTATCAATCAACAACCCACCAGTGAACGTGCTGACTTTCGACTTGATCAACGAGATCAATGCCTTTGTACTTTCATTGAAAGATGATCGTGATACTAAGGTTGTGGTCTTTAAATCATTACATGAGAGCTTCTTTCTGGCTCACCTAGATCTCAATGTGATCAACGGTACACAAGGTGGACAAGCTGGTTCGATTGAATTCAACCACATGATTGAGAACATTAAAGCGATGAAACAAGTCTCTGTCGCGGTAGTTGATGGCGTAGCTCGTGGGGGCGGTAATGAATTTGTGATGGCGTGTGACCTTGCTTACGGCACTGAAAACTCGGCGTTCGCACAACCAGAAATTCATGTAAACATCCCAACGGGTGGCCAAGGAGCAGTTCAATTTGCAAGACGCATGGGCAAAAACAAAGCGCTACAAGCTTTACTGCTTGGTAACGACTTTACGGCTCAGCAAGCAGAAGACCGTAACATCATTACGCAGTTCGTACCGAAGGCTGAGCTAGAGGATTTCTTAGCAGCGACACTCGGTGTGATCAGTCAATTAGAAGTACGTGATATCGTGATGTACAAAGAGATCATCGCAGCCTCAATCAAAGATGAGCAAGCGGGCGCTGAGCTAGAACTGCGTTACTTCTTAGAGCGCGCAAAAGAGCAAAAAACCGCAGCAATTATCGGTGCGTTTCTAAAACACGGTGGTCAAACTGAGCGTGAGGCGAAAGACATTCAAGGTATCTTCGTTGACACCGCAGCAGAGTTATCACAATAGACAATGACGCAATTAAATGGCCATCGCTTGATGGCCATTTATGTATGTATTTATTTATCTATTTATCTACTTATCTGCGCACCGATGTAGTAATTATCTCACTCACTGAAGCATTTAGATCTGACTCATGATCGATTTCAGGCTCTCGGCCATTTCGGCATTGATGATCTCACCCGTTTCTACATTAAAGTTGTCGTAGAAACTTGGCACCGACATCGACCCCTTCACATCTGCATCAAAGTAAGGTGCAGAATTTACCGCAGACGACAACACAGAGCTTGCGCCGCCTGGACCTGGTGATGTGGAGAGCATCACAACAGGTTTGCCTTGGTATACTTTCATGTCGATTCGTGATGTCCAATCAAACACATTCTTAAAGGCTGCGGTGTATGAGCCGTTGTACTCTGCAAAAGAGATGACAATAGCATCTGCTTCGCTAATCTTGCTGAAAAAGCGCTGCGCGTGTTGATGAACGCCGGATTCTTTTTCTCTGTCTTCACTGTAAATGGGCATCTCGAAATCATTAAGATCGAGCACCTCTACTTGCGCGCCCTCAACTAAGCTTGCGGTGTACGCTGCCAATTGTTGGTTAATCGATGCTTTACTGTTGGTCGCGCCAATCGCTAATACTTTCATTGTTGATCCTTGTTCATTTTTCTCACCTTTATGCACTCATGACTTCAATTACGGAGCTCAAAGTTCATAACTGAAGATTCGTAACGTCTGTTTGACAACATCAAAACCTGCACTAGGTGACAAGGTGATTGTTTATGTTTTTAGATTGGGGATGATAATAAAACCTCAAGTTAACTTGAGGTAAAGTGATATTTTCAAGAAATAGGAAATAATTTAAAAGCACTTATAAAGCAGTTAATTACGAAAGGTTAAACATAGATTGGCATTACACAGGAAAAAGTCAGCACACCCAAAATACAGTGAGTGTGCTTTATCGAAATACTATTTACTTAAGTTGATTTAGTGAACTGACACCAGAGTAAGCGACTCCAGATAGCTCGGCCATTTCGCGATTCCATGTTGCCAGATCGTGAGAGTTAAACTGATTCAAATGGTCATGACCGCACGCTCTCGCCATCACTTGCATCAATTCAGTCGAGGCTTCGAAGAAGTTCTTCAATTGATTCGAGGCCTTTTCGACATTTAAGCGTTGGCGTAAATCGGCTTTTTGAGTCGCGATGCCCGCCGGGCAATTATTGGTGTTACACATTCGGGCGGCAACACACCCTATCGACTGCATGGCACTGTTCGAGATAGCGACTCCATCAGCGCCAAGCGCCATCGCTTTTACGAAGTCCATTGGAACACGAAGCCCACCAGTAATGATTAAGGTGACTCTGTCACTTACGCCTTGCTTGTCTAGATAGGCTCTGGCACGAGCAAGCGCTGGAATGGTCGGCACACTAATATGGTCACGGAACATTTCTGGCGCCGCCCCAGTACCACCGCCTCGACCATCCAAAATGATGTAATCGGCACTGGCATCCAATGCGAACTGAATATCCTCTTCAATATGATTGGCACTCAACTTAAAGCCAATTGGGATCCCGCCTGTCACTTCTCGGACTCGGTCGGCGAAATTTTTGAAATCCTCGACGGTTTTTAGATCAACAAAGGTGGGTGGTGAAATCGCGGCGGTACCCGCTTCAATGCCACGCACCTCGGCTATCTTGCCAATGTTCTTCGCACCCGGTAGGTGACCGCCTGTTCCGGTTTTAGCACCCTGCCCACCTTTAAAATGGAAGGCTTGGACATTTTTGAGCTTAGATTCGTCGTAACCAAATTGTGCGCTAGCTAATTCATAAAAGTAACGTGAGTTCGCCGCTTGCTCTTCGGGTAACATTCCGCCCTCACCCGAGCAAATTCCCGTCCCCGCAAGCTCCGCACCTGTCGCTAAAGAGATTTTCGCTTCTTCAGATAACGACCCAAAACTCATATCAGACACAAATAAAGAGATGTTCAATTTAAGCGGCTTTTTCGCTTTTGGCCCAATAATAAGCTCAGTACCGACGGGCACGTTTTCCAATAACGGTTTGGTCGCCATTTGTGCAACCATCACTTGAATATCATCCCAGTGAGGTAATAGATATCTTGGGACACCCATTGAAGTCATTGGCCCGTGATGGCCCACTTTGGATAAGCCATCTCGTGCTAATTGATGAATGAACTCGACCGTGGGCTCTTCTTTGGTTGCAGAAGCCGCCGGTGAGAGATCGGGCGTTGCCGCTTGGATATGAACATCGGGGCCTTCTTGACCCACTTGCTCAGCCGTAAACTGTTTATGGGTGCCATCACAAAAAGGGAGATTATTCGAATACTTACAGCGGCACAGGTAAGCGTCGCCGGTTTCCTCGGCCACGAAACTCTTCGGTTTGAAGCCCGTTCCTGCATGAGAACCATCACAAAACGGTTGGTTTTTCGATTTGCCACAG
The DNA here is from genome assembly GCF_023161725.1 of Vibrio sp. 1CM24A. Lineage (NCBI taxonomy): Bacteria > Pseudomonadati > Pseudomonadota > Gammaproteobacteria > Vibrionales > Vibrionaceae > Vibrio > Vibrio sp. 1CM24A. The sequence goes on from NZ_JALNTS010000004.1 coordinate 234,551, forward strand.
GTACAGAAGTAATACTCCTCGCCTTCGGTTAGCTCGACCTTAACGGGTTTGTTATCCGCTATTACTGGATTCTTCATAGTTCGTTCACCTTTTCTTTCTTATGATTTGATGACTGAAGCGATGACTTGCTCACAAGAGTAAAGTAAAGGTGAGATACGCGGCTAATTCAATAAATGAGCCAGAGAAAACAAGCTTAAAAGACAGCCTAAAAACAGAAGTATTGCTTGTTCAACACAAACAAAAATGGCCACCAAATCGGCAGCCATTGTGTTTTAAATCTGATTCCAAGCTAAACGGGAAGGGTTAATCAAATAACTCGATGACCAGCTTGTTGTCTTTAATCACTAGATTAGGTTCCGATGACTTGATCAATGACTCTTGAACCTTATTGCTATCCAATTTGTAAACCGGTGACTGAGACAACGCAAAACCAATCATAGAAACGGCAGGCTTAAGTAACTTCTCTATTTCAGGAGAAAGCTGCTTTCCCTTCTCCTCAAAGCGCTCAAGACGCAGAGATTTTAAGTAGACCTCACCACTCTCTTTGTCGTATTCGGGAATCGCGCTGAATTCGATATCCAGATCTAGCCCCATGTTTGGCATGTTAAACACTTGAACCTTTGCATTGGTATTCGCCAAAACAGACACACGCTCGGCATCAGCTCGACCAATTTGCACCGCTAAGTCATCAACCGCCACTTGCGCATACATAACGTTTTGCACACCAACTTCTTGTTCTAACATCACCGAATCTTGCAGGTAGTTCGTCATTTCTTGTTCAGTAACGCTGTAGCTCACACAACCGCCTAGCATCAGTGCAGAAGCTGCTAAAATGAACTTTTTTGCTACGTTAATTATCATCAATATCAGCTCTTTATCGTTAGTGATTAGCGCGGAGTTTACTGTGTGGTCATCCATAAACAAAACAGTAAAGACACGATATTCGTGAATACCTTTAATTAATAAGCATAAATATCAGTAAGTAAAGCACCAGATTAGCTTTCCCGCTTGAGATAATGACACTTGTCAGCCAAACGCCATCAGATTTGTGTGCTCGAATTAATTGAATTTTGCTTCTAAGCTTATGGATATTTAGGGGGCTTACTAAGGTTTCATCATGGAGTCGAAACATGAAGAGTGAGCACAATGCCATCAAAAAGAGTATCACCTGAGCCAATAACTCGTTCTGTGATTCTGTTATGCAACACCGCATGCCTGCACCATAGTCAGTGGGTAGGAGAGCTGCGTCTCCATAACTGGGAAGCTCAAGTTGCAGAAACGACCGAACAAGCCATTCACTTACTTGATAGACGCAGCGAAAGCTACGCACCAATTGTCGTTTCTTGTCTAACATCATCCTCAATCGACAAACAGTGTGAGCAAATATCAGCGTTAAAGGTTCACGCTCCAAGTTTAAAAGCAATCGCTATCTGCAACCAACCACCAAGCCGCAACTTATCGCTCATTAAGCAAACCTTTTGGGATTATTACCACCTACCTATTGATACAGAATGGCTTTGTCGAAATTTAGGGCATGCGTATGGCATGGTAGATACCAAGCAAACTAAACCTAAGCCTGCCTCGTGCCATGAATGTCAATTGGTAGGGCAATCCAGAACCATCCAACAACTTAAAAAGAAGATAGCCAAGATCGCTAACAACGATTTCCCAGTGCTGATTCAAGGGGAAACCGGAACAGGAAAAAGCCTATGTGCGCGTTTAATACATGAGGCCTCAGCCCGCAGTCAAAAACCTTTCATCGCTGTAAATTGTGGCGCAATTCCACAATCCCTGATTCACTCAGAGTTATTTGGCTTTGAAAAAGGCTCGTTCACGGGTGCAAACAAACGCTACGTCGGACACGTGGAAAAAGCGAATGGTGGCACACTATTTTTGGATGAGATCGGCGACCTTGAGCTCTCACTACAAACTTACCTGCTCCACTTTCTTGAAAATAGTTCGATAGAACGACTCGGCAGTAATAACCAATTGCCCGTAGATTGCCGTGTAATTTTCGCCACCAACGTCAATATCGAACAAGCCGTTGCTGCGGGTAAATTTCGAAAGGATCTCTTTCATCGCATCAATGTACTTCCATTAGACCTAGTACCACTCAATTATCACAAAGAAGACATTGAAGATTTGGTTCGATTTGAACTGAAGCACAATTACGCATCCAAAACCAAACTGCCTAGTGACACCCTTGAGCAAATGAAACAGTACCATTGGCCGGGCAATGTCAGAGAATTATTTAACTGCATAAAAAGAGCGATTGTTCTTTCTAACTCAAGCGCCCTCTCTACTCGTCATATGGGAATTCAATTAAAAGACGCTTCGCCCGATACTGAGAGTGACACTCGACTTTCTTCAAAAAATGTTCGTCGAGTGATTCAGCAACACCACTACAATATTTCCCAATCTGCTAAAGCATTGTCTATTTCTCGGACAACCTTGTACAAGCTGATCAAAAAACATCAGATAGCAATTTAAGTCGCCTAACTAGCTAACTAAATAACTAAATAACTAAATAACTAAATAACTAAATAACTAAATAACTAAATAACTAAATAACTAAATAACTAATAAAGCAGCCTAACGAACTAGGCTGCTTTAGAGTTTAGTCGTACTCAATTAATGAAAGTACTTATGGCTCAGGAACAGTAAATGGACAAACATCACAGGTTGCAATGTTGGATGTTTCCATAAATGCTTCTTGCAAGAACAGCGAGTCAAACGTTGCTGTCACTTGATTAGATAACATCCCTGCAGTTCCGGTTGGTAACACATTTGGTACATAAGTTTTACTTACTTGTGTACACACTTGACCAATCGCATCACCAAAGTTCGGTATCCACTCTCCTTCACCCGTTTTACAAGCAAACAGCTCAGGGTCGGCACTTAATGCACTACACATATTGCCAGCACCACATGTGGTCACATCCTCAAGATCATCACAAGGTAAAGCAAAGTCGAGGTAATAACTGCTGTTGACTACTTCAGTAGGTAAATCAGAACGGCTCAAAGAGTCATCCTTAGAATCCACCAGCGATTCAATGGCCAATGGGATATCACCGGTATTACATATTTCAACATCATAGGTTTTCTTAAGCACAACTTGACCGCCATCAACCTCTAAGAAGCTATTACACACCTTAGAAATCTCAACCATCGGGCTCAAGTCTATTGGTGGACAATTGTAGGCCACTGGCGCTTGAGCATTCACGATAAGCCCATCAAGATCCACCGAACCATCTATGACACCGACAGCACCATTATTTACAGACAAGTAATTACCCATGAATGAGAATGACTCACCGACACTCCACACTTCATCACCATTACCAACCACTGGAAGCGCGCCTAAGATTGGTGACTCCGATAAAAAGGCCACTTCGTAATCCCCATTGGTGCCTAACGAACCTGGACCAGTATTGGTTACCATCACGGTGTAATCGATGTTAAACATGCCATCAACCGTAAAGCTGGTTGTGTTACAAGTCGCCGCTATGCTGATGCTGCATAAACTGAATGAACCGACAACGAAGTCAGCCAAAGATGCATCAATCGAACGAGAAGCTCGTGATTCAACTAAGAAGCTACTGAAACAAGGAATGTCGCTGATACCAAACTCATCGTTCAACAACGCAGATAAATTCAGACGTCCTTCAACAAAGCTCTCTGTCGGAATAGAGGTTGTTTCACCCGTTTTCGCGAGGTAGTCCCAACCTTGTACATTAGGTAGCGGTATTGCCCCGATAGAGTCATCATTTGCAATCGCACATATCTTATCGACACCAACAGCGCCACTGCCACATCTTGCACCAACGAAATCATTCGACTTAGGGTCACCATCAGTTTGGAAGATTCTCGTCATGTTGTCGGTGACATCGCCATTATTCAAATCCCACTGCAACACTTCTATATACGGATTACCGCCACTCGCTTGTGGGAATGAAATCAGCACAAGGATGTCTCCATTGACATGTTGCCCAACAAAGTCGCCTTTGGTTTGTCCATCCGGTAACCCTACTTGGTCTTGTAGGAACCAGAAGCCAATGTACATATCACCATTGTTCGCATATCGGTCTGCACCAAAGTAAATTAGCAAATCGCCTTCGCTTTCAAAGGCAGCGGCATACGCATTGGTAAAGTCATCTTTTGGTTGTGGTGACGCCGTACGGAACGCCCAATCCGTAATGTCGGAATCATCTTTTGATCCACCCTTCCAAAAGATTTGGTCGATACCATTACGGTCTTTTTGGAAAAATTCTGCAATCCCAACCATGCTGTTGGGATCATTTACATCGTCCCAATCAATACCACTATTATCACTGGTCGCATTACCATCAAGTTCCATCACATCAACAGTAGCCCACGCCAACTGGGGGCTACTAAACAACAAAAGCACACTAAGTAAATAATTTATAACCTTCATGTTCTCTCTCCATTTGTTCATACTTATGCTTTTAGGGTTTTCTGCCTTGCCCAAATTGGAGAAAATCCTTTAGCAATTCGTAGGTTCGATAGAGCATATTCCAAGCCAAGTTCAACTAATTGATTTGATTGATGTTTATATATTGACGGAACACCTTTATTGGACGCTTTGTTATCATTTGTCCATAGACCAGAGATTTGACCAAACAATCAAGGACTTGGAAGGATGAACAAAGTGTCTAAGTCAGACATCTTTAGAGCTTTGATACGAGGAGAGTGATCTTTAAAAGGTACAATCACGTAGCCATTGCTAGATTATTGAATAACAAGCGGTTGAATTGACGGGTAACGGGAGGTTCAGATCGTGAAATGATAGGTGAACAGACGATGACACAACTTACGATATTCTACGATGGGACGTGTCCATTGTGCGCAAAAGAGATGGCGGCACTTGCCAAGCATGATACCGAGAATAAGATTCAAACCATCGATATCTACAGTGAAGCCTTTTCAGACTACCCACAGATTGATGCCGACGCAGCCAACACCATTTTGCATGCACTGGATGAGAAGGGAAAACTGCTGCTAGGTTTAGACGTGACCTACCAAGCGTGGCGCTTAGTAGGAAAAGGTTGGCTATACGCCCCTTTACGTTGGGCGATATTCAAGCCAGTGGCAGATTGGTGTTATTTACGATTTGCCAAGAACCGATATAAAGTCTCGTTCTGGTTAACCGGAAAGTCGCGCTGCGATGGTAACAGCTGTACAAAATAGTGCTTGGTTAAGACATACCACTTGCGACTTTGTAATACACCACACCAAACAGCGCAGCAAAAACTAAAACGGTAACCGCGACTTTTAACCAAATAAACTTCATGTTTTGTCCTTTAAATTCTGTTTACTGTTTCGCGAGACACGTTACCACAACAAAACATTCGGTTGGGTAATGATTTATAGAACTTTGTAGTCATACCAATCACAGTAAGTAAGTGGTCAAAAATAGCGCAGGAAAAAAGCTGGAGAACAAGGCGGCTCTTTTCGACAAGAAGTTTCGATAAGTAGTTATTCTACAATCAAAAAATCTAACGACGTTATCGAGATTTTTAACAAGCTAGGGTGAACAGTTATTTACTACGATTGGTATCAATCTTGATAACTAAGTGAGAACCTTTATGTCGGCAAAAGAGAGAAACCTTCCCACTCATCGAATTTCTAGATTCAGTAAGTTTGCCTCGCTGGCAACAAGGGTCGCGGGTAATGTGCTAACGGAAGGTACCAAGCAAATAGCACAAGGCAACAGGCCTAAAGCAAAAGACTTACTGCTAACGCCACAAAACATTGCTCGTCTAACCGATCAACTTGCACACCTGCGCGGTGCAGCAATGAAACTGGGGCAGATGCTATCAATGGATGCAGGCGATGTCTTAGAACCTGAATTAGCCGACATTCTTTCTCGCCTGCGCTCAGACGCAGATCCTCTGCCAACAAAGCAGCTCAACCAAGTGTTAGAAAGCGCGCTCGGGAGCCATTGGAAAGCCGAATTCCTTTCCTTCAACTTTAAACCTATTGCCAGCGCATCTATAGGCCAGGTTCACCAAGCCTATAGCGATGCGGGAGACAAACTCGCCGTCAAAGTCCAATACCCTGGCATTCGAAAAAGCATCGACAGTGATGTGGATAACGTTGGTACATTGCTCAATATCGTAGGGTTGATACCAAAGTCAGTCGATTACAAAGGCTTGCTAGAAGAGGCAAAAAAACAACTACATGATGAAGCCGACTATGCTCGCGAGGCTGACTATGCGACTCGTTATCACAATGCACTAAAAGAGCACTCTCACTTCGTCGTACCTAAGATTCATACGCAAATCTCATCAGAATCGGTGCTCGCCATGGACTTCATTGAGGGCATCTCGATAGAGCAAATTGAAGGTTATGATCAAAGTACTCGAGATTTTGTGATGCACAGCTTGCTCGAACTCATGTTCAGGGAATTGTTCGATTTTAAGATGGTGCAGACCGACCCCAACTTCGCCAATTACTTGTATGTGGAACAAACAAGACAGATTGGCTTATTAGATTTCGGTGCCACCCGTGAATACAGCGACCGCTTCAGTGATGGTTATCGCATAGCTTTCACATCTGTAGTCAATCATGATGAGCAGGGGTTAAACAAAGCCCTAGAGCAAATTGGATTTTTTAGCGAGACCATCCTCCCAGACCAGCGCCAAGCGATTCTCAACTTAGTGACAATGGCGTGTGAACCCATGCTTGTCGATGAAGATTACGACTTCAAAGCCAGTGGTTTAGCACAAAGGCTTCGTGAAGCAGGAACCATACTCAGCATGGAGCAAGAGTATTGGCACACGCCACCAGCCGATGCGCTGTTCCTGCACCGAAAGATCGGAGGCATGTACCTGCTGGCATCCCGTCTTGGAGCCAAGGTAAACATCAGACGCTTGGTGGAGCCCTATTTGCTAAGCAACAATTGACACTCAAGCGACAGCTGATACTGGAGCGATTCTGGTCTTTAAAGTGATCATTTTAAGTCGCTGAACAGTAATAACAGTTACGCCAACTAAAATGAGTCAGACTTATGAAACATTCACTGCTGTGCTCCACCGCCTTAATCGCGAGCCTAACAAGTTCATTCGCTTTTTCAGCAGGCTGCCCTGATATACTCAACGGCAAACAAAGGCTGTTAAATTCAAACGAAGAAATTGAGCTGTGTGAAGAGTTTCAAGGCAAGACCTTATTGGTCGTGAATACGGCAAGCCAATGCGGTTTCACGCCACAGTTCGAGCAACTTGAACAGCTTCACCAAACGTATAAAGATGAAGGGTTCACGGTTGTTGGTTTCCCAAGTAATGATTTTCGCCAAGACAGAGGAAGTGAGGAGCAATCCGCTAAAATCTGCTACCTAGATTATGGTGTGACTTTTCCGATGATGGCGCGCGCTTCACTCTCAGGGCCAAACGCAAATCCAGTCTTTGCCGAAATCCAACAACAAGCCGGTATCAAACCAAAATGGAATTTCTACAAGTTCTTGGTCAGCAAAGAAGGCAAAGTGATAGCAACCTTCCCGAGTTCGACATCGCCAACCAGTAGTACCCTCAAAAATGCAATAGAGCAGCAGTTATGAGGTCAGATTACTTGGAGACAACTCAAACACGAAACACCATGGCCAAGCTCGGTTATATGGGTTTAATCCCATTTTTGTTCGGTCTACTGTTATCACTCACCGACAGCCAAGTCTTTAGCTTGAGCGGAGAAACACTCTTCATTACCTACAGCGTGGTTATCTTGAGCTTTTTGTCGGGCATCTTGTGGGGCAATGGGATAGAGAACTTCGAAAGCCAATCTAGCAACAAGGCTCTGATTCTAAGCAATGTTATTGTGTTGGCAGCCTGGTTAGCGGTGCTACTCGGTGAGCAACGAGAGTTCCTCACCACTCTGATTCTGATCTTAGGCTACATTGCGGTTTGGCGAGCAGAAAGGTCAATGAGAGAAGAGAACCAAAGTGAAGGCCCTGATGGCTATTTTGATATGCGAACCCGATTAACCTCGAGCGTGGTGTTAATGCACGGTATCGTGATGTTGACCTAAGCGCGTGATGCCTGCACCTATATAGACGCAATGAAACGGAAACTAGACGATGAGCTGCATGACCAGACGAGGCTCATCGTCAGCGAAATAATTGCTCTCTTCCTTGATGGTCACGAACCCCATCGACAAATACAGCTCACAAGCCGAGTTGTTATTTGGATCAACAGTAAGCAACAGCTTGGAATCTTGGGGCAAGGTTCCTATCGCCTGCTGCATCAATGAACGGCCAATCCCCATACCTCGGTAAGCAGTATCAACAGCCAGTGACAAAACCCAATACTCTTGTTGTTTGTCGGTTGGCGTCATTAACACGTAGCCCGCAACCTGCGAATCCTGTTTCGCCACCAACAAGCCCTTCCCCCAGCAATCCAATGCCTGACGAAAGAAAAACAACGGATAGGCGTGATCGCCAAATAAAGCATGTTCCAATTGGTAAATATTAGCGAGCTCTTGTTTTTCCGCACAAACAACATTCATACATCGACCTTAAAAAGATTAACTATAAACTAAAAAGCAAAATAAGAACTACTGACGACTTACCAACAAATTCGCACCAGATAAGGCAAGAAACACAGAACATGCTTTATTAAAGCGCTTGGCCATTTGAGGTTTTGAAAACCAACTTCGTAGATATAAACCAAACGCCGCATAGATAGAAATCGCGAGCATTTCTAATACAAGAAACGTGCTTCCTAAAACAAAGAATTGAGTATTTACGTTCGCTGAAACATCGACAAATTGAGGAAGGAATGCAGTAAAAATAAGTATCGCTTTTGGATTGCCAGCAGCGAGTGCAAATTCTTGTTTAAGCAGACCAAACCAATTCTTATTTCGTTCGATATCCACGACCGGACTGGCGTGTGAGCGCCATAGGTTGAACGCGATCCACAACAGATACATCGCGCCAAATAGTTTGATCAGGAAAAACAGCGTTTCAGAAGTATAAAGCACAACCGCTAAGCCAGATGCAGCCAAAGCAATCATGCCAGAAAAAGCGAGGATTCTTCCTAGGCCTGCGACAAAGGCGGCCTGAAATCCGTAACAGCGGGCGTTGTTCATTGATAACAAATTGTTTGGGCCCGGAGTCATGTTAAGCGCAAAACAAGCGGGGATGAATAGCATTAACTTCCAGATTTCCATTTTTCGTCCTTGTTAAAAACTTCGTAAATATTTAATCAATGAACGAATGCAGAAAGCTCTGTATTTACCGCTTCACATGCCGCCATTTTAATTAATCATTACTCGACAATATAATGCTCTTCGTCTGGTTCAATCAAATTCTCTGCAATACCGATTTCGCCCGCGATGAAAATCGCACTCGCTATCGTTTCTAATGTTTTATTCGGCTCTCTATCCGGTACTTCGCCCAATTCAGGAACTGGCTGCGATCGCGAGATTGAATTACAAACGACACTTTCACAAACGATATTGTGTTGTTCCTGTTGGGAAACTTCAGGTGGCTTAAAATCCGGTGAATTGAAGTCGGGAGCAGTAATACCCTCACTTGAAAACTCAGAGGCGCTGTATGAGGCAGCTGAAAACAGAGAAAGGAGCAGCATCCACTTATTCATATATCTTTCCATCGTTAATATTCACTGAATTTATAAATACTATCTAATCAGGGGCATTATGAACAGTGTTTTATTATCAGGAATTATTATCTTTAAGAATGCCGATTAGAAAGCCCAGAGCTTGGGTGGCATGAATTCAACTCACATGTGAATGTTTGCCTAACGTAAACTTATCAAGCAGCGCCTGTGGAACTGGGATAACAGAGTATCGAATGAAGGCCACTAACGTCACTATCGCCACAAAACTGCCTAAAACAAAATCATGAACATCAACCAGCACCAAGCCAAGAACTCGATCACTAATGATGGCAAGTATGGCGATACTCAGCGCTGCCATCCATTTACGATGGTCGTAAGGCAAGTACTCCTTTTTTTGGCTCACGATATAGAGCAGTGACAGTCTCACAGCATAAGTGCCACAAAGCACCACCACAACGCCCCACACTCCATAGAAAGGTGTCACAACAAAATAACCAATCACAGCGACAATCGCACATCCGCCTTGTATCCACATTTGCGATTGGCTTGAGTGACCGCTGAAACAGCCAAGGTTAAGGTAATCCCCTGCGTTCTTAATCACACCAATCGCCAAGAGTGCCACGACAATCGTTCCTGCATATTGATAACTGCTTGGCAAAATCAAAGTAATAAAACCAGGTACAGTAAGGATCATCAAACACCCCAATACAATGGCCAGATTAACACCGACTAGCGCTCTGTCCGCACAGACTTTTTTACCGCCAGATTGTTGCAGCATGGCCACCCGATTTGGAAACCACCACAGAGCATAAGGCTGCAGTAACAAGCCAAGCAGCAACGCAAACTTGCCACTGACCGCATAAATCGCCAGTTCTTCAACACCAACAAAGCTTGCCATCACCCAACGGTCTAGGCCTGTAATCATGTAAATAGAAGCACCACCGACTAACGTGGGCAATCCAAATTTTAGGATCTTAGCGGAGTATTTGAGGCTGCCAAATGAGCCCATCTCCTGCCATTGATAACTCAATAAACACAGCATCAATAACACACTCGAAACAGCGGCAGATATTAGTACACCATCAATGCCATAACCCGCTTCAAGCAATGCAAACGTCATAGCAGCTTGCACACTCGCCTTCATTACATTGAGCATGCAAAAGCGCTTAGCCATCGCATTCATTCGCATCAATGTTAACGGGATAGAAATCGCACCATCTAACATGGTCGGTATCAGAAGAAGTAATATTTGATAGGGCTGAAACTCGACGGGCAGCATCAATAACAACAACGGCATACTAAGAGCAATTAAAGCACCGCCTAAAACACAGACCAAGACACTCAACGTGAAACAGTTCGAGACAAGCTTTCTCTTTTTATCACCCTCAGCGACGCCCACATACCGGTACATTGCCTCAACAATCCCAAAGCTAAATAGGATCGTCCCGATGTCAGCCAACAAGACGATGGCTTCTAAAGAACCGTATTCAGCCAACGTCATCTTATGGGTGATATAGGGGATCATCACGAGCGAGATCCCTTTCATCATCACGATGCCGATGGCGTAATAGGCCGACTGTTTTAATGAACCCATAGAAGTCACCTATTCCTTACAATGCAGGCATTAGGAAACTTTTACAGTCCCCAAGAAGATGTCGTAAGGTTCTTTTTTGAGGAGCCAACGCTAACGAGCGGATGCTATAAGAGATGGCTCGTCGGTTCTGTTGTAAGCCTCTGTAATAGTCGGCGTAACCTTCTAGTATTCTTGCCTTTGCAATTTTGAAACTGGAAGTGGGTAGATTCCATCGTTGACTGTCATTTTGATAATGTTGAAGAATGGTCTCTATAGATTGCAAATTTCTCAATTTAAGATTTTCAGTTTGGGTTACTGAACTCGCTCTCATCAAGTACCCAACCTGCACCGAGTTCAACACACCAATCTGATGGTTTTCACTAATTCGAAGCCACAGCTCCCAATCTTCCCCATACTTAATGTCAGCATTGAAACTGTCTGTTTGAGAAAATACATCCGCTTTCACCATGACCGTTGATGTTCCAATCACATTGTTTTCAATGATGAACTCCAACGGGTTCTCGATATTGATGAACAGCTCGTCTTGGTCTTGAAACTGCGACCAGTAACTAAAGCAGTCGACTATCACTTGGTAATCTTCCGTCAAGTGTTCGTAATTAGTAAAGCTCATCGCAAGTTCTGGGTAACGTTGATGAAATTCGAGTTGGCGCTCAATTTTTTCAGGAAACCAGAAATCGTCTGCGTCTAAAAAAGCGATGTATTCACCTGTCGCCTTTTCAATCCCTAGGTTTCTCGCTTGAGGCGCACCAACACCCAATGTGGACAACGTAATAATGCGTTCATCGTCTATAGAAGCAAGATACGTCGACGTTCCATCGTTGCTGTTATCGTCAATGACAATCAGCTCAACATCTTGATGAGTCTGCTTTAGTACACTGCCAATCGCTTTCGGCAGGTAATCCAAACAATTGTAGGTAGGAATAACAACACTTACTTTAGCCATAATGACGCCCTCAGATTTATACGTTATATGGCTGACGTTGCATGTTCTATGCCGAGAGTGCATTGCTATGAAATCACCTCTAGATCAGCCACCTACGCGTCCATTCTCAAAATGCGACCAAACACAGATGTTCAAAAAAACTGCAACTCCAATTTGATTATCAATTTGAGAAAACGAGCCACCTCTTAAGGGGTAACCTTCGAAAAGCAATCAGAAAGCCCTCTAAAGCTACGATTCGATCTTGGTTCGTATCTTGCTTTATTGGTTATTACCTTGGCTTGATAGCTTTAGTCATATGGATTTGAGGAGTAAGGAATGAAGAAAGTAGCATTTGTGGCACCAACCTACCCTGTACTCAGTGAGACCTTCATTCAAACAGAAGTCGACTCTGTGAAAGCTTGTGGGCACGATGTTTGTGTATTGACGTTCAAAACTGAAAACAGCGAAAAACAGTTCGACTACGACATTGTCGAAATAGGTAAAAATGTTCAGATGGGTAAAGTCGCCAGCATTAACTGGATAGGGTTCATCAAGGCTGTCTCATTTATTTCTAAGCAAACCAGTATGCCCAAAAAGTCGCTGTTCGCTTATGGTTTTAAATTAGCGCTACAACTCGCGGAAAACGACGTCGAACACGTTCATGCGCATTTCTGTCAGCACACCACAGCTCACGCCATCGTCGCGGCAAAGCTGCTGAATATCACCTGTTCGTTCGTTGCTCACGGTCATGATGTTTATGAGTTCGCTTATGACATTGAACATAAGATTTCATCGAGTGATTTTGTGGTTGCCGTGTGTAAAGACATGCTTGCTGACTTCAACACCATGGCGAAAGGAAACATTAAACTCTTGCACTGCGGAGTTAATACCAAACAATTCCAACTCAACCCAAAAACCGAAACGAAGCAACTTCGCTTTATTTTCCTTGGCCGATTAGTGGAGCAAAAAGGTATCCACCATCTTATTGATGCATTGGCGCCGATTGCCGAACCTCTCGACATTCATCTCGATATCATCGGTACTGGCGATTTAGAGCAACAGTTAAAATTGCAGGTCAAAGAGCAAGGGCTCACTCGAAACGTGACCTTTCTTGGCGCTAAGCCTCATGAATGGGTGAAAGAGAAACTATCGAATTATGACAGCCTAATCGCGCCCTTCTGTTTTTCCGAAACCGGGTGTGTGGATACAGGACCACTGGTTTTAAAAGAAGCGATGGCCGTAGGAACGCCAGTTATTACCACCAACATCATGGGATGCAAAGAGATCGTCTCACCAGAGACAGGTTTTGTGGTCAGCGAAAAAAACGTGGAAGAATTAAGAGAAGCGATTGAGCGTTTCGCGCAGCTAAGCAGCAACGATAAAGCATCAATGGGTTTAAAGGCACGTGAGAGAGTGAAAGACAGTTTTAATTCGATCAAACAAGCTCAGCAATTATCTCGTTGGATAGAGAACCCAGCTCAATAAGGATTAACTCAGGCAGTAAGCATCACAAGGACCACTACGCCTCACAAGAACGACTAAGCACCATAAGAAAACGGAGCACCACAAAAACAAAAGAGCGCTACATCAATTTGAAATGTAACGCTCAACTTAGCACTGCCCAATGATCGCGACTTATGCTTTCAGTAGCTTTTCATTAAGAAGCCTAACTAGCCTGCTCGCAGTGCCAAAATAGACTCAATATCGTCGATGTCACGATATTGAGCGAGTTGTTGCTCTTTCGATGAAATAGCCACAATCGACATTCTATCGGCCAATTCGTTACCTTCAATACCAACGTGTCCGTTCACATGGTAGATGGTAATTTTTGAAGCCAGCTCTTGGTAGAGCGCATACGCCGGCTTAATAATATCGAGGTTTTTGATCTCGCCGCCCGACTTAGTCCAGCCCTTTTTCTCCCAACCCGTTGCCCACTTAGTAATACAATCAATTGAGTACTTAGAGTCACAATAAATCGCTACAGAGAGACCCGCTTTTAGCTTCTCTTTTGCGAGCAAAAACGCCTGTTTAAGGCCATGTAACTCAGCGGTATTATTGGTTCCAACAGGTTGATACAAGCCATACCACAATTCGGTTAATTGGTTGTTTTGGTATACCGCTAAACCCGTCCCCGCTTCACCAGGGTTTGGTTCACACGCACCATCGGTAAAGATCTTGATATCATAAGGCATATCTGTGATTTGCTGCTCCGAAAGAGGCGGCACCTTAGCTTTCGTCGCCTTACCCGCAGAGCTTGGCTTTGTCGCAGTAGAACCTGACGCAGACGACGTTTTACCACCAAAAGCAGACTCAGCCTCGTCTAGTGTTGGAAACGATTTATATCTCGCACCAGCGAAACCATCGACTTGGGATTTACACTCGTTCCAAGTGGTAAAAATACCCGGTGTGCGACCTTTCCAAACCACATAATATTTCTTAGCCAAACTAACTCCTTACCAAAACCTAAACACACAAACAGTGAATCAGTACATTAGATGCCACCACGCTATACGTTGCAAGGTCTATCACTCTAAAACAGGTCTAAAAAAGCTGCGTTCATAACTCACGATGCAATCAACTTCGTCTGCAAATTCAAACGCTTTAATACACTCAGCATCGTTCAACGATTTAATCCGATACTCTTCATAGGCAGCCAAACTTTCAAAGGTAAACAGCGCCAAGGCAATATTGTTCGCCCCTTCCGACGGTAAAAAATAACCATTGTGTTGGCCCCCGAATTTAGCGACCAGAGGAATCCACATTTTTGCGTATGCCTCAAACTCATTTACCTTTTTAGGATCAATCACATATCGAACATAACAAGTAATCATATTTATACAGCCCTTAAATAATAGGAGAAACACAAAGCCTAAGTTGACATTGAAGTTGAAGCTCAAGAAAAAAGGAAATCAACCGCGACAAGGTTATAGAACAAAAACACCGCCATGCTGACGCCGATCGTTAGCAGCACATTGCCTGTTTTCCAAATCAACAGACCTGTGACCACCGCGCCTATCAAGTATGGGTTTTCAAGGCTTGGCCAAAATGTTTGTTCAGGAGCAAATACAATCGGCCCCCAAATAGCAGTCAGCACCGCTGGGCTTGAATAGCGCAATAGGCGCCTTGCGGTTTGATTGAGTCGAAGCGGGATTGCAGGCTCAAGAAACAAATACCGACTAAAGAAAACAATCGCAGTCATGAGTAATATCGTTAACCAAATCATCTCTATTTCCCCTCCACAATTGTCTTGTTACCGTTGTTTCGCTCTTGGAACGATTCGCTGATAAAGCCCGCTAACATTCCGGCAATCGCTGCAATCATTAGCCCGCCCTCAATATTGTTAACCGACATGGCAACCGAAGTGACCAATGAAACCACCACACACACTACAACGGGTAGAGTTCGGATCAATGGGAACACCAAGGCGATAAAGGTTGCTGCGACCGCGAAATCGAGACCAATTTCATTGAGTGAAGGAATTTGGCTTCCCGCGACAATGCCAACAAAGCTCGCAATATTCCAAACGAGATAAAAACCGCCGCCTACGCCCGCAGCATACCAGCGATTAAATTCTTTCTGAGACTGCCCACTACAAATCGCGAACAGCTCATCGGTGAGCCAAAATCCGAGTAATAGACGCCAACGCGCAGGAAGATGGCTGATTTTGTCACGCATCGATACACTATACAGAAAATGCCTTGAGGTGATGAACAGTGTGGTCAACAACATAGTGCCTAAACCAATACCCGCTTTGAACATACCTGCGGCGACAAGTTGCGCTGAGCCAGCAAACAAAATAGCCGACATCGCTTGCGCTTGAAGTTGATTCAATCCAGCATCTATCGCATATGAGCCCGCAAGAATTCCCCAAGGGATTACCGCAATGCTCAAGGGCATTCCCGCTAAAACGCCTTTCCATAACTGTGTTCGTCTATCCATTTTTTTACTATCCATATCATTCTTTTGTCTCTTCACATTCGCTATTCAATGTAAGAAGAGTTGAGTCGGTTCGATTGTACAAACTTGCTCGATTTCGCGAACGAATTAAGGTGTCCGATTTAGAGCATTTTGATGTATTGCCCCGGCGTGTAGCCATTGGCTTTTTTGAAGTGTCGATGAAAATGGCTTTGGTCGTGAAAGCCACACTCTTGCGCGGTATCAGAAATGGTATGCCCTTGCTTCAATAACTTACGAGAAAGCCTTAACCGAGATTGGATTTGATACGCATGTGGCGGAAGACCAAATTCTTTTTGGAAAGAACGCACTAAGTGAAACGGGCTCAATGCCGCTAACTTAGATAGTTCATCTAGGGAAACGTCGGCTTGTGGAAAGTCATCTAAGAACTCTTTAACCAGAACGAGCTGACGCTGAGTTTTCCCATCGAGTTGAGGGTTAAGCGGCGATTTTCCATGTCGGCTAATCAGCTTAACCAACATCCCATACATCAAGGTCTCTCTTAACAAGCGATTGTCGGATTCATCAATCGTGTTGAAGACCAACCTCAATTGATTGGCGAGTTCAGGATCTTCAACAACCGCTCTTGGGAAGTAAGGTGCGCCGTAATTGGGTAGGTTTAGCTCTTGAGTGATCTTGGCAAGTTGCTCTGGGAGTGGATACATGGCTCGATACGCCCAACCGCCTTCAGTGGCAGAGTGACCGCTATGAACTTCGTCGGCATTGACCAGAATAATCGCATTTTGTGGCGCAATATGATGTCCGCCCGTTCGATAGAAACGCTGAGCGCCCTGCTCGATGACTCCCAGCGTATAGCCCTCGTGGCTGTGGCGCGAGAAGTTCTGCTTTTCGTATTCAGCATTAAGAATTTCAAGGCCACCGAGCTCTTCGGTTATCTTATATTCGGCCTTTTCTTTAGAGTGTTTCTTGTTCTCCATAACAATTCCCAAGCCTGTTGATTATCGAGCGACTTATCAATCTACTCTATAGTCTCTTTAAGCTTTTGTACAAAATTGCGCTTTTGTTTGTTAATACCGTTTTTGTCGTTGGCTTAATCACGCTTTCTAACTGGGAGGAAAGTCTTGGTCTATAACTAGTTGGCAAAAAATTGACAATAATTTAATCATACACGCCAATACTGTCTTCAAATCATCGGCAATAGACCTGATACACCATGAAAAATACGCTAATCCTTTTCTTTTTCCTGAGCCTTACAGGCTGTACGCACAATCAATCCAAAGCACTGAGCATGAACTCCTCGTCGGTTAACACATACCCACAATCCATGTCGAACCTGCAACTGTGCGACACCTTGTATTACGGGCGCTCAAGCAACCAGACACTCGCAGCAATTGGCAGTGAATTCAATCGAAGAGGATTATCCAAGAGTTGGTGTGACACCGAAACCAACAAGCTTTATCTAACAAAGACAATTGATTGGGTTGCTGACCAAGTAGAAGACAAAGAAGATTCGGACGAAGAAGCGTCGGCAGTGGTGTTGCCTGCGAATTAAATGAGGCGATGACAGCTAAACGTCTGTTCGCACTTAATGACCTCGCTTGCTTAGGTAATTAAGTGACCTATTTTTACTCAAAAAATCCCAAGTTAACCTGGCTGCGTTCGAAGAAAAACAACCGCTTCTTTTCGCTACACAAATATTACGAGGGTACTCATTTACGCTGGGATAAGATTCTGGAACAGCAAGCTCTGCAACAATAGAAACACCTAAGCCCGCTCTAATCAAAGCAAGTATCGAGGTCAATTGAACGATGGTGTGTTTTTCTCTAAGGCGAGATTTTGATAGCTTAAACCATTCTCTAATGAGCGCCTCGCTGCCCCCTTTACTCATATAAAATCTCGGTCTTCGATATCCAAAGCCGACAAAACTGGCAACTGGGATATAAGGGTAATCTTCATGAACTAAAGCCACCATACGGTCAGTTAAAATTGGGATGCTCTCTAGATCCAAATACTCTTTATCAACCGCGATTGCAAAATCTACGCGCCCCTCTCGCAATGCTAATAATGCTCCCTCGTCAGTGAACTCGATTATTTCAATTTTAATTTGAGGTAAGTGTTGGCTAATCGCATGAATTAGGTTGGGTAAAACATGTGTGGAAGCGGATGCGCCAAAAGAAGCCACTTTCACCTGCCCAGCGACATCTTTTTGAATAAGTCTAGCAGTCTCAATAACACTTCTCCCTACAATTCCTACTGTCTAACGAACTCAGCAATCAACCTCCCCTCCTCTGTTAACAATAAGGTACGACTGTCTCTTCGGACTAAAGCGAAACCTAACACATCTTCAGCACGTCTCATGGCAGAGGCGAGTACTTATCACGCCCCTAACCACTTCGTCGACAAATATCCTTGATCAACAATGAAATCTTTCATTCCAAGCAAGTTGAGTATTTTTCATTGCAAAATATGTAACACTCGAATAAATTTAGTTTACATTCGTAAACAATAAGGTCACATCGATTCTAAAGGTGAATCGTTATCGAACCAATTGAAACAGTATGAACTCAAGGTCGCTGATATCGCCAATGAATCAGACGAAGCAGAGACACGCTGGAAAAGAGACAAGAAGTTAATTCGTTCTCTTGTTCGCGCAACGTTAACCAGCAAGTACCACAAAAAACTATCGATAGTGAATTAAGGATCAAGAAATGAAAAAATCAATTTTGGCGGTTTCGTTAGCAGCTGCGTTTTCTGTGCCAGCAATGGCACAGACAGCACCGCAAGCAACCCCTGACGCATTCCCGCAATTGACTCCGGTACGCGTACCAGTTGATCACTACGCAACTGGTCAAAGAACACCGGTTATGCATCCTCAAGCTACGCCTATGGCATACCCGACAGCTATACAGCAAATCCCGGTTAAGCAAAGCATTCCAACTGCAACGCCGTATGCGTATCCAAATGCAATCCCGGTTAAGCAAGCTGTTCCGACTGCAACACCATATGCGATTCCAAATGCAATCCCTGTAATGCAGACGACGCCGCAAGCGATTCCAAATGCAATTCCAAACGCGATCCCGGTTAAGCAAGAAATTCCAACGGCAACGCCTTACATCTACCCGAAGATGCCGCAGCAAACCCCTGTTCTGCAGACGACGCCGCATGCGTATCCAAACGCGATCCCGGTTAAACAAGAAGTTCCAACGGCGACGCCTTACATCTTCCCTAAGATGCCACAGCAAACGCCAGTCCTGCAGACGACACCGCAAGCTATTCCAAATGCGATCCCGACTGCGATCCCGGTTAAACAAGAAGTACCTACAGCAGTACCTTATATTCACCCGAAATTACCGCAGCAAGTACCTGTAGCTATTCCAGTGGACCAATACGCAACTGGTCAAAAAACACCAGTGATGCACAATATTCCACAAGCTACACCAAACGCGATCCCAACAGTGCCGCAACAGACTCCACCACGTATCCAAGAAGCAACACACTTAGATCGTCCTGCAGAAGCATCGCACCTTGATGCTCAAAATCATCGCCAACCTGATAACGCGGTCCATGCAGATAACCCATTCCGCCACTACAATTCCATTACAGCTGATGGTGCTGAGCAATCACTAGCTGGTGCACCAGCGCAAAATGTAACGTTACGCGCTACTACTAGTAATACGTGGACCGATACTTACACACCAGCTAAATTCACACCTTTAGATACTTCACAAAATGTTCATGCCATTCCAGATACTAATGTAATGCCGACTACTGCGGTTTTGACGAATCAGAAAGTGCCAACACCAGTACCAAACGCTCAACCGGGTCAAGTACCAGTTAAAACACCCCAACAAATCAAGCAAGAAACACCGACTCTACAGGCAATACCAAACGCTCAACCGGGTCAAGTACCAGTTAAAACACCTCAACAAATCAAGCAAGAAACACCGACTCAACAGGCAATACCAAACGCTCAACCGGGTCAAGTACCAGTTAAAACACCCCAAATCCAGCAAGTTGAGCCGCAACCGTCAATTTCTAAAATTGGTAAGCAGACTAGCGACAACACGGCGGATCTTTATAACCAAGGCCGCACAATCAAGAGCCAAGGCAACGCGATAAGATCAAACACACACTCTATTCAAGACCTGCAAGCTAAAACGAACAAGAACGAACAAGATATCAAAGATCTTCGTTCAGACTTCGAGCGTCAGGCTAAAGAGCTTGATGGCGTAGCGGCTACAGCTGGTGCGTTCGCTGGTTTAGTTGACCCATACGGCGTAGGCAAAACAAACGCTACGGTTGGCCTTGGCTACCACGGCGACGCTCAAGCTATCGCTGTAGGTGTAGGCCGTCGCTGGAATGAGCAATTTACGACTAAGCTAGGTGGCGCATACGATACAGGTTCAGAATCTGCAACGTTGTACGCTGGTGCAGCATACGAGTGGTAATTTGAATTAGACGCCATGGATGGCGTCAAAGCCCATCCAATTTCCATACATTTAGTAGAATCCCAAATTTTTCTTTCTACAGCCCCTCCTCCTTGGGGCATTTTTTCTTTCATTTTCAAAACCATATGACTGTTTTTAAGATCACATACACACAAATTAAGACCATCTAACAAGGTATGACAATGAAAAATGCGATAGAGACCTACGAGCGATACTTATCCAAGTTCCCTGCAGAGCGTCTAACGACATTCAATTGCCCTAGTTGCAAGAAGCAACTCAAAGACGTTCTAAACAAAGGTTCTTTTGATTGGGATTCAATGGCTTTCTGCCCTTATTGCCAGAACCACTATTTCAAAGTGACTAAAGCCAACAACGGCCCAATCTTGACCACAAAGGCTGACTAAGATGACTAAGGTCGCTTTACCACGCAAGAAATTTTCTAACGCTTGTAAGGCGTCTCTATTCGTTATCTACCCACCTAGAGTAACTTTCTTTGCTTTGGCTATATCCAGCATGACACCACAAACATACGCGATCGTGCACACTTATGTAATGAACTCCCCATACATGTTTATAACGGTCCTTTTTTACAACTTATTTATCAATTCTAAGGAATTTTAATGTGGGTAAGCGCAACCGATCTAGAGATTGCAGTATTGCTAACAGTAGCAGCCATGGGATCTGGTTCTTTACTTCTAAACGGGTACCTCAAGAGTCTGAACAACAGTATCAAGTTAATGAAAGAGAAAGAACGCGCCAGCGAATTGAGGATAACTGTCTTAGATCGCTATAAGAATCGCCTTGAGACTTGCTGTATTCAACTTGAAAAGCTTTCAGTTAAACAGAGCGGCGTTATCGAAAGAGGTCTTGAGCGTCAACATAAACTAATCGGCGAGTACAACAAGCTAGTAATTAGTGAATCTGACTCAAGTATTTTATTCATGTTTGGCCATAAACCGACTAAGAACGAAATCAAAGCGCGTTACAAGATACTTTGCAAAGCATTCCACCCAGACGTTGGCGGCTCAGTAGAAGCAATGCAGATAGTAAATAATTCATACGAACAAGAGCTCATTAAATATGACATTGAATAATTTCCATGAGGCTCAGTATTTAACTTTGGCCCAAATGAAAGACCATTTGCGTTTAGCTGCCCTTAGCGCAAGCGATCAAGAAATTTCAGGTTTACTACTGGCTACACGACTAGTGGACACCATGATCAATCAAAACACGCTTATTACTAAGATTGAACGCGCACCACAACTGGTGGACGCTACATATCCCCAAGCACCGCGCCCACGTGAGCATGAAATGATTGCTATCACTGAGCTCTATAACGAATGGGCGTGCCGCGTTCCATACCTCCCTAATTCAAAGCAGGACTGCGTTACTTTGTTGTTCTCCATGAATCACGTGCAAGCGATGAATTTTGCGCCTAAGTGCCGTTTTGAAGACGTTCGTCGTGCACTTGAATACTTCATTGCCTTGCAGGAACAAGCATGAGTAAAGACAAGACAAGCTAAATATGACTTGTTAGCAATGAAGAGAAACGTTTTGGAAATTTGTATTTCAATGCTCCTACGTGAAATGCAGAACGAGAAAAGTAATTGCAACATTCACAGGTTCGAGACTATTGCCCGTCATATCGGCAGTGGTGAGATAAAACCCAATAGAAACGAATAAGCGGTTAGTTATGGATGCTAGTCGCTGTACACCAAGGGAAAGGTTAAGTAACCCGGTACACCCGGATAAGAGAGCATAGAGCTCGTAACTAGGACAAAAACAATGAACGCACTAAGCAAGTTAAATTTCCAAATCATTCCTGTGCAGATCTTTCTATTCATATTCTGGTTTAAGAATGGTGTGGTAGATAAGTTTTTCAGCATTCTAATGGGTTTCGTATCACCAGGCTCAGTACCACATGGTGATACGTATGCAGGTTGGGCCGAGTACATTGTCGGAACATGGGATAAATCAGAAATAGGTCATGCGCTATTAAGCCCCATGTTCCCATTTATGTTCCCGGTACTTATTGGTCTGCAGATCATGCCTGTTCTATTCATTCTACGCAGTGTTTTAAACCAAGAGTTTCTAACTGGCCACATCGATCTTACTTTCACTCGATTGGCTGCAATTGCGTCTCTATGTGTAACAAGCGTAATGCTATTCAGCCAAACAATCACGGGGGCTGACGATGGCCAATACTTATGGCAATTATTAGGTCTAGGCATGGTAACGCTTATGTATATCAATATGCTAAACAAAGAAGCTAAATAGCACAATGGCGACCAATGCAAGTAATACCAGTTTGGTATTTATTATGGCCTCGGTCACTGCAGTCGCTAGATACCAACGAGTATGTGATAACAGATCCTATTTTTACTAAGACATAGCTCAAAAGCTATTCTTCGAATCACATCAAGCACAATAAAAAAGTCGCTTAGATAGGCGACTTTTTGTTATTTCTAATCGTGAATACAGGTAAGAGCACTTAGCAACGACTTGCAAACCATTGTTTAGCTCATCACTTTTTTGTGGTTGAGTAAAATCAGGATTAGGTAGCAGGCATAACAATTCCTCGTATGCCATATGCCATATGTCATATATGAGAAAGCCCCGACGGAGAAAGAGCGTCGAGGCTTTATCTGGACAGTGAACTAAGATCATTAAGCTCGCAAATAGAGTTCACGATCAGTACAAATAAGTATACGATCAAAACAATAAAACAATGATTGCAAATATACATATATTTTTCATTTTTAGCAGATATTAATGTTTACAAGTTTTCTAGACAGTAATTTATGGAACTTAAGATGAAAAAATTAACAATTCTTGCTATTTTTATTGCAGCAACATCAACTGGAGCTAACGCGGCTCAAGTTTACGAACAGGACGGTTTTGGTATCAATGTAGGTGGTCGAGTTGAAGCTCGTGGACAATACCAAAGTGAAGATGTTCACAAAACGAATGACATTTCTCGAGCACGTCTGCACATTAAAGTTACTCAAGACATTGGTAAAGACGTCGATGCAGTTGGTTATCTAGAGCAAGAATACAACGCTAGCGGTGAGAACATCCTACCGAAACATATGTATGTTGGTTTCGCGACTGAAAATAACGAGATCTACTATGGTCAAACTGATGGCGCACTAGAACTAACTACTGATTACACCGATATCATGAACACTTACGGCGGTGACGGTAACATCAAACCACTTACAGCAGACCGCGCCAAGAACTCAATTCTAGCCATTTCTCATTTGGGCGATCTTACTCTACGTACGCACGTTAACTTCGGTGGTGAAGACGGCAAGGTTTTATTCCACGAAGATGCACACGTAGATTCTAAAACTGGCAATTTCGTACCAGAATCAACACTGAAGCAAACCATCGATGCTGGCTACGGCGCAGCTGCCAGCTACGAAATTGGTGCCGGTTTTGGTCTAACAGGTGCTTACGCTATTGAAACTTACGATATTGGTAAGGACAGCACAGATGGCATTGTGGGTATTAAGTGGAATTCAGAAAGCATTTACTTATCAGGTATTGGTTACGATGGTTCAGATAAAGGTGATGACTTCAAAGGCTACGAAACAGCGGCAAGATTCAAAGCTACTAACGAGATTTCATTTGTAGCGACTTACACCATGCTTGATAAAGATAGCGCTAAAGAAAACGTGGAACATTCTGCTATTGAAATGAACTACGACTTTACACCTAACTTCGTTAGCTACGCAGCATACCAAGAAGTACTAAACGATGGGACTGGCAACACAGCAAACAACGCAATGCTAGGAGCTAAACTTACTTTCTAAATTCACATTACCCTTGTGATTACTATTGCGGCCCTAACGGGCCGCTTTTTTGCGTTAAGGATCTTATGAAAAGAATAGTAATAATCGTGGCTGTCATTTTACAGGGATGCGCAAGCATAAATTTCATAGGCGATGACCAGCGCCCAACAGAGGTTAGTCAAGGTGAAGTGCTGGAATCTGTCAGGGATCAAAATGATGAACTCATAAACTATGCTGGTGGCATTGAGTACCACGTAAGCGAAGACACTAGTGTTTCTTTTGAAGTCGGAGGGGAACTAAATACAGAATATCCAGACTTAGATTTAGACAGCACTGCGGTTAAACTCAAAGTAATGTTCTGAACCGATCACTTTTACCTTCATTGTTTACAATTGCGCCCTTCTTGTTTATATTCGAGACACCCAGCAAACGCAAGGTGGATAGAAATGACCGACCAACACCCAAGAGTGAACATGTTAAAACTCCCAAAGTTCGTAAATATGCGCAGTGCAAACTTAAACCACGATGATTTTTGCGCATTTGCATATCGTGGCGTTCGTGTGATGCTTATGCGCCGTGAACAGTCATCAAGCAGTCAGGACCTGTACGTGTGCAAGGTTGTAGATGTTTTACTAATCGTAGAGTTTGAAACCGATACCATAAGCGAATTGCGCGATTCGGTTAAATACTATGTCGATGAGTACTACCTAGAGCTTGAAAACAAGCGTATAGCTATTGCATCAGCACAACGCTAAATATTATTTCCGAGTCGGTATGCATCATTATGGCCCTTTGGGATAACTGGTAGATATCGACATCAGACGATGAATATAACGATGAAAAAAACAACGGATGAACAGAAAAAATTGATCGTGAATCAGTTACTAGAAGCTGGCTACGAATTTTCACGAGAAGACTTAATATCAGAGCGCTATACACGCGAGCGTGGTGATACTGCAGAGATATCGTTTTCAAACAAGCGATTTTATGCTCAAAAAAACCATAACGATGCTTACAGAATCATTGTGAGCGTTTTAGGCAGGCCATTTGGTATTCCATACAAGGGCCAAAAAAATACTTATTTCTTTTGGCGCTATTTGTTAGAGGTAAATGAAGGTGAAGAAACTAACCCTATTAATGTTACTGCTCGTTGTTGGTGCTGCTAATGCTGAAGTGTCAATCGGCGTACCAACGACTTATTTGAATTTTGATGAATCTATAGGCGCATGCGCCTACTTGGCTGAGGCGAGCAAAAACTATGATGCTGTGGAGTCCTTTGATTATTTCGCTACCCATAAGAACATTTCGATTGTTAACCAGAAAACTGGCGAATATTACGCACGTGGCTACCTAGATTTGTATAGCAAAGAAAATGCGCTTTACGATAAAAATCTGACCTTTAAAGAACAGCTGGAAAAAATCAACAGTTTGAGAGAGGAGTACGCGGCAACTCTCTACTACGAGGATTTTGGATGTGACGCCATTCTGATGAAATTCAGGTTATAGATTGGGCGATGTCGAAATTCGCTTCCTTTAATTCACATTGTTTACGATCGAGTCATAAGTGTATACATCCGTATCCAGATTACACTGCACAATGTTAGGCCATGTATCTCTATATTCTTGAAACGAAATCGGCGATCGTAAATACGTTTTGAGCTATAACTATCACAAGCGTATTAGGTCACTAAAAAAGACCGCACCATTTAACATTAAGATTGTAGAAGTGTGGCCAAGGCCAGAATCATTAATAAAATTCATTGAGCGCCAGGCGCACGCTAGGCCGAAGATCTTTCCCATGGAGTGTGGAATACGAGATGAATGGTTCAGCGCTGATGCGATCTATTCGTTCACATCAAATTAAGCAACAACAAGCAGTAATTGGGCACACTACAATGCTAAGTATATGAGTCAGATTAAAAAACAATTTTTTAATCAATAAATAAGTATTTCAGGCGCGTATGCAACAGCAACCCCATAGAGTACATGTTAATAGTTATCATTATAATACACAATACTGAAATCACTATTTGCACATAAACAGTGAGGACTTTGAGTAAATACTCTATATTGTTGTTCTGCTCACATTACATTCAACTAACTACGAGGTCCGATATGATAACTAAACTACAGCGTGATTTACGTGTTGTTTCCACATTGATGGAAATAAAAGAGCCTCTTGACGACAGTACCAAGGCTTTTATTGCGGAAACGACAGCGGAGGCTGCAAACCTGCTGAAAACGGTTAAAAAGTTGAATGCTTTAACGTCAGAAGACGTTACAGGTGATGTGTATACATAAGTGTGTATATCGAAATGAATAAAGGGCCATTGGATGGCCCTTTTTTAATGCCTACAACCAATAGCCACATCGGGCCTGTGCATTATATTAATCATGTTATGAACATTAAGAGTTGTACTAAGCACCGTAGAACAGTATCAATCCACGCGAGTATAGCCCTGTAAAGACGCTCTAACAGTCCCTGAGGGCTTTGACCACTGATCTACTAACCATTTAGTGGTACGCAGTAAAAACACCGCATAGGTAATTAGCGATATCAACAATCACCTTTAATTCAAAGCTGAATGATAAACCTATCAATTCACAGTCTAACTTATGTTGGGTGAACGTTCTTATTAACAACAATAGCAGCGACACTATTAACGGATTCTGATCAGTGTTTTAAGTACCTGCAATTGCTGAACATGATAAACGTCAATCCATTAAGTCTTGTCGATGCCAGCAAATGGAAACTTGACACAAAGCTATGACAAATCACGGGCTGAATAACGAGATATAAGAGACCACTGATGAACATTAAACATCATTTACAAACCGTCGGCATTGCTCTCATTATAAGTGCTGTAACGTTTAGTTTAGGTGATTTATCGCTCACTCAAAAAGTAAAGCACCTACAAAAAAACCTCAACAGTATGAAACGACGCGCCATATGACGGATAAAGAAATTGATCATACGGTTATAAAATTGAAAGTGAAAAGGTTAGCTAATGATTGTAGATAACAAGTTAATACTAGAAACAATGGGCGCTAAGTTAACGATTAACAGACCCAACGATAGCCTTGTGTTCATTTCTATTGGTGAAGGGATCACGGTACAAGCAGAGCAAACTTGTAACGTTAAACTTACTCATATTGGTGCTGATGACCTAAATCCGGTAGCTTTCATACTTCGAGCTGGTGAGTCGATTTATCATGTTGAACGCGACGCCTTGTTAGAAATTGCCAAATATCTCAAGTTAAATATTCGAGAAGAACTATAAAAAACACCAAAAAGCCTTACATAAGATGTGTAACTAGGCTCGCTACCGAAAGGCGTTTGTTACCTCGAACGCTTGCTACACTAGATTTCGAAGTGAAGAGAGGCTTTCTAGAGTTTGAAACATTCAAGTTAGGTTGTTTACGGACACATCAACCGATTGGGGAGTCTTGTCAGCCATAATTACCTTGTTAAAGCCTACCTGCAGAATGAAGTGGGCTTTTCTCTTTTAGGATCATGAACATGCATGGTGCAGTAAGTTGAAAAAGTAGTGAAGCGATTAGAGGGTATATTTTATGAGGGCATACCAAGTGTACAAATTTAGAATTGTTCGAGATAAAAAACCTAGCGAGCGCTAGGCTTTTGATTTGATATGATATGATTTTTTGGATATTAATGCCGTGTTAGATTACTGCAAATGCAGAGAACGCCGCAATAATTTTAATAGAATCACTCATTTCGATAAATTTTAGATCTTCTGGAATATCAGGATTCATTGATTTCAAGAACTCACGACCGTGAGCAATTTGGTACTCCATTATTTCTGGCATAACCCCCTCACGCACTCGCGCCAAGACCAAATCACCAGAAACTGCCGTTTTATCATAATCAAAAAAGATCATGCCACCAGCAAAATAACGGCCCACATTGTTGTTCAGACGAATAATAAATGTAGTTTCACTACTGCGAGCTGGACAAGGCAAGCGCTCGCGGTGTTCGTCTTCCATCAAATCCTCAAGAAGATCCTTAATGCTGCTCGCTGACAATTCCTGCATTGTCACTACTGGAGAACCGAATTTGATACGAGCGTGACGAACAACGTCGTCATAGTTAACAGGTCCATTACCAGTAGCTAGCCATTCTAGACGGCAATCCAAAGCATTAGCTAAAGAAATTGCACTATCCAGCATTATGCTTTTTTCTGGATGTAGCATGATATTAGTGATCACTGCACGGCTAACACCAGATAAACGAGCAATTTCAATATTTGTACGGATGTTTAGGTCTTTTTTTCGCTGATCGATGTTTGTAGCGAGTATAGATAGCTCCGTCATGGTCGCACCTCAAAAGTTAAAAAGAGTAAACACACTGTATGCATGTAGATAGTGCCTGAAAATGACGCGTTCGACAACAAATAAACAGATTTCTGATGTGTTGTTAAATTTATCGCATCGAAATAAGCTATTGTTAAAAAAGGTTTATTTAGCCATCCGCTTTATCTAACAAGCGCTCTAATTGATGATAAACGACTATACCCATCTTAAAGATATTCTTATTGGTTATGTATATATTAATTCCGGTCAACATATAGTATTTAACTAATTTGACAGCCAGATAACCATGAAGGGAGCTTTGTTTCCTAAATCAAAGCACTGAACCTTCAACTCACAGTTTGATCTATTAAGTTCATTCAAAGACTTAGACTAATGACCAAGCCTTAATATAAAACAACTAACTGGAGCCACTATTAAACAAATTTTTATCAATGGTGGTTCACTAACATTTTGGAACGATGAATAAAGTTATCCAACAGTGACAACAGATCAAACAAAGAAACTTTGGAAGATCTCGTTTGTTTAACGACTTAACCAATGAATCTACGGTGGGGGTAAATGGAAAGTTAAAAAGCATGGAATTGACGCGAAGCGACGAGTCTGGAGGAGCTTACGCGATAAGAAATGTGTTAAACAAGCTAACAGGGCTAGATAAATCTGAAAGGATAGCAATCACCTAGTAATTAGCTGCGCAGGGGATTGTTTATCAAAATTTGAATTAGGAAACAAAGCCCATTTTAATACTAAAGCCAACTCGCTCTAGTATGGAGAGTCTAAGTTATTGATTTCTTATGCTTCAGATAGCAAAAAGCCGCTCGTTAAGAGCGGCTTTTTTAAGGGGTGGGAACCCAGCCACATCCCGGCACACAAGTCACTCGCTGCGGCTGCTCCCTTCCAGGCCTGACCGAGTTCACGAGCTATTGTTGCGGGAGGACCAGGCCCCCATAGATTCGTTTTCTAAGAGGCTTGCCTCAAAGAGTGATTGGATTATTAAGCATCACAGCAACCATTGCAAGCCCTTCCACCCTATTTTTGAACAATTGCGGTCTAAGTGCTTATCCTTTATTCAAACCATTAGAAAATCGCAGGTAAATTCACCATTTACCCGCATTTGGAAGATTTGGATTGCAGTAGAACTAGATATCGATGTCTTCGTTATCTTCTGTGCGAATGATGTAGTCTGTCATCCACGCGGTACCTAATAGACACAACCACACCACAAAGACAGGGCTCGGTACTTCGATGCTTGGAGTAATCACCAGAGCCGCAAAACCGACCGTTGGCAGTGTCCAACACAGTAGTTTATTCCAGCGGAAGGTTTTCAAGCGCGTCAGCGTTTCCATCGATGCCATGATGCCCGTTATACACAAGGCCACCAAAGCAGCATAAGGTAAATCGGCTATCCATAATGGAAGTATTAAGCCTAATGACCACCAGCTGTGTCGGCTAGCAGGCTTAAGATGATTTGCCGCCCACCAAATCACGATGATTGATAAGGTTTGAAGTGTGGTAACCCACGGGACGCCTTCAAGCTTGCCTGCTGATTGTGTCACCATGATCCCGACCTGCAAAGTAGTCACAATCAAGCCGGAAATAATCACGACCGACAAACTACTGCGTCTTGAGAAGACCACCATCAATAGCGGGAATAGTACCCACGCACTGACAGACAGCGTGATAGGCTGTAAAGGAAGGGTTAGACCATAAGTGGTCATAGCAGCAAGCAAAGCTAATCCTGCTATGCCTCCCTGCGGTAAAACCCATAATGCAGGAATTACCATTGCAAGCACCGGGATATCTCCCTCACTTAAACTGATTGCTCTCGCGCAGACAACCGCTAATAATGTGGTGATCAAAAACTGAAACGTTGTAAATACCATAGCCCTCTCCTTCTACCGATCCGTGGTACCATACCAATCGTAGTAATTAACTGGTCACCCTAGCTTGTTAAAAAACTCGATAACCTCGTTAGATTTTTTGATTGTAGAATAACTACTTATCAAAACTTCTTATCAAAAAGAGCGGCCTTGCTCTCAAGCTTTTTCCCTGCGCTATTTTTGAACACTTACTGTGATTGGTATTTATGAACTAGGAACATTTAGTATGGACCAATTTTTGAGCCAAATCTTTGCTGTGATTCACCAAATTCCATATGGAAAAGTAACAACTTATGGAGACATAGCACGTTTTTCAGGATTTCCGGGCTATGCGCGCCATGTTGGTAAAGCGCTGGGTAACCTGCCAGAAGGTAGCAAACTGCCTTGGTATCGAGTGATAAACAGCAAGGGTGAAATATCTTTAAAGGGTGATTCGTTCGACCGACAAAAGAAGCATTTGGTTAAAGAAGGGATTGAGGTGAGTGATGCAGGAAAGATCAAACTCAGAATATACAAATGGCAGCCCTAGAGCTGCCACTAATCGCTGATTCAGCTGGCTAAGTTAAGCCAATCAAGATGCCTTAACAGTGGCATCGATTTCTGATTAACGAACACCAACCAAACGTAGGTCTGCTTGCTGTGTATTTTCTACATCAGTAATTACTGACTTAATCGTGTCCGTTGTGAAACGCAGTTTGCCGTCAACATGAATCGATGCGCGCATGTTGTAACGGTGGTTAGCTTTAATTTTGTCGTTGTCGTAGCTTAACTCGAATGCGAACGGTACTTGCTTACCGTCTGTGGTGAACTCTTGAGTTGCGATAACCGTCGATGGTGCGTCAGCCAGTGAGATATCTTCTAGCGTAACGGTAACTACTGCATTCTCTGGCAATGCAATTCTTTCACGGTAGCTTACTGTTCCTGAAATCACTTGAGTGTTCTCTGCAACCACTTCTTGAGAAGCGTTCGTTTCTGATGTTGCTTGGCAACCAACAAGTAGGCCAAACGATACTAAAGACGTAATAAGAATTAGAGCCTTTTTCATATTCAATTTCTCTCAACATGTTTGCCGGACTCGGCAAATCTACTGACCAATTATAAGAGAGCTTTCATATTCTGTCTTGAAACCCTATGATTTATTGACAGATATCTGACTAAGCTAAATGATTAACACCATAATCTGACACCCATTTTACGAAGAGGAATGCTGGCGATGAGTCAACCTTTACAAGAATTACTAAGTTTACTTCAGCTAGAAAAACTGGAAGAAGGTTTATTCCGTGGGCAAAGTGAGAACCTAGGCCTACCACAGGTATACGGCGGTCAGGTATTGGGACAAGCGCTTTCTGCTGCTCGTTATACCGTCCAAGACGACCGTAGTGTTCACTCATTCCACAGTTATTTTCTGTTTCCCGGCGATCCTGAAAAGCCAATCATTTACGATGTTGAGAACCTACGAGATGGACGCAGCTTTAGCACACGCCGTGTAAAAGCGATTCAAAATGGCCGCCCTATTTTCTATCTCACGGCTTCTTATCATGGCGATGCGCCAGGGTTTGAGCACCAGATTTCAATGCCTGACATTCCTGGACCAGAGAACTTTGCCTCAGAAACTGAATTAGCGAGCCACATCGCGGAATTCTTACCAGAGAAACTGCGCAAAACCTTCTGTGGCGAAAAGCCGATTGAGATGCGCCCGGTGACCGTGGTAAATCCACTGAAACCTAAGAAGACGGAAGCGAAACAATACCTTTGGGTAAGAGCGAATGGCGCAATGCCAGACAACCAATTGATTCACCAATACCTGCTTGCTTACGCATCGGACTGGGGATTCTTGGTGACGGCGCTTCACCCGCATGAAGTCTCTATCATGACGCCAAATTTCCAAGTGGCGACGATTGACCATTCAATCTGGTTCCATCGCCCATTCAAGATGGATGAATGGCTGCTTTATGCGATTGAAAGCCCAACGGCAGCGAACACTCGCGGCCTAGTGCGCGGCGAGATCTTTAATCAGAAAGGTGAACTGGTAGCGACGGCAGTACAAGAAGGTGTGATGCGTTTTACTAAATAGCGCTCAAATAAATAGCGGATAAACGCTTCTTACAAGCCCCAATTACGCACAAACAAAAAGAGGCTAGGTTCAATACCTAGCCTCTTTCTTTAATGACCCTTAAGACAACCCGTCACATAAAAATCAATAAAACCTACTCAACTTCTAACGTTGGCTCAAACTCGCTCTGAACTCGCGTTTTGATGCCATCACCTGCATCACGCAGTAGGTTAAATGGCGATAACACTACGCCTTTCACCGCGCCCTCTGCGGCTCCCTGAGCGAGCTCTTTACTCTTATCCGCTAACAAATTAGCTTGCGCCAAAATACCTGGGACTTCCGCTCGTAGCATTTCAGATTCAGTGACGATGACAGGAATAGTCTGTTCGCGGTAAGACTTACTTTCAGCGAGCATAGGTGGCATTACATCTACGCGGTATCTCTTTAATTCCGTTAATGTTGGTGGGATAACATCGGTTCTTACCTGCTCGACTTCCGTTCGAACATTTTTGACTTCATCTAAAATCGCAGGGATTCTGTTGTCGACCGAGGCTACCGTTTGATTCACATCATCGATCGTCTTTCTAACGTCTTCGACAGTGTTTAACACCTGAGGAGCAAGATCGCTGACATGTTCAGCAAGCGCTAATAGCTCTTCTACTTTGAGCCCTTTGGTGAGGCCCGATATGTCTTCGATAACTTGCGGGTAAGTATCAACGATTTCACCGACTTTATTGGTCAATGAGTAGATGGTGTAACCCAAGTAAAAAATGGCGACCGCCAATACCAGCTGGATAGCGGTAGATACTTTTGCAAACATGAATAATCCTTTTCTTTATCGCAGAGGCGATATCTAAACTGAGACGATTGTTAATGCGTAACTAGGAGTAGCTTAAAGCGGCAATGCTGTCGTGTACTTCAATGGTTCCATCGCAAACGTCGAGGTCACATTAGAAATACCATCAATGCTATTCACTAAGCGCTTATAGAAATCATCAAAGCACTTCATGTCTTTAACCTGAACCTTCATCATATAATCATATTCGCCAGCCATGCGATAGAACTCCATCACTTCTGGAAATTCCGACACAGTATTCACAAAACGACCATACCACTCATGAGAATGATCACTGGTTTTCACTAATACGAACGCAGTAAAGGAAAGATCCAGTTTTTCTGGGTTCAGAAGTGCGACTCTTTTCTCAATAATGCCGTTCTCTTCGAGGCGCTTAAGCCTTTTCCAACAAGGCGTTGTGGTGAGGTTGACCGCTTCAGAAATATCGTTCAATGACAGGGTGCTGTCTTCTTGCAGTAACCCTAATATTTTTTTATCTACGGCATCTATCACACTTTCACCAAATCGCATTTAAAGAGAATAATTTTCTACAATTTAAGCAAAACAAAGCAAATATGGCAAAGTTTTTCTCTCGGAATATGGATAAATTAGAACCATACCAATTACAAAGAATTCCTACACTCGCTCAGGAGAACGCTTATGTGCACTGACCATCAATGGATTAACAACGCGATTCGTAAAATTGAAGCGGACTACCAACGCTCAGCGGATACGCACCTTATCAAGCTCGATCTACCAAGTATCGAAGGCATTGATGTTTACCTTAAAGATGAAAGCACACACCCTACAGGCTCTTTAAAGCACCGTTTAGCGCGTTCTCTCTTCTTATACGCTATCTGTAACGGTTGGGTTGGTCCAGAAACAACAATCATTGAATCTTCATCGGGTAGCACTGCGGTATCTGAAGCGTACTTTGCTCGCCTACTTGGCCTGCCGTTTATTGCGGTAATGCCAAAATGCACTGCGAAGAAAAAGATCGAGCAGATAGAATTCTACGGCGGCCAAGCGCATCTTGTTGACCGCTCAGATGAAATTTACGATGAGTCTCGCCGTTTAGCAGAAGAATTGAATGGTCACTACATGGATCAATTTACTTACGCTGAGCGCGCAACCGACTGGCGTGGTAACAACAACATCGCGAACTCGATTTTCAATCAAATGCAGATGGAAGATCACCCAGTTCCAGCTTGGGTAGTAATGAGCCCAGGTACTGGCGGTACTTCAGCGACAATTGGCCGTTTCATTCGCTACCAACAACATGAAACTAAGCTTTGTGTTGTGGACCCTGAGAACTCTGTATTCCACGAATACTTCCAAACCGGCAATGCGAACGTGAAAGGCAGTACATTCAGCAAGATTGAAGGCATTGGTCGCCCACGAGCAGAGCCAAGCTTCATTCCTGGTGTGGTTGACGAAATGCGTAAAATTCCAGATGCAGCAAGTATCGCAACGACACATTGGTTATCTGACATTCTTGGCCGCAAGGTTGGCGCATCAACCGGTACTAACATGTACGGTGTGCTTCAGCTAGCCAGTGAAATGAAAGCACGTGGAGAAAAAGGTTCTATCGTGACTTTACTGTGTGACAGCGGTGAGCGTTACCTAGACACTTACTTCAATGACGAGTGGGTAAATCTGAATATTGGTGACCTACAACCTTATGCTGCGAAACTAGAAGCTTTCTCGCAAACAGGTGAGCTGGCTTAAGTTCATATAAACCGATAGTTCGAAATAGAAAAGAGCCCTTGATGGGCTCTTTTTGTTTATTCATTCTATTAATCAACCACCAACGAGAACAAATTACTCTGGCTTCTGCTTCGCTTCAAATGCCGCGAGTTGTTCAGGCGTCGCTTTTGGCTGATGGTTTTGTTTCCACTCATCGTAAGTCATGCCGTATACGCGCTCACGAGCGTCATCGATATCCAAGTCTAAGCCTTGTTGCTCTGCTTCCGCTTTGTACCATTTGCTGAAACAGTTTCGGCAGAAGCCAGCCAAGATCATCAGATCGATGTTCTGCACATCTTTATTGTTATCTAGGTGTGCTAGCAGGCGACGAAAGGTTGCTGCATCCAGCTTATCTTGTTCTTCTTGAGAAAGATCTTTGTATTTAAATTCAGCCACTTTACTTTCCTTTATTCGATTTATTGTATTAATTCGTTGAGCTCTGTTTGTTATACAAAAAAAGCCTGCAATTCGCTAGGAGCAAACGCAGGCTTTTCAATATTGTTACACTATTCCGTGTTCATTAACCGTGAGAGGTTCTTCCCACGTTGTCATGGCTAAGCTCTTTATTAAGTTCCGCTTCCACGTGACCCGGAGAGCGTGTTGAGCCAGAAATCAGTCGGTACATCGCAGGGATAACGAACAGAGTTACCAGTGTCGCGAAGCCCATACCGAAGAAGATAACCGTACCCACTGCCACTCGGCTTTCATAGCCTGCGCCTGTCGAGGTAATCAATGGTATTGCACCTGCTAGCGTGGTAAATGCGGTCATCATGATTGGACGTAAGCGTCGAGCCGAAGCATCAATGATCGCCTTTTCAAACTCGATACCACGGTCACGAAGTTGGTTAGCAAACTCAACGATCAAGATACCGTTTTTAGTTACCATACCGATCAACATGATCATACCAATCTGGCTGTAGACGTTGAGGCCTTGACTCATCAGCACCAAGCCTAAGAAGCCACCAAAGATACCCATAGGTACGGTGAACATCACCACCAGCGGGTTAATGAAGCTTTCAAACTGCGCGGCCAGTACCAAGTAAGCGACCAGCATTGCTAGAGCAAATACCACTAGGATACTTGATTGGTTCTCTTTGAAGTCTTTTGACTCGCCAGAGTAGCTCACTGAAATATCACCCGGTAACTGTTCAATCGCTTGTTCATCAAGGAAATCGAGCGCGTCACCTAGCGTGTAACCTTCCATTAGGTTCGCCTTGATGGTCACCGATTTCTGCTTGTTGTAGTGCGACAAACGAATCGATGATGCCACTTCTTCAATGTGCGTCAGCGTATCGAGTGTAACCAGCTCACCAGATTGAGTT
This sequence comes from Vibrio sp. 1CM24A, assembly GCF_023161725.1. Classification (NCBI taxonomy): domain Bacteria; kingdom Pseudomonadati; phylum Pseudomonadota; class Gammaproteobacteria; order Vibrionales; family Vibrionaceae; genus Vibrio; species Vibrio sp. 1CM24A. The sequence continues at coordinate 270,979 of NZ_JALNTS010000004.1, forward strand.
CGCATGTAGATTTGGCTTAGGTCGTTCGCGTTGTTGAAGCTGTTTTCATCACCACGCAGATACACGTCGTACTCTTCACCACGGTCAACGAAGGTGGTTTCACTGCGTCCACCAAGCATGATTTCTAACGTATCTGAAATGTCTGAAACGCTAACACCTAGCTCTGCTGCACGCTGCTTATCTACGGTTACCAATAGCTCTGGTGTTTTCTCAGAGTAATCGATGTCCGCTCCTTCCATCATTGGAGAGTCTTCAGCCGCTTGCTTTAAGAGCTCTGCCCACTTCTGAAGTTCAGAGTAATCAGAACCGCCAAGTACGAATTGAACTGGCTCACTTGAACCACCTTTGAAGCCCGGCATGAACGGGAATACACGTACATCTGGAATGCCATTCAACGATTTACGAACTTCGTTCAACGCTTCTTGTGCGGTAACGTCACGCTCATCCCAATCTTCTAGGATCATGATTACGAAACCCGTTTGGTCGCCCGCATTACCACCGAACGCTGGTGATTGAATACTGAATGACTTCAAGAAGCCTTGACCAAGCAATGGCATTAAGCGTTCTTCAACGATGTCCATGTTGGCAGACATGCGGTTGTAACTGGTTGCATCGGCACCACGAACAAACGCAAAGATAACACCACGGTCTTCTTGTGGCGTCAGTTGCGACGGCACTTGTTGCATCAAGCCATAACTACCGCCCATACACGCGATAATGATGATTGGAGCCGCCCAACGCCAGTTTAAAGCACGGCGCAATACCGCGCGGTAACCAGATTCAAGCTTGCCAAATACGCGCTCGACAAACAGGTTAAAGCGGTTTGGTTTCACATTCGCTTTAAGGATCTTACTGCCTAATACTGGCGTTAGCGTCAATGCGACTAGCGACGAGAAGATCACCGACATAGCAAGCAATACAGAGAACTCAGTAAACAACAGGCCAACCATGCCGTCCATGAACGAGATTGGTAGGAATACCATTACCAATACAAGCGTTGTTGCGATTACCGCAAAGCCTACTTCACGGGTACCTTTATAGGCGGCAAGCAGTGGCGATTCACCACGTTCAATATGGTGGAAAATGTTCTCAACCACCACGATCGCATCATCGACCACCAAACCAATCGACAGGATAAGTGCCATCAGGGTAATCAGGTTGATAGAAAAACCGAAGTAGTACGCGGCAATAAACGACGAGATCAGAGATACAGGTACGGTTACCGCTGGAATAAGTGTTGCACGTGCTTGACCAATAAAGATGTAAAGCACAAGGATAACCAAGCCACCCGTGATAAAGAGCGTGCTGTAAACCTCTGAAATAGAACGGTCGATGAATACTGTTGAGTCATAATCGACAGCTAAACGAGTACCATCTGGCAAGAACTTTTGAATTGCTTCGACTTCTTTATGAACTAAGTCTGCCACCTCAAGTGGATTCGCATCTGACTGAGGCACAATACCCATACTTACGTTAACAACGCCGTCACTCTTAAAGGTCGAGTTCTCGTTTTCTGCGCCAATGTAAACATCCGCTACGTCTTTTAAGTAGATAGGTGTGTTATCAGAGGCACGTTTAACGACTAGGTATTCGAAATCTTCCGCTTCAGTGTAAGAACGAGCAGTACGAACCGACATCACAATCGCATCGTTACGTACTTCACCACCTGGGCTTTCAATGTTCTCATTATTCAGAGCTGAAGTGATGTCCGAGGTAGTCACGCCACGACCCGCCATCTGAGCAGGTTTCAGCTTCACATACATTACTTTGTACAAGCCACCTGAGATATCCACTGAGCTCACGCCAGAAATCAAACTAAAGCGGTCAATCAACACACGTTCGGTGTAGTCGGTTAACTGCGTTCTGTCCATCTCTGTCGAACTTAAGTTAATGTAGACCGAAGCTTCACCACTACCATTGTTCTTGTAAACAATGGGGTCATCGGCTTCATCGGGCAATGAACGCTGCGCACGAGCTACGGCGTCACGAACATCACTCACACCGGTATTGAGGTCGTAACCAAGCTCAAAAGTAATCGTGATACGCGACATACCGTTACGCGTTGTGGATTCGATCTCATCGATACCACTGATTCCGGATAACTGGTCTTCAAGATTGGAGGTTATTTGGCTTTCAATGATGGTGGCAGACGCACCCTCATAACGAGTACTGATCGATACCACCGGGCTTTCAATATCTGGCATCTCACGAACTGCGAGCTTATTGAAAGAGACAATACCAAACACAACCAATAGTAGGCTCAATACGACGGCCGCTACTGGTCTCTTTACAGAAACATCAGACAACAACATTAGTTAACGCCTTCTTGTACTTTTTTATCGCTTGCTGCATCAGCCGGGCGATTAACAGTAAGCTCTTGAACCGAGACACCGTCACGCATATTCACGATACCTTGCACCACGATCTTCTGGCCAATTTCGATGCCTTTGTCGATCACGACTTCGTTATCAATACGAGCGCCAAGGAATACTTCTGTACGAGTTGCTTTGTTATCTTCGTCAATAACATAAACGAAGCGCTTCGTACCTGAATACTCAAGCGCTTGAACGGGAATGATTGGCGCTTCTACTGGTGGGAAGTCCATATCCGCTGCCACTAGCATGCCTGGCTTTAGATAATCATTATTATTGTCGAAGTGGATTCGAACTCGAAGGTTCAAGGTTTCAGCGTTAATACGAGAATCAATGCCTACTACAGTACCAGTGAACTGAGTGTCGCCCCATGCGCTAGTACGAGCCGTTACTTTCATACCTTTAGACAGTTTAGAAAGGTAGCGCTCCGGGATCTGCAGATCTAATTGCATTACCGATAGGTCGTCTAGGGTCACGAGTTCAGTACCTGCTGTCACCATTTTACCGCGGCTAAAGTCGATAAAACCAACAGTGCCCGAGAATGGCGCGCTGATGTGAAGATCTTTCAAGTTGGCATTTGCAGCAGCTAAACGAGCATTGGCGATCTCTACGTTCGTTTTCTGAGCGTCAATTTCAGTTTGCGTGATCGCGTTACGTTTCACTAGGCGTTGAAATTCCGCTAGCTTACGTTGCTCGTCTTTTAGATAAGCTTGCGCTTCTGCAACCGCCGCTTTCGCTTTGTCGTCATCAAGCTGAACCAACATCTGCCCTTTAGTGACATCTTGATTAGCTTTAATGTTGATAGAGTCCACTCTGCCAGCCACTTCAGAAGTGATCATTACCGATTGCTCGGCTTCTAACTTACCGACCAACGAAAGAGATTGGCTAACTTGGTGAATATCAACCTGCTCAGTAACAACAGTGACAGTGCTAGGGCCCATACGTTTAGCAAGTACGGCTGGAGACGCCATAAGAATAGACAAGCTAAGCAGGGTTAAAACAGATTTATGCTTCATAATAATGGTCTGCAAGTTTAATTTTGAAATCTATAAATGAAATTAACCGTATTCTATCAACTGATAAATGCTGTAACGTCAAGAAGTGTAAATCTAGATTAAATTCCATTTACGTTTCATCACGTTTTAGACACATTGAACACAATACAGAAAGCCTGTCACCTCAAGGTGTTACCTATCAGTACGTAAACCTTAGTACAGATGTTCACTTCACGAGCAATATGCGTACTTTTCGCCATCTTTGCCCAAAAAGGCAGCATTTAACACAAAACCATAAGAAAAACCCTTTACAGGTTTAGCGTGTTTGCTATGATGCGCTCCGCACTTGAGAGATGCGTTGGGAAAAACATCTCTTTAGCCTATCCATTATGAGTTAGGAAAAACACCCTGGAGGGGTTCCCGAGTGGCCAAAGGGAGCAGACTGTAAATCTGCCGGCACTGCCTTCGATGGTTCGAATC
>NZ_JALNTS010000004.1:274925-371762 GCF_023161725.1 Vibrio sp. 1CM24A
CCAAAGGGAGCAGACTGTAAATCTGCCGGCACTGCCTTCGATGGTTCGAATCCGTCTCCCTCCACCATATTCTTCTTGCCTCTTTTAAGAGTTAAGAGAACAACCTAGTTGATGGGCTTATGGGAAAACATCAATTTAGGCTTACTTTGTGAAGAGTAAGACACACCCTGGAGGGGTTCCCGAGTGGCCAAAGGGAGCAGACTGTAAATCTGCCGGCACTGCCTTCGATGGTTCGAATCCGTCTCCCTCCACCATATTCTTCTTACCTCTTTTAAGAGTTAAGAGAACAACCTAGTTGATGGGCTTATGGGAAAACATCAATTTAGGCTTACTTTGTGAAGAGTAAGACACACCCTGGAGGGGTTCCCGAGTGGCCAAAGGGAGCAGACTGTAAATCTGCCGGCACTGCCTTCGATGGTTCGAATCCGTCTCCCTCCACCATATTCTTCTTACCTCTTTTAAGAGTTAAGAGAACAACCTGATTGATGGGCTTATGGGAAAACATCAATTTAGGCTTACTTTGTGAAGAGTAAGACACACCCTGGAGGGGTTCCCGAGTGGCCAAAGGGAGCAGACTGTAAATCTGCCGGCACTGCCTTCGATGGTTCGAATCCGTCTCCCTCCACCATATTCTCCTTAATTGGAAAATCGAAAAGCCAACTCATTGAGTTGGCTTTTTTCGTTTCTGTGTATAATATTTCACTGTACCCGTTACCTTTCTCGTTCAACGATCTTGATAACCTATCATCCAAGTTGAGAAACTTCTCTCAACAACTGAATTAAAATCAAATATGCAGCTACAAACCCTAGGAAAAGGTCGCTTCGAAACTGAGTGGACCGAAGACAAGCAACTAATCGAACAAACCATTCGTGATTGTATTTGTACGAGCAGAATATTTGAGGAAAATGAGAAGTTATTAACTCAAGGAGAGCATGTAGAGAACCTATACCTTGTTGATTCAGGAAGAGTTTCCATGGGGATGACGGCTCGAAACGGTAAAACATTTTTGCTAGGTACTCTCGAATGTGAGCAACAAGTTTTCGGAGAGATGGAATTCTTCACCGGATACCGCTGCCAAATGGATATTATGCCAATTGAGCCTGTTAGTGTATCTATCATTGATGCACAAAAACTAAAGAAGTATTTGTTAGAGCAACCTAGGCTTTCTCTTTACTTCGCCAGTGCTATCGCGATTGACTATCAAGACACCCTCGAGATCCTAACAAGGCGCCTTCTGTATCCGATCACTTACAATGTTGCCTACGACATTTATCATCAATATTTGAATGACTTACCCGTCGACGGCTTTCAAAAAAATTACCTCGAAGCAGAACGTTTTGCTACAACTGATAGAGTCTACCGCCGCGCAGTGAAAGAGCTTGAGAGCAAAGGTTTTATTGCTAAAGAAAAAAAAGGGCTAAGGATTCTTGATCTAGAAGGGCTTAGAAAGTTTGCAGAGCAATAAAGGTCTGCACAAATGCAGACCTTTTCAGTGTCGCTTAAACCGATAACTATTTATGCAGTTTGAGTTTGATTGGATTGGCTTGCTTTGTACTTTGTAGATGCAATAAGCATCACCAACACAACAGCATATATTGCAGGGATGGCATACATAACCGTTTGTAAGCCAACAATACTTTCCATCATAGAGCTAATCGCAGGACTAAACATTGCACCAGCACTGCCGCTAACCAATATATAAGAAACATTCTTACTTGATGCATTGCGAACAAATGACACACCATAAGCAATGAAAGCATTATAAAGTGCGGCACAAGCGAATCCGTAACCATAAGTCAGGTAAGAGAGCCATTCTAGTTGGTTTGTAGTAACGATGACGCTCGTTATCACCATTGCAAGTGTAATGATCGTCAATAAGAAATACTGAATCTTCATACGCGACACAATGACAGTCGAAACTAAAGCACCAACCAACGCTGCTGACCAATACTGAGTAATAATGTTACCCGCTTGTTCAAATGGAATATCGAACTTCTCTTTCACAAACATTGGAGCCCAAGTTAAGAAAGTATAAAGGGCAAGCATTCCTAAGAATAATCCGATACCACCACTAATAATGCCGAAGTTCCATTCAGACTTTGATTCAGTTTGTGTTGCGCTTTCATCACCACATTGATTGAAGTTAGTCAGCAAAGCGATAAACATTGTTGCCAATGCAACCACGCCAACACTCAAGTAACTGATGCTCCAATTCATTGCATTAGTAAGTGCGTAAGTGGTGATCATTGGGAACACAACACCTGCAATGTTAAATGTTGCGTCTTGTACCACTAACATTGTGCTCTGAATTTTGTCTTTCCATAATGAAACGACAATAGTACCAGCGATACACAGACCAACACCGCCACAAAAACCAATGATAGCCATACATAACATCACGATCGATAACGAAGGTGCAATGTAAAGGCCTAATGAGGACAGTGCGATAATGCCATAGCACAACACCGTCATGCGTTTAATACCGACTTTTTCAATTAAGAAGAAAGCTGCAATAGTGCCGGCTAGTGCTCCACCATTTAATAAAGAAAATATTGATGCTACTTCATTTATATTCGCGTTAAATGCATTGGCTATTGGTTCGACCAACATACCAAATTGTGTCGCAAAGCCCGCCATAACGAAATTAGCGAGGAAACTGATAGCAGTGAGTGTCATTTTATTTTTCATTGTTCACTCCAAGGGCTCGTAGGTTAGATGTTTTAATTTGGGAGAGCTTAACTTTAAGCCCTCCACACAGGCTTAAGCTTTGATTGCCGTTTCTAGAGCAATTTCAATCATGTTGTTGAATGAAAGCTGACGCTCTTCTGCTGTGGTCTCCTCACCCGTGATACAATGATCAGACACCGTCAGGATCGCTAATGACTCAATACCAAATTGTTGTGCTAGCCCGTATAAGCCTGCAACTTCCATATCGATACCAAGCACCCCAAAACGCTCCAAGGCAGGGATAAGATCTTCATCAGGATCGTAATAAAGGTCGCCAGTAAACACGTTGCCAACTTTTACGTCTATATTCTTCTCTTTTGCTGAAAGGTAAGCATTATGTAAAAGCTCAAACGTTGCCGATGTCGCCATTTGATAACCACTACTGCGCTTGGCATTAGTTGGAGAGTCTGTACCGGCGGCTTGTGCCAAAATCACATCACGCATCAAGACATTTTTCTGCGTTGCACCAACACTGCCGATACGAATAATGCGCTTAACACCGAAATCATTAATCAGTTCGTGGCCATAGAGAACCATTGATGGTACACCCATGCCATGCCCCATAACTGAGATGCGCTGCCCTTTGTAATAGCCAGTGTATCCAAACATGTTGCGAATATCAGTTACGAGTTTTGCGTCTTCTAAGTAGGTTTCAGCTATGTATTTCGCTCGTAGTGGGTCACCCGGCATAATTACCGTAGATGCGAAATCCTCAGCAGTGCCAGCAATATGTGCAGTCATAATGTTTCCTTATTTGTTTTATTGGCGCAATCATAAGGAGCAATGGCACAAAGCATTGAGGACAAATGTCCGCTTTCAAAGTACTGCCTCTCAAATTTGAATCTCTCTATCAAAACAGAGAAGCAACGGTTCTAAGAACCTAGGTATGACTGGCTTGCTATCCTCAGCCCACAAAAAAGCCCCTGCTGATTTCTCAGCAGGGGCTTTCTATTATTTGGTGTTATTCCGAATAACTACATCCTATTGATGTTGAGTTAAATCCTGGAATTAACCTTGAATACCAACAATTAACCAAGGTGCATTGTTAGTTGTTAGGTCACGCTCTAGGTGCCAGATATCAGTGATATCTTCTTCAACGCCATCCGCTGTGTCACGGTAACGACCGCTAAACTGAAGGCTTAGCTGTGCTTTGTTACCATCGTGGTCTGCGCGAACGATTTCAGCATCAACGTACATTACGTCAGTGTGCTGATCACCGTCTAGCTTATTACGCTCAGCTTTTAGGTCTTCAAATAGGCTTGGAGATACGTATTCTTCAATTGTGTTTAGTTCGTTGTGATTCCATGCACCTTGCAGTGTACGGTAGTGCTCACGAGAACCATTGATGAATGCCGCTTGATCAAAGCCCGGTGGGTAGTTATGTGGAACATCGCTTTGTGCACCAAAACCGAAACCACCAGCAGTGCCTTGTGATTGAGGTTGTGCTTGCTCGAAGTTATGAACATTTGGTTGTTGCTTAGGTTGTTCAAACTTGTTCTGACCCATGCCGCCGAATGCTGGCTGTTGGCCACGTGCATTCTGCTGGTTCATTGAGCCCTGCTTCGCGCCCAACATTCCGCGTAGGAATTTAAACGCTAGGAAAGCAATCAGACCCATAATCAGAATATCCATGAACTGGATACCTTCAAATGCGCCACCAAAGAATGCAGCTAAAAGACCACCAGCAAGTAAACCACCTAGCAGACCGCCCATAAGGCCTTTCTTGCTAGAGTTAGCTGCTGTGTTCTTACCTGTTTGATCTTGACGGATCGAATTCGTGTTTTGTTGTTTTGGTGCTGGAGCCGTTTTAAAGCTTTTGCCAAATGACTTACCACCACCAAACTTTTTCGCTTCCGCGATTGGCGTCACCGCGACTGTTACCAACAGGATCGCGACTAGTGAGAAAAATCGTTTCATTATTATCCTTTATAGGTTTTTTATCTTTCGACACCTTAATCATACTCGTTAACAAAGAACAATGAAATATTCACCGTGTTTACACATGTATCATAATATTGCGGCTATTAATTGATTACTAAACTAGCGAAGGGATTGACGGCACTCAGGGGCAGCATTAAAATATTGAACGATGTTCATTTAATAGAAAGTACCCATGGCAAGACGAAACGATCATACTCGCGAACAATTAGTGCAATTAACCTTAAAAACGGTAACCGACTTCTTAGAAGAGCACTCTTATCACGAGCTAAGTCTACGTAAAATCGCCAATATGATTGGTTACGTTCCAAGTACCTTAGTAAATGTATTTGGTAACTACAACCTACTGCTTTTGCATGTGGTCGCTCAAACATTAGATGAACTGGCGTCAGAATCTGCTGTGGCTGTTGAACAATCGAGCAACCCTCAACAAGCTCTATTCAACCTTGCCTACTGCTACCACGATTTTGCACAGAGACACCCCCACCGTTGGCAGCTTATCTTCGAGCACAACATGAACGGTGAAAACCTTCCTGAATGGCAATCGAACCGCATCGATAGAATGACAGGCATGCTAGAGCAGTTGCTGGTAGCGATTGCTCCTGAACATACGAAAAGCGAAGTAGTCAAAGCCAGCCGTGTATTATGGTCTGGAGTACACGGAATTACTCTACTTAGCGTTGATGATAAATTTTTCGCCTCTGAGCCTATTGATGGTAAAGAGCTGATCAATAACCTAGTCTCAAACTACTTAACCAACTGGTAATCATCCAAGGAAAGACAATGAACAACAGCAGCCAATCTTCGCTGTTAACGCAAAAAAGGTTCCTACCCTACTTTATTACCCAATTTCTAGGAGCCTTTAACGACAACATATTCAAAAATGTCCTGTTACTGTTTGTTGCTTTCGCAAGCGTAGACACGCTGCCTATTTCCAGCAATCTATTCATTAATTTGGCCGCTGGCCTTTTTATTCTGCCCTTCTTCTTATTTTCAGCTTTGGCCGGTGTACTGGCCGACAAATACGAAAAATCGTGGTTTATCCGTAAAGTTAAGCTCCTCGAAGTAGTGATCATGTCACTGGGTGCGGTCGGTTTTATCTACGAAAGTTACGGAATATTACTTCTGCTCCTGTTCCTTATGGGAACGCAGAGTGCTTTCTTTGGCCCGGTGAAATACGCCCTGCTTCCACAACAGTTAGAAACAAAAGAACTTGTATCTGGTAATGCTCTTGTTGAGACAGGTACATTCTTAGCGATCCTGATTGGTACTCTAGGCGCAGGCATCATTGCATCTGAAGAAGGCGCGAAGCTCATCGCTGCGGTGTGTATTGTTTCGTTCGCCGTGCTTGGCTACGTATCAAGCTGCTTTATCCCACAAGCGCCAAGTAATGCTCCAGATCTTAAGGTAAAGTGGCAACCTGTAAAACTGACCCGCGCGACACTGGCGATTGCCAAAAAAGATCGCCCGACCTTTCAAGCTCTGATGTCTATCAGCTGGTTCTGGTTCCTTGGTGCGGCTTACCTAACTCAGTTTCCCAACTTCACTAAACTGCATCTAAACGGCACTGAAAGCTCGGTCGCCTTTTTACTGGCACTATTCTCGGTAGGCATTGCAATCGGCTCTTTAGCTTGCGATAAGTTATCTAATCACCGAATTGAAATCGGCATCGTGCCAATGGGCAGCTTAGGTATCTCGATCTTCGGCCTTTTGATGGCGATATCCATTCCGGAGTCTTTGCCTGACTTTAGTTCTTTCCATCAATTCGTAACCTATTCAGAATTGTGGCCGCTATTTGCTTACCTTCTTCTATTGGGTATCTCTGGCGGTATCTTTATCGTTCCTCTGTATTCACTGATGCAGTTACGCGCCAAGCCAGATGAACGTGCCCAAGTGATTGCCGGACTCAATATTTATAACTCACTGTTCATGGTGGGAAGTGCGGTTTTAGGTATTGTTTGCCTTAGTATTCTAGAGCTTTCGATTCCACAGCTGTTTATCTTGCTCGCGGTGGGCAACACTTTGGTGATGCTGTACCTGTTTTATCAGGTGCCTATCTACGCTTTCCGCTTCTTTACGTGGGTGGTCACTCACACCATGTACCGAGTTAAACATAAGAACTTACATCACCTGCCTGAAAAAGGCGGCGCGTTGATTGTCTGCAACCATGTGAGTTATATGGATGCACTGTTACTGAGTGCGGTTTGCCCTCGCTTGATCCGTTTTGTGATGGAAGAGGATTACACCAAGTTACCGCCCATTCGACGTTTCTTGAAAAGAGCTGGGGTTATTCCAATCTCCGCGACCAACCGCAACTCGATTCGAAATGCTTTCAAAGAAGTAGAGCGTGCCCTGCATGAAGGCCACATCGTGTGTATTTTCCCAGAAGGAAAGCTCACCTCTGATGGCGAAGTGGCTGAGTTCATGCGTGGTATGGAGCTGATCATCAAACGTTCCCCTGTCCCAGTGATTCCTATGGCTCTTAAAGGATTATGGGGTAGCTACTTTAGTCGTTACAAAGGCCGTGCCTGCAAAGGGTTACCGACTCGCTTCTGGACTAAGCTAGAGATAGAAGCGGGTGAACCGATTTCACCTAAAGAGGCCTCTTGTGAAACGCTTCGACAGTCAGTCTCTGACCTTCGTGGATCACTACGCTAGTTAACCAACCCTTTATTCATATCAGCTGAACAAGCGTTAAGTTTTCCTTAACGTTTGTTCAATTCATTTAGACTTACTTATCATTTTATTGAACGTATAGTGGTCTCATCACAATAACGCCACAACAAAACAAGACTCTAAATACAATGAACCTAAAAAAGTCCGTTCCATTTTATCTTGCTGCACTGTTTTGCTTAACGCCTTGGGTTAGCTCACCGACAGCCCTGGTTATCGGTTTCCTGCTTGCGAGTTTAGGTTTAGTCCCTGAACACTTGGAAGTCGGCAAACTTACCAAAAAGCTACTGGCCTACTCTATTGTTGGCTTGGGTTTTGGTATTCAGTTTGAAAAAGCATTAGCAGTAACAGGCGATGGTATTGGGCTCATTGTAACGACGATTATCGGTACATTAGTCATTGGTTGGTTCTTGGCCAAACGAATGGGGCTAGACCTCACTACAGGCTACCTTATCTCTTCTGGTACTGCGATTTGTGGTGGTAGCGCGATAGCAGCAGTGGCACCTGCGATCAAAGCAGACGATGAACAGATTGGCTTGGCGTTAGCCACTGTATTCGTGTTGAACTCGGTTGCTCTATTCTTATTCCCGATGATTGGTCACGCGCTTGAACTCAGCCAACAAACATTTGGTACTTGGGCAGCCATCGCGATTCACGATACGTCTTCTGTAGTAGGTGCAGCTTCAGCGTATGGCGAAGAAGCACTGACGACAGCGACAACATTGAAGCTCGCTCGTGCACTTTGGATCATCCCAATCGCTTTAATCAGTGCGATGATCTTCAAGAACGATCAAAAGAAAATTACGGTTCCCTACTTCATTTTCTTCTATTGCGCCGCTATCGCGGTGAGTGACTTACTGCCACAATTTGAGATGGTCTATCAAGGAATCTTTGATGTGTCTAAGCGAGCACTGGTAGTGTGTCTGTTCTTAATTGGCTGTGGTATTTCAGTTGAGAAGTTAAAAGCGGCAGGGCCGAAACCACTGATGTTTGGTATTACGATGTGGGTCATGATCTCAACGGGTTCATTAGCGTGGTTAACTCTCGCCTAGCCTGCATAGAAATGCTTTAGATGGTTGTTCGGTTACCTAGACACTCGGGTTAGCGAGCAACAAAACAAAAAGGCAAAGCTCCAATGGGCTTTGCCTTTATCGTTTGTGGTAAGGGTATTCTTTGTTGCAACAATCACGAATCAAACAGGGGCTTATCACTCTTCTTACTCTCTCTTTTCATTAAAACAAGTACCACAACCAACACAAATGCGGTGAGCTCAGCCAACGAACGAGTCAACCCTGACGAGATGACCGCTTGGCCTATCTGCAGTAAAACCGCAATGACGAGGGCAATTTTCATAATAAGACCTTATTCTATAATCCGTTATTTATATGGCTTATTATGATGGATGGTTATAAAGATAATAAATTCTGTTTTGAACTATCTAATTGCTAAATTAACTAACCTAGCGTAACTGCCCTTCTAACCACTTAATAAAGGTTCTTACCTTAGGACGTTTTTCCGTGCCTAGCGGGCAGATTAAGTCATACCCTTGGTCTGTATCCATGCTCGGATAAGGTGTTATGAGCTCACCAGTCTGAACATACTGCTTAACAAAATGATAGCGTCCCATCGCGACACCGATATTGCTGAGGGCACTTCTTACGCCCATATCCCGGTGGCTCACGCAGTAAAATTGCTCAAACAAGTTCACATCCAAGCCGTGGTGTTTAATCCAACGCTGCCATACATCTGATCCTAGTGCATGAATGAAATTAATCCGGTGCAGCGATTCTAAGCCATCATCAAAGATGTCGTGCTCAGCCGCGTAACTCGGTGTACACACCGGAATATACTTTTCACCAAACAGGCGCTGTCGATGCATGTCTTTGAGATCTTCAGCACCATAGTAAATGGCGACATCGAGATGATTTTGATGAAAATCCTGCTCTTCTTGCGAGAAAATATTGAGATTAAACTTAGGGTATCGCTTTTTAAAATCAGCCAGTCTTGGTAGTAACCAACTGTTGGCAAATGCAGGACTGGTACCGATATTGATCTGTCCATACAAGTCTGTGTTGGTAATGTCTTCGATCTCACCAAAAATAGAGCTTAACGACTTGGATAACGTTCGTTGAAAGCGCTGGCCTTCTTCCGTTAGTTCCAGTTTACGAGTCCCTCGCACAAACAAGTTAAACCCGAGTTCACCTTCTAACACTTTGATTCGATGGCTAACGGCTCCCTGAGTCAAATGCAACTTTTTCGCCGCTAGCGTAAAGCTCATTTTCTCGGCAGCAACATTAAAAGTATGAAGATTTCTAAGTAAAGATTGATGGTTAGCCATACGAACTCATGCATTAAAAATTTTAATTCATACTACTACCCGTTTCGTTTGTTTGCATTAAGAAATAAGTTTTTAATAGCCGCAGTTACTTAAAATCCTGCCTCGATCAATCTTTGACTCCATGCATTGACGAGCAGAAACATTAAAAAAATTAATTACAAACTTAGGGGCACATATGAATATACTCGGGTATATGCAAAAAGTAGGTAAGGCATTGATGGTTCCCGTAGCCACACTGCCAGCTGCAGCAATCCTTATGGGGATCGGCTATTGGTTGGATCCTGTTGGTTGGGGTTCAGAAAGTATCTTAGCCGCATTCTTGATCAAATCTGGTGGCGCGATCATCGACAACATGGCGGTTCTGTTCGCGGTGGGTGTCGCATTTGGTTTGAGCCGTGATAAGAATGGTTCTGCGGCACTGTCTGGTTTTGTGATGTTCCTCGTTGTCACCACGCTACTTGCTCCGGGCTCTGTTGCTCAATTAATGGATGTTGAACTCAGTGAAGTGCCAGCGGCATTTGGCAAAATCAGCAACCAATTCGTAGGTATCATTGTGGGTATCATCTCTGCTGAGATCTACAACCGCTACTCAACCGTTGAACTTCCTCAAGCTTTAGCATTCTTCAGCGGTAAGCGTTTGGTTCCTATCCTGACCTCAATCGCAGGTATGGCTCTCTCTTTTGCTCTACTTTACATCTGGCCAGCTGTTTACGACGCTCTGATCGTTCTGGGTATTAAACTAGAAAGCATGGGCGCAGTGGGTGCCGGTCTGTTTGGTTTCTTCAACCGTTTGTTCCTATCAGTTGGTATGCACCACGCTCTTTACCCTGTGTTCTGGTTCGACGTTGTTGGTATTAACGACATTCCAAACTTCCTAGGCGGCGCGCAATCTATCGCTAACGGTACGGGTATTCCGGGTAAAACAGGCATGTACCAAGCGGGCTTCTTCCCTATCATGATGTTTGGCCTACCAGCAGCAGCACTGGCGATGTACCACTGTTCTGATGCGAAAAACAAAAACCAAGTATTCGCAATCATGCTTGCGGCAGCTATGGCTTCATTCTTCACAGGTATTACAGAGCCGCTAGAGTTCAGCTTCATGTTCCTAGCACCCGTGTTGTTCCTACTGCACGCAGTATTAACAGGCCTATCGCTTTACATTGCAGCAAGTATGGAATGGATGGCAGGCTTCGGCTTCTCTGCTGGTTTCGTTGACCTAGTACTATCAAGCCAAAACCCACTAGCGGTTAACTGGTACATGCTACTGGTTCAAGGTGTGGTGTTCTTCGCGCTTTACTACGGTATTTTCCGCTTCGCTATCATCAAGTTCAACCTACGTACTCCAGGTCGTGGTGAAGAGATGGAAGCAGAGAAAGAAACTGAAACGCCAGAAGCATTGGCTAACCTAACCAATAGCTACATTGAAGCGGTTGGCGGTGCAGACAACATTCTAGAAGTCGATAACTGTATTACTCGTCTACGCTTAACTGTGAAAGACTCAGGTGCAGCAGACAGCGATAAACTGAAGAAACTCGGTGCGGCAGGTGTGGTACCGGTTGGTAAAGGTGGCCTACAAGTTATCATTGGCCTAGGTAAGGTAGATAAAGTCGCTGAGCAAATGAAGAAGGCACTCGCTTAACGCCAAATCTTGAATGACACGATAAGATACTAAGAATTTGTGACGGCTTCACCACCGTCACAACCCCCTGAAGCGCAATTACGACTAGTCACCGTGTATTGCGCTTCATTTTATTACTCTTCGCTCTATTTAGAACGAGTCTGCTGTAACCACTGCGCCAATCCAGCGCGCGAAACCTTAATACCCTGTTGTTCCTGCTGAGGCATTCGGTAATACTCAACAGGAAATTTGAACCGTTCAAGACGACCAGTTAACTGCTCAATAAACCATTCTTTGGTTGGCAACTCAGCACAATCGACAATCGCTGCAGGTCGGAATCCGAACTCATCATCTTCAATGGGAACAATAAAAGCCTGATTAACCTCAGACAATTGATTGAGTACTCGCTCAATTTCTTCGCAATGAATGTTCTCACCACCAGAAATAAACTGATTGTCGGCACGGCCAATAATCGACACTTGTTCGCCAACCCACTCACCAAGATCTTTGCTATCAAACCAACCGCTCTTATCAACTAATGGCGTTAATTTACCTTGATAGTAATACCCAGAAGCGAGCGTCTCGCCGCCAATAAAGATACGTTGTTCTTCAATTTTTAGCTGGCGATGGTTAAGGACAAAACCAGCGGTGCTGCTGGCATCAACGGGCTTCGCGGTCACTGTTGAAGCCGCTTCTGTCATACCGTATCCAAGCCAAGTTTCAATGCCCATTTGTTGAGCTTCAAGCCCTAGCGCTTCTGGGATATGGCTACCGCCTAAAAGCACATGAGTTAAAGTAAGTGCTTGCTTACTCTGCAATAACCTATGTAGTTGAGTAGCCACTAAAGAGGCATGGCTGCAACCTTCAATGTCAGTTTCAAGTTGGCCTGACCCTATTTTGATGGAGCCACCAGCCGCCAACCAACGATGGATAATCGCCAATCCCGACACATGGTACATCGGTAAGCTAAGCAACCAAGTGTCAGCTTGTTCAAAGTTGAAAACGTCTAATAAACCCTGAGCTGAACATAAGTGTTGCTGCAACGTGTGAGCCACCGCTTTCGGGTTTCCAGTAGAGCCAGAAGTAAATATGATGCTTGCTAGATTTTGCGGATTGAAGTTGGAGTCTTGAGATGTCGTTATCCTATTATCATCACCATCGACCTTCACTTCATCTAAGCAAGACAAGGTCACCAACTGAGTATTCAAATCGACAGTCTCTGATTGCTCTATCCCGCTACTGTCCAAAAGCCAAAGGTAGCTTTGTTGACCTGCTTGATATAAGGAATCGAGCTTTTGCTTCAGGCGTAAGCTAGGCTGAGGCATGGTGAAAGCGCAAATAACACCCAAATTGAGTGCGGCAAAATAAGCAGGAATCACTTCAGCTTGGTTCTTACCGACAATCGTAAGGACATCGCCTTTAGATAGGCCTTGATGAGATAGCTGTTGTTGGTACTCACTCACCAGCACAGACACTTGCTGCCAAGTGTAAGCGCGGTTAGGAATCACTAACGCTGCTTGATGTGGGTTCTGCTGCGCCCACTGTACCCAGAGCGGGTGAGGATTAGATTGTGGGCGCATCATAAGATAACCAAGTTATAGATTGAGAACGGTCTAAGCCAATCGAACGATCAGTCTAAGAAGACCAAATCAATTGCTGTTGTTCAAGCGTTGAAACTGGAAGCTGACAACCCGGCCAAGAGACTTCTAACTGTTGCTGATACAAGCCAATCGTATCAAGCCCTGGAACTTCATTAGGCAAGTACTGTTGTGCCAATCGAGCAATCTGAGTTAAGCCAAGGCTAGACTCTATGCTTGAGCTTAGTACAGGTTTAATACCAAGCTGCTCCGCACGCTCAATGATTGCCACACAACGCTCTACAGAACCAATAAGAGTTGGCTTGAGCACGACCGCTTTAACACCCGTTAAGTCGCTAAGATCAAATTCTGGGCTTCGCACCGCTTCTTGCAATGTTTCGTCCCATGCAATCGCAACACCGTGGTCGATGGCAAAGGCCAAGCTGTCTTCTGGTTTCTGACAAGGCTCTTCAATAAAGCTAATGCGCTGACGCAGTGACGGCGAAATGTATTTAATGAACTGCTTCGCTTTCTCTGGTTTCCACGCGCGGTTGGCGTCAAGTCTTAGGGTCAAATCAGGGATCGACTCAAGGAATAAGCTGACCAGCATACCATCACGAATCGCTTCGTAGAGACCGACTTTCACTTTGGCGACCTTCTCGCCTTTCATCTCATTCAATACAGGGATCAGTTCATCTGGATCGCCTGTACACAAAGGCGCCGCTTGGTAGTTACCTTGAGCGTTCAGATCGCCTCGCAATTCCATCATCGCCATCGAAAAACCAAACGCGACAGAAGGATATAGCTCGTCGAAAGGCGTTTGAGGCTTATTGTGGCTCCAAAGCTCTAATTCGTGTTGAAGCTGAATGCCAGCTTGTTCGGCATCTTCTTGGCTAAAACCGGGCAAAGGCGCAACTTCGCCAAAACCAGTTTTACCATCACACTCAAGTTGGATGATATAGCCAACGCGTTCGTTCAACTTATTGTCACGAAGAACCACGCCACTATCCATAGGTAATTGATAACGGTAAAGTTTAGCGTGACGCTGAGAATTGACTGAGTTCATAAAGTTTCCTAAAAAACGGGGAACATCAAAACAAAACGAGCCGCTATTAGCGACTCATTTCGAAGAAGAGAAAGACTATGGATTACGCGGGAACTTGTCGAAGTCCGGTCGACGTTTCTCGTTGAATGCGTTGCGGCCTTCTTGGCCTTCCTCTGTCATGTAGAACATCATGGTTGCGTTACCCGCCAACTCTTGTAGACCGGCTTGACCATCACAGTCCGCGTTCAGAGCCGCTTTCAAGCAACGCAGTGCCATTGGGCTGTGTTGAAGCACTTCACGACACCAACGAACGGTCTCTTTTTCTAGGTCAGCGACAGGAACAACGGTGTTTACAAGGCCCATGTCCAGTGCTTCTTGTGCATCGTAGAAGCGGCACAAAAACCAGATTTCACGCGCTTTCTTTTGACCAACGATACGAGCCATGTAAGAAGCACCCCAACCACCATCAAATGAACCCACTTTAGGACCCGTCTGACCGAACTGCGCGTTTTCAGCTGCAATCGTAAGGTCTGCCATCATGTGAAGTACATGACCGCCGCCTACTGCCCAACCTGATACCGCTGCGATAACTGGTTTTGGACAAGTACGAATTTGACGTTGGAAATCAAGTACGTTCAGGTGGTGTGTACCTGAATCATCTTGGTAGCCGCCGTAGTCACCACGAATACTTTGGTCACCACCAGAACAGAACGCCTTCTCACCAAGACCCGTCAAAATGATCACGCCTACTTTCTCGTCGTAACGAGCGTCAGCCAGTGCGTTGATCATCTCTTTTACGGTTTGTGGACGGAACGCATTGTGGACTTGAGGACGTGCAATCGTGATTTTTGCAATACCATCGTCAGATTTGTGGTACTGAATATCTTCGTATTGACTGCTTTCATCGCTCCAGTTAACTGCCGCGTAAAGTTCTTCTTCTGTGATGCCTACTGTTTTAGCCATGGTGATTCCCATTGTTCTATTAGAGACCACGACTAACGAGTAGTCGTGACGGTGTTGCTCTGCTTTTGATAGTGCTTGATACGAGAGAATCGCTCAGTCAGATTAACGACGACTGGCGATACATTGGATTATCAGGTTAGAAAACAGCTCAGGTTGCTCAAAATGAACATTATGACCAGCGTAATCCACCTGACTATATTCAAAGCCACTATTCTCAGCTAGCTCCATGAATTTACGATCTTTTTCTCCACATACATAATGCAATAAATGCTCATGAGATTTCAATGTGGCACGTAAATCTGGTTGCTTAGCTAACGAAGTAGATAACAACATATTTGCTACGGATACTCCAAGGTTACCACTACGCTTTATGACCAAAGTTTGTCTTTGCTCATGATTTAGTGAAGAAAAGACGCTTTGTTGATACCAATCGTCTAAAACATCTTCAATCGACTGCTGTGCAAAGCGAACAGCCCATTGCGTATCGTGTACTAACCTTTGTGCTCTTTCTTCATCACATTCCAAGCCAAAGTTGCCACCTTCAATGATGACTTTCTCTAGATTGAGCGTCTCAAAGCAAGGGCTGGTTACCCCATACATAGCGAGCCTTCCGCCCATAGAATACCCAATCACTACAATAGGGTGATCGGCAGGAAGATCGTTGAGAGCCAGTTGAGATGTGATGCACTGGACAATTTTCTTGCAGCAATGATCAAACCCTACCGGATCGATAAAGCGACTTTGTCCGTGTCCGGGTAAATCTATGCAAAGGAGAGGAAAATCCTCGAGGTATGGATGACATGCACTCCAATCATCCCCGCTTCCGAGTAAACCATGTAAGAAAACAAGCAAAGGTTTGTCAGAAGAATCTTGTACAGCTGGGTAATAATCGGAGTAAAGCATGTAAAGTCCTTAGGCTAATGCCTCGGTGAGCATTGAACTGAATTGTTTCAGCAAAGTAGACGCTTGTTCGGGAGGCGTCTTAACTTCCACGAGCAAGGTACCCTGACCCTGTTCGAAATGTTGTTCGATAATGGTTTGATAGCAATTCAAGGTTTCTGGCGCAGCGTATCCCAACTGGAATTGCGCAGCAGCGTGTTCAAAACTGAAACCATGAGGCATTTGATAAAGTGACTGTTTCTGCTGCTCTGGCACCGGCAATAAATCAAAGATCGCACCACCATCATTGTTGGTCACAACAATAACCATCGGCGTTAAATTATGAGTCAGCAGAGCCAGTGAGTTGAGGTCGTAAAGCAAAGAAGTATCGCCAATCAACATCAATAAGGGATTGTGGTTGGCTTTCATTACACCCGCAGCCGTCGCCACCAAGCCATCAATGCCCGATGCACCACGATTGCTATAAACTTGATTCGCAGATATTGACGACAGCATATCCACCAGCCTTACCATCAAGCTGTTTCCCACAAACAACTCTCTGTCTTTAAGTCTAGACGACAAGTCAACCGCAACACTCAACTCGGTCAGTTGGTCATTATTGGATATTTGTGCAAGTGCGAGTTGCTGAACGGTATTTGCGACCTCGATTAAAGGCGTCGCCCAACCCGAATGTTTGCCTAACAATGTTGGCAGGTGTTGATCGGTTATCCATGACTCAATATTGGCAACAATATGAGTTTGAGGCAGATGGTCTTGATTTATACGGTGCGCATCAGGTGAAACCACAACATATTGCGTGCAATCGAACCAAGCCGCTTGTGACTTAACCCATTGGTTTAATCGCTTAGAAACAATGCGCTCACCAAACTGAAGAATAAAATCACACTGATTAAGCTGCTCTTTGACTGAGGCACTTTGTAACCACAGATCATAATGCTTCCAATCACTGCTCACGCCCGATTGAGGATCACAGAAAATTGGCCAGCCCAAAGCCGAAGCAAACTGCTGCGCTTTTGTTGCCGCTTCTTTATCAATCGAGCCAATAATCACCGCACCTTTACGCGCTAGGTAATCACCCGGCGCTATCGGCTGTACAGTCAAATGATTGGGTAAACAGGTATTAGAATACGGGCTTGTTGACGAGCTCCATCCAGCGATACTGTTAGTGTAGTCAGCATACATCTCAGCACTACTCTTAGAATAGAGCGGCTCTGGGAACGGACAATTAATGTGAATCGCGCCGCCAACATTGCGTTGTTTCGCAAGCGCGCTATCAACCGATGTTAGAAGCCAATTCAAAGAAATCTGTGTCGTTGGGCTTGGTAGATTTAAAGCACTTCCTACATGGGAAGAAAAGATACCATGCTGCTGAATCGCTTGATTGGCACCACAGTCAACCAAGTCGATGGGTCTATCAGAAGTCAGTAAGATAAGCTTCTCTCGTGTCAGCCCAGATTCAGCAGTCGCAGGAAGCAAATTCGCCACAGCAGTTCCTGATGTCACAATCACTGCAACTGGCTTATCACTTGCTTTTGCTAAACCTAAAGCTAAGAATCCAAGACCACGCTCATCAAAGTGCGTGTGTAAGGTTAACTTGGAGTTGGCTTCAGCTTCGAGAGTTAACGGCGTTGAGCGAGAGCCCGGCGCAACACAAACATGTTCAACGCCATTGCGTGCAAGCTCTTCAAGTAACGTGTGACACCAAACTCTATTTAATACGGCTTGGTCGTGACTCATGACGCCACACCCAATGGTGGGTGATCAGAAATGAGGCTGAGCAAGGTAGACATCTTCTTGTTCAGCTCTTGCCACTCATGTTCGGCAACCGATCCCGGCACGATCCCCGCGCCAGCAAACAGTTGTACTTGATCATTTACAATCAAGGCGCTTCGAATCGCCACGCAGAATTCCGCTCGCTGATGACTGATATAGCCTACAGAGCCTGCATACCAGCCTCGAGCAAACGGTTCGTGTTCAAGAATGAAATCCATCGCCTCTTTACGCGGCAAACCCGCTACCGCCGCAGTTGGCTGTAATGCAGCAAGCAACTGCACACCATTAATGCCATTGTTGAGCTGAGCATGGATATTGCGCTTCAAATGCTGCACCTTGCGCAAGCGCACTAAACGCGCATCCTTTTCAACATGGACTGTTTGAGAATGGGGAGTGAGACGTTCAATGATGTCGTCGACCACATACTGGTTCTCATTGAGGTTTTTGCTGTCTTGAGAAAGCCAGTTGGCCAGTTCCATATCCTCAGTAGCGTTCTCTCCGCGACCAATGGTTCCAGCAAGCGCTTCGGTATCAAGCTCAGTACCATGTCGGCTATATAAGCGCTCAGGCGTCGAGCCAATGAAGCTGTGTTTAGAATCCAGCACCAACATGAAATGAAAGCTGTGATGATTTTGCAGGTAGCTGGCTTTAAGTAATTGAGCTGCGCAGATAGGCGCATCGAGCTGCAGTGTGGTTTTACGCGCTAAAACGACTTTTTTGTACTCTTCATCGCTAATGCCTTGCAGCACTTTATCGACAAGGTTGCCCCACTGTTCTCTTTCTGGAACGTGATTGATCTGTTCAATATGGGCAGACAAAGGCGCCAATATCGCGGCTTCTACAGAAAGCTTATTCAAAGCATTAATAGAAGAAACGCGATCAGGGGACAAGTTAACCGCCAGCGACCACGTATTGTCAAAGCGGATCAATTCAACCTGAGGAAGGAAGAAAAACGATTCCATGCAGCGGCGGTTCTTTGCGGTGTGCCCGTCAAACGAGCGTCCACCCCAGATTCGTTGGTCTTCACCAAGAATCGCGTACGCGGGTGCAGGATCTGAAAACGTATGTAACTGTCCGAGCGCAACAACCTCTTCACGAGTGTCGCGTGACTGCCAGTAGAACTTAGGAAAGAGCGGTTGAGCATGAAGCCATTCTATAAATGCAAACGATGGTTTTTGCGTTAGAACTTCAACACAACGAACTTCGCTTGCTTGGGCATTTTGTACTCGCTCAATCAAAGCGGAGATAGTTTGCTGGAAATGTGACAAATCGACCTCGTTCACATCTAAATTATTATTATATTAGTTTGATACTTTATGGGCAGTACCCACTTAGATCAAGAATGTACTATATCTTTTCAACATTCCTGTGATTTTAAGCGATCCCGCCCCTTTATTCATCTTAGCCAATAACCAAGAAAGCGATTAATTAAAATTTAGAAAAGAGTGACAACAAAAAGGCTAAACGTAACACTGAAATGCGACATTCATCAGATTTTTATTCTATCAAACGCCATTTTGCGGTACTTTAATAAAGTATTTAAATTAATTTCAGGAAATCGGCAATGCAAAATATCGGGATGTCGTCAAAACTCAACAGCGTATGCTACGAAATCAGGGGGCCTGTACTCAAACATGCTAAGCGCATGGAAGAAGAAGGGCATAAAATACTGAAGCTTAATATTGGTAACCCCGCCCCATTTGGTTTTGACGCCCCTGATGAAATCCTTGTTGACGTAATCCGTAACCTACCGACATCTCAAGGTTACTGCGACTCAAAAGGCATCTATTCAGCCCGCAAAGCGGTTGTTCAGCACTACCAGAAAAAAGGCCTACGTAACCTTGATGTAGAAGACGTTTACATTGGTAACGGCGCATCAGAGCTTATCGTTATGTCTATGCAAGCGCTACTGGATAATGGTGATGAAATCTTAGTTCCCGCTCCGGACTATCCACTATGGACAGCGTCTGTTGCGCTTTCTGGTGGTACACCGGTTCACTACATGTGTGATGAAGATGCTGATTGGTATCCAGATTTAGACGACATGCGCGCGAAGATCTCACCAAAGACGCGCGGCATCGTTCTTATCAACCCGAACAACCCAACAGGCGCGGTTTACAGCCGTGATTTCCTATTACAAGTGGTTGAGATTGCTCGTGAGCACGGTTTGATCATCTTTGCCGATGAAATCTACGACAAAGTACTTTACGACGGTGCGGTACACACTTCAGTGGCAACGCTTGCTGAAGATGTATTAATGGTCACGTTCAACGGCCTATCTAAAGCTTACCGTGTATGTGGTTTCCGTGGTGGTTGGATGTTCTTAACAGGCCCTAAACACCTAGCGAAAGGCTACGTTGAAGGACTAGAAATGCTGGCCTCAATGCGTTTGTGCGCCAACGTTCCGATGCAACACGCCATCCAAACCGCACTCGGTGGCTATCAGAGTATCAATGAGCTGATTCTTCCAGGCGGTCGACTGCTTGAACAGCGTGACCGTGCATGGGAACTGATCAACAAGATCCCGGGCGTTTCTTGTGTGAAACCGAAAGGCGCAATGTACCTGTTCCCTAAGATCGACACCAACATGTACAACATCAAAGACGATCAGAAGTTTGTACTCGACTTCCTTAAGCAAGAGAAAGTGTTATTGGTTCAAGGTACTGGCTTCAACTGGCCGAAACCGGATCACTTCCGCATCGTGACTCTGCCGCACATCGAAGATCTAGAAATCGCGATTGGTCGTCTAGAGCGCTTCTTACAGACTTACAGCCAAGACGACCTCGTAGAAGGTTAATAAGCACAAAGAAAGATGGCTACAATTTGCTGTTTTAAAAGACTTTAACTTGTATTCATTCACTTCTATGCTTAAAAGGCTCCTGTTTAGGAGCCTTTTTTGTATCCGCTGTCTCGTATGCCTGTGCAAACACAAAATACGAGTGGAGCACTCTTTAGAAAGGACACTTATGAAGCAGAGCCATTTCTTTGCCCACCTTGCTCGCATGAAGCTGATTCAACGTTGGCCCCTGATGCGCTCGGTCTCAAGCGAGAACATTTCAGAACATAGCCTACAGGTTGCTTTCGTGGCACACGCTTTGGCGCTGATCAAAAACAAGAAGTTTGATGGTCAGCTTAACCCCGAGCACATAGCTCTGCTTGGCATGTACCACGACACCAGTGAGGTACTGACAGGTGATTTGCCAACGCCAGTTAAATACTACAATCCGGATATTGCACAAGAGTATAAGAAGATAGAAGCCGCAGCAGAACAAAGACTGCTTTCGATGTTGCCAGAAGAGTTCCGAGACGACTTCGCCCCCTTCTTAATATCTGGTACTGCGAGTAAAGAAGAGCAAAGCATCGTCAAGCAGGCAGATACTATCTGTGCGTACCTGAAATGCTTGGAAGAGCTCAGTGCGGGCAATCATGAATACGAGCAAGCCAAGCGCCGACTGGAAGAGACACTCGAACAACGCAAAAGCCCAGAAATGGACTACTTTCTCACCACATTTGCGCCGAGCTTTGAATTATCACTAGACGAGATAAGCTAGCTGGGTATAAGTTGTTTTTAATTAGCTAAATAAAATCAATTTGATAGGTGCTATTTTGAATTCTCAACTCGAACCACCCTTTGTACTCGAACAAGAATGGCAGCATCGAAATGACGATGAACACAAAATAAGACGTGATGATCACCGAAGCCCGTATCAGCGTGACCGTGCGCGCGTGCTTCACTCTGCTGCTTTCCGTCGCTTACAAGCGAAAACCCAGATCCATGGCACCACGGTCAACGACTTTCACCGAACGCGCCTTACCCACTCTCTTGAGGCCGCTCAGCTTGGCACCGGTATCGTCGCTCAACTGAAGAAAAAGCAGCCCGAATTTCGAGACCTATTACCCTCAGACAGTTTGATTGATTCACTGTGTTTGGCTCACGACATCGGTCATCCACCCTATGGACATGGCGGCGAAGTCGCACTCAACTACATGATGCGCGACCACGGCGGCTTTGAAGGTAACTCTCAAACGTTTCGCATAGTCACACAGCTAGAACCTTACACTGAACATCACGGGATGAACCTATCTCGACGCACTTTGTTAGGTCTAATTAAGTACCCTTCTCTGCTGAGTGAGGTTCAAGCTAAATTGCAGTCTGAGCCCGTAAAGCATCAACGACAACTCCGAGCCAAAGATTGGATGCCAGCAAAAGGCATCTACGATCATGATGAAGAGTTGTTTAACTGGGTACTTGAACCGCTTTCAAGCAGCGATCAACAGCTTCTAAAACAGAAAAGAAAAACACACACCGAGCCACTTGAACATAACAAGACCAAATATAAGTCGCTGGATTGTTCGATCATGGAGCTTGCTGACGACATCGCGTATGGCGTGCATGATTTAGAAGATGCGATTGTGCTTGGCTCTGTGACCAAAGCTCAGTGGGTCGAATCGGCTTACCCTCAACTGAAAGAGATGGCCGACCCATGGATTTGTGAGCACCTAGATTCAATTACAGAAATGCTTTTCTCTGGTGAACAGTATCGTCGAAAAGATGCGATTGGTGGGATAGTCAACGCACTGTTAACCAGTATCTCGATTAAGCGAGTGGATGCTAACTTTGAGAATGTGCTTTTGGCTTACAATGCGGTGCTTGAACCGAGCATGGATGGCACACTCGATAAACTGAAACACTTTGTCAGCGAGTTTGTGATTCAAGTGCCTCAGGTTCAAGTCATCGAATACAAAGGCCAACAGATCATCATGGATATGTTTGAAGCATTCAGTGCTGATCCTGAACGCTTGCTGCCATTGCCCATCAAGAAGCAATGGCTACAGCATCAAGATGAATCAAGAAAAATGCGCGTGATTGCGGATTACATTTCATCGATGACTGATGATCTTGCGCAGAAGATGCATCAGCAATTATTCTCGGCTCATACCGAGTTTTAATTCCTGACTCACTTTACTAAAACGCCTTAATCTAAGTAGTTTTTCTCAAACACACCCGGCGGCATTTGATTGATTTGAAACTGAATCATTTGGTCAAATGCCGTTAGCAAAGGACTAAAGTCGCCATTACTCTCTAACAAGCTAAGCAAATGATAGCCAGCTTCAACGGTTGAAAGGCTGTTTTCACTGGGTGCTTTGCGAATTCGGTAATTACCCTTGAGATCTTTCGGTAAGTGAACCGTGTTCAACGCATGCAAGTTACTCGATACTTGCCACATCTTGAACGCCTTCTTCCACGTGCCATCCAATAAAATCACACGCAGCTTCTTATTGGGACATGTCGCCGACTCAACTGAAACAGAGTTTTCGCTTGGGTATAAAATCACATGTTGGTACTGTTCATCGGTCAGTAATGCGTTGAGTTTTTCGTTGTTTGAAAAGTCTTCGCCAACAAACGTCACGCTGTTCTTTAGAGATAACGAGAGAATACGCGCTGTTCCCATCGGGCGATGCTCTTCTGATGGATGCTGAAGAATGATAAGCTCAACATTCGATTCGAGTGGTGTAACCCACTGACAAATACAAGCTTTCAAAGCCTTGCTGCATTGGGGGCAATAACGAGACATGGATTTAATGTGTACCCTGTTTTAATTTTCACTTCACTTTTATGCGTCTTATTCCAATTTGAGCCAATACAAGCTTGGGTCGTTTGGGATAGCAATGCGATTGCCGAGGGGCAATGGTGGCGAATCCTAACAGGAAACTTTTCACATACCAACTACTCGCATCTTCTGATGAATCTAGCAGGCTTGTGGATCATCAGCTACCTGTTTCAACCGAGTAAAAAACAGCTTGTTGTTGCTTTGCTTGTGATTAGTTTAGTGACTGGCGTCGCTCTGTTGTTTTCAAGTATTCAGATCTACGTTGGCCTATCGGGCACTTTGCATGGGTTGTTTGGCTTGTTCGCGCTCAGAGAGGCTTTAAACGGCAGGAAATCTAGTTGGCTGTTAGTGTTCGGATTAGTCGCTAAAATCGCTTGGGAGCAGCTTATTGGTCCTTCTAGTACGACTGGCGAACTGATTAACGCTCGTGTTGCAATTGAAGCCCACCTAGCAGGAGCACTGGCTGGAGGCTTCATGGCTGTCGTTTCATTTCTAATGAATAAAAAAACCGATCAAAGCTGAATTCTTTCTCGATTATTTTCAACCGTCGCTTCACCTATCCCTTTGACACTCACCAAATCATCAGCAGTCGTAAATGCCCCATTCTGATCTCTGTAATCGACGATCTCTTTGGCTTTCTTATCACCCACACCCACCAATAGTGCTGAAAGTTCTTCTGCTGTCGCGGTATTGATGTTGACCGTAATCTCTATGCCATCGTAAAGCTCAGCCTTGGTTGGGCTGTCTGCAAACACAGCAGGGCTTAAGAGCATCAGAAATGAAAGAAATAGTGTTGAATATATCGTGCGCATAAATCGTTCCTTTGTTCAAAAAACGTAACTTATGCATTTGCCGCGCTAGATAACACAATCACCAGATAAAAATAAAGCGGGTCACCTAAGTGACCCGCTTCGTTATACATCTTATTTTCATCAGCTTGTTTGTTGGCTCACAAATCTGAATTGAAGCTTAACAATCATATGTTGATTCTCAGTAGTCAACTCTAACTTGAGCTTGCTACTGAGGGAATCAAACGCTTACTGACCTTGACCCACTACGTAGTATTCAACGTCTGCGTTTTTACGAAGCACGTTTAGTACGTTAGTCAGATCTTGTTGGTTACCAACTCGCTCCAACTGTGCACCAATTTGAGTGCTGTAAGCTGGGTTGATTTCAGCAGTCACTTTAGAAAGCTCAACAACAACGATGTTACCGTCTTGGTCTTTAGATTGACCGAACACAGCTTGGCCTGCTTCTGGTTTCGCTAGAGCGAATACAGATGCCGCTAATGGCGAGTTACGGTCAATCGTTTCAAGTTCAGTGAACTCAAGGTTGTTGTCCGCTAGAACTGCTTCATTGCCTTGCTCAAGTTCGTTCACTAGAGAAACACCTAGCTCAACCGCTTGTTGCTCAGCTTGTACAGCAGACAATGCAGCAACAACTTGATCTTTCACTTCAGCTAGAGGAAGAACTGTCTCGTCACGAGTCTCTTCTACACGAACAACAATTACGTGCTCAGGTGCAACTTCGATAACTTCCGAGTTTAGACCGTCTTCTTTCACTTCAGGGCTCAAGATAGCTTGCATAACTGCAGGCGTCATCAGAACTTCTGGAGCGTCAACTTGAGAGATGAAATCTGTTGTTGTGATCTTCGCGTTGATAGCTTCTGCAGAATCATCTAGAGAATCTGGGAATTCAAACGCTACTTTTTCTAGCTCAGTTTGTTGCTCGTAGAACTGATCAACTGCGTGTTGGTCTAGAAGCTCTGTCTTAATCTCTGCCGCTACTTCAGTGTAAGGCTGAGCTTGAGACGCTTTTAGTTCGTCTAGCTTGATGATGTGGTAGCCGAAATCAGATTTAACTAGGCCAGTAGTATCGCCAATATTCTCAAGAGCGAAAGCCGCGTCTTCGAATGCTGGGTCCATAACATCGCGTTCAATCCAACCTAGATCACCGCCAACGTCTGCACTACCGAAGTCGTCAGATTTCTCTTCCGCTAGCGTAGCAAAATCAGCGCCTGCATTTAGCTCATCTAGGATTGACTGAGCTTTCGCTTCGTCATCGCCTTGAACTAGGATGTGGCTAACTTTACGTTGCTCTTCAGTTGAGTACTTGTCTAGGTGCTCTTGGTAGTATTTCTGTGCTTCTTCATCGCTTACTTCAAGCTGAGACTTAAGCGCTTCAGCAGAAAGCTCAATGTAAGATACCTTAGCTTGCTCTGGACGAGTGTAAGCTGCTGGGTTCTCTTGGTAGTACTGTTCGATTTGCTCGTCAGTTAACTCGATGCCTTTTGCAAGGTCAGCAACAGACAGTGTCACTGTGCGAATATCACGAGTTTGTGCGATAAGCTTGCTCTGAGTATCGATTTCGCCCTGAAGAACGAATTCACTGCCTTGAAGTGCAGTCACAAGCTGGTTGCGCATTAGATCACGACGCATGTATTCAGCGAAGCTCTCTGCGCTGAAACCTGCACGACGTAGTGCTGCTTGGTAAACTTCTTGGTCGAATTGACCAGCCGTTTGGAACTGAGGCATTTCTAGAATCATGGTACGGATTTGAGAATCACTGATTCGTAGGCCTAGAGACTCAGCTTGCTGCTCAAGCAGTACATCATTGATCATGCGATCAAGTACTGATTTACGGAAA
Source organism: Vibrio sp. 1CM24A (assembly GCF_023161725.1). NCBI lineage: Bacteria > Pseudomonadati > Pseudomonadota > Gammaproteobacteria > Vibrionales > Vibrionaceae > Vibrio > Vibrio sp. 1CM24A. Next base: position 300,737 of record NZ_JALNTS010000004.1, read on the forward strand.
GACTCTACGTAAGCAGGGTCTGCAAGCATTTGCGCGAAGTAATCGCCAAGTTGAGACTGCATACGATTACGTTCGTTTTGGTAAGCCTGTTCAAACTCACCACGAGCAATTTCTGTGTTGCCAACTTTAGCTGCTGCGTTGTTACCGCCACCGGTGATGTAGCTGCCTACACCTGCGAATACGAATGACAGGATAATCAACCCAAGGATAATTTTTACCGCGATGCTATTCACGCCTTCGCGTAATCGATCCATCATAATTTAAGTGCTCTCCGGATATGAAGCATTGGCTTCAAAATAAAAATCTATTCACGCGATATTATCAGAAAAAGAAATGCGCATCAGTAGGATGCGCATAATTTAAATAAGTTCAATGTGCTTTGTACACATACTGTTTAAGAATGAAACATCATTTTTCAAACAGTAAACGCATTTTACTGCCTTCCCCTCTTAAATGGAGGTTTCAGCAGTGAAAATTAGTTACATGCGTCTTTAAGTGCTTTACCCGCTTTAAAGCCAGGTACTTTAGCTTCTGCGATTTGGATCTCTTCACCAGTTTTTGGGTTACGACCTGTACGAGCAGCACGAGTACGAACACTGAAAGTACCAAAGCCAACAAGTGCAACTTGGTCGCCTGATTGTAGCGTTGTGCCAACTGCTTCGATGAATGCGTCTAGAGCGCGGCCAGCTGAAGCTTTAGAGATGTCTGCGTTTTCTGCGATTGATTCTACTAGTTGTGTTTTATTCACTGTTTTTCCCCTATGTGTCATCTGTGACTACTTCTGATGACTGTACGTTCCATTTTGGTTTTAATTTAGCCGCAAGCCTTATTGCAAAAGGGCTGCCGCTTTGATCAATAACTTAGCGTCCAAAAAAAACGCTGACAAGCCTTTTCGGGCCTATCAGCGTAATTCTTTACTTATTTTTGCTATGCATCACTATTTTTTCACGTCAAACTCGACCCCTGACGGATCTCGTTCTAGCGCGACTTTGAGTACTTCATCAATCCACTGAACCGGGATCACCTTCAAGTCAGCGATTACGTTGTCTGGAATCTCTTCCAAATCACGCTCATTGTCTTTAGGAATCAGTACAGTTTTGATGCCGCCACGGTGTGCTGCAAGCAGCTTTTCTTTCAAGCCACCGATAGGTAAAACTTCACCACGAAGGGTAATTTCACCTGTCATACCGACCTCAGCTTTAACAGGGTTACCCGTCAAGCTAGACACTAGTGCAGTACACATTGCGATACCCGCACTCGGGCCATCTTTCGGTGTAGCACCTTCTGGTACGTGAACGTGAATATCGCGCTTTTCGTAGAAATCTGAGTTAATACCCAGTTTTTCTGCACGAGAACGAACCACGGTCATTGCCGCTTGGATCGATTCTTTCATCACATCGCCAAGTGAACCGGTTTGCGTTAGCTTACCTTTACCCGGCATTGCTTCAGTCTCGATAGTCAGTAGATCACCACCAACTTGAGTCCAAGCTAAACCAGTCACTTGACCAATACGGTTGCTTTCATCCGCTTTACCGAAGTCATGACGTTGAACGCCTAAGTACTCTTTCAGGTTATCAATGTTAACCGTTACAGACTTAAGGTCGCTGTCTAGCAAGATGTTCTTCACTGCTTTACGACAGATCTTAGAGATTTCACGCTCTAGGCTACGTACACCCGCTTCACGTGTGTAGTAACGAATGATGCCGATGATTGCAGAGTCTTCAATCTCAATCTCATGAGGCTTAAGACCGTTGCGTTGAACTTGCTTGTCCAATAGGTGGCTCTTAGCAATGTTCAGCTTTTCATCTTCGGTGTAACCAGACAGGCGAATCACTTCCATACGGTCCAGTAGTGGGCCAGGAATGTCCATCGAGTTAGACGTTGCCACGAACATCACATCAGACAGATCGTAATCGACTTCTAGATAGTGATCGTTGAATGCATTGTTTTGCTCAGGATCTAGAACTTCTAGAAGCGCTGAAGATGGGTCGCCACGCATATCAGAAGACATCTTATCGATTTCATCTAATAGGAACAGTGGGTTCTTAACGCCAACTTTAGACATCTTCTGGATTAATTTACCCGGAAGTGAACCGATGTACGTACGACGGTGACCACGAATCTCAGCTTCATCACGAACGCCACCTAGTGCCATACGTGTGTACTTACGACCCGTTGCCGCAGCAATCGAACGACCTAGCGAGGTTTTACCTACACCAGGAGGACCGACAAGACAAAGGATTGGACCTTTTAGCTTGTTGATACGGTTTTGTACTGCCAAGTACTCAAGAATACGTTCTTTAACACGCTCTAAGCCGTAGTGATCTTCGTTTAAGATCTCTTCCGCTTTCGCTAAATTCTTTTTCACTTTTGAACGCTTAGCCCAAGGAACGCCAACCATCCAATCAATGTAGCTACGTACTACTGTTGCTTCAGCAGACATTGGCGACATCATTTTCAGTTTTTGCAGTTCTTGCTCAGTTTTCTCACGAGCTTCTTGAGGCATCTTAGAATCTTCGATCTTCTTCTTCAGAGTCTCGAATTCATCAGGTGCGTCGTCCATCTCGCCAAGTTCTTTCTGAATCGCTTTCATTTGCTCATTCAGGTAGTACTCACGCTGAGATTTTTCCATCTGCTTCTTAACGCGGCCACGGATACGTTTTTCAACTTGCAGGATGTCAATTTCTGACTCCATTTGGCCCATCAAGAATTCCAGACGTTCAGTTACATCTAAGATTTCTAGAACGTGCTGCTTGTCTACCAGTTTAAGTGGCATGTGCGCAGCAATCGTATCAGCAAGGCGAGCCGCCTCATCAATACCGTTCAGAGACGTTAGAACCTCTGGTGGAATCTTTTTGTTCAGCTTAATAAAGCCTTCGAATTGATTGATCGCACTACGAACAACCACTTCTTGTTCTTTTTCGTCAAGTTCTGAGGTAACAACGTATTCGGCATCCGCTAAGAAGAATTCACTTTCTTTGAATTGGTGAATTTTTGCACGCTGCTGACCTTCAACAAGTACTTTAACCGTACCATCAGGGAGCTTTAGTAACTGAAGAATAGTAGCGACTGTACCTACGTTAAATAGGTCGTCGATTGAAGGCTCATCAGTGTCCGCTTCTTTCTGCGCTACAAGTAGTACTTGTTTGTTAGCTTCCATTGCCGATTCAAGGCATGTAATCGATTTTTCACGACCGACAAACAATGGAATAACCATGTGTGGGTAAACCACTACATCACGTAGAGGTAGCACGGGGATTTCGATACGCTCGGAACGTTCCAAGTTCATATATTTCTCTCTTCCGCTTTAACTTATAAAGCAGTATATGGGGCTTAAACGACTGGATTCAATGGAAGAATAAAAAAAAGGAGGTAATTGCTTACCTCCTTTTTCAATTTGAGTGACTTGTCTAAAAAAGACCTACTCTGCAACAGCTGCTTGATTATCTGAGTTGCTGTAAATCAACAGTGGTTCTGACTCACCATTAATTACCGACTCATCAATCACAACCTTGCTTACATCAGTTGAAGATGGCAGTTCGTACATAGTTTCTAGTAGAACACCCTCCAAGATAGAGCGTAGACCACGAGCACCTGTTTTACGGTTCATTGCTTTCTTCGCAATTGCGCGTAGGGCGTCTTCACGGAATTCTAACTCTGTATCCTCAAGCTCAAATAATGCTGCGTACTGTTTTGTCAGTGCATTCTTTGGCTCACATAGGATTTGGATTAGCGCTTCTTCATCAAGCTCTGTCAGTGTTGTTGTCACAGGTAGACGACCAATGAATTCTGGAATCAGACCATATTTCACTAGATCTTCAGGTTCTACTTGAGTGAACAATTCACCAATCGTTTTGGTTTCGTCTTTTGAACGCACTTCTGCGCCAAAGCCGATACCTGAACCTGTTTCTACACGCTGTTCAATCACTTTATCTAGGCCTGCAAACGCACCACCACAGATAAATAGGATCTTAGACGTGTCCACTTGCAAGAACTCTTGCTGTGGATGCTTACGACCACCTTGAGGTGGAACTGAAGCAACTGTACCTTCAACAAGTTTTAGTAGAGCTTGCTGTACACCTTCACCAGACACGTCACGCGTGATTGATGGGTTTTCAGCTTTACGAGAAATCTTGTCGATTTCATCGATGTAAACAATGCCGCGTTCCGCTTTCGCTACGTCGTAATCACATTTCTGAAGCAACTTCTGGATGATGTTTTCAACATCTTCGCCCACGTAACCTGCTTCGGTTAGTGTTGTTGCGTCGGCCATTGTGAAAGGAACGTCTAGGAAACGAGCCAGTGTTTCAGCCAGTAGTGTTTTACCACTACCAGTAGGACCGATAAGAAGAATGTTACTCTTACCTAGCTCTACGCCTTCAGCTGTCGTATCACCATTACGTAAACGCTTGTAGTGGTTATAAACTGCAACTGCTAGCACTTTCTTCGCGTATTCTTGACCGATTACATAGTCGTCAAGATGCTCACGAATCTCACGCGGCGTTGGCAGCGATTCCGATTCTTTCTTAGGAAGAACATCTTTAATTTCTTCACGAATAATGTCGTTACAAAGATCGACACATTCATCACAAATGTAAACAGAAGGACCTGCGATTAACTTGCGAACTTCGTGTTGGCTTTTGCCACAGAAAGAGCAGTAAAGCAGTTTACCGCTACCACCCTCTTTGCTTTTATCTGTCATTCGCTAACCTCTTAGCCTTAACTCTCTATGCTTGAGTGTATATCAATTTGAATCACTTTGCGTTAAACAATTGCCCTGCAATTATTGACCGCGGTGATTAAGAACTGAATCCACCAAGCCGTATTCTACTGCTTGATCAGCAGACATGAAGTTATCACGATCTGTATCGCGCTCAACAACTTCTAGAGGCTGACCAGTGTGCTCTGCCAATAGTTTGTTTAGCTTTTGTTTGATCGTTAGGATCTCTTGCGCGTGAATTTGAATATCAGACGCTTGGCCTTGGAAGCCGCCAAGTGGCTGGTGAATCATTACACGTGAGTTTGGAAGCACGTGACGCTTACCAGGAGTACCACCCGCTAGTAAGAATGCACCCATAGAGCAAGCTTGACCCATACATACTGTGCTCACGTTTGGCTTGATGAATTGCATTGTGTCGTAGATAGACATGCCTGCTGTTACGCTACCGCCAGGTGAGTTGATGTAAAGATAGATATCTTTGTCTGGGTTTTCTGATTCCAAGAAAAGCAGTTGAGCCACGACAAGATTTGCCATGTGGTCTTCCACTTGACCTGTTAAGAAAATGATACGTTCTTTTAATAGACGAGAATAAATATCGTAAGAACGTTCACCACGGGAAGTCTGTTCAACCACCATAGGAACTAGTGCGTCCATAATCGATGGCATTGTATTTTTTTCTTGGTAGCTCATATTCTTATGTCCCTAAAATAAATGGCCCGAATGATTAAATCATACGGACCATTGTTAGCAGAATTGTTGACCGTACGTCAACCTTCTACGTCAGATATTACTATATTAAGCAGGTTGCTGATTCATTAGCTCGTTGAAGCTAACTTCTTTATCAGAAACTTGAGCTTTAGCGATGATTGCATCAATAGCTTGCTCTTCTAGAGCAACGTTGCGCATGTTGTTCATCATTTGCTCGTTTTGCTCGTAGTAAGCAATAACTTCTGTTGGATCTTCGTATGCTGTAGCCATCTCTTCGATGATAGCTTTAACTTTCTCGTCGTCAGCTTTTAGCTCTTCAGTCTTGATTACTTCACCAAGAAGAAGACCTACAACTACGCGACGTTTAGCTTGCTCTTCGAACAGCTCACGTGGAAGTTGGTCAGCAGCTTCAGTGTTGCCACCGAAACGTTGAGCAGCTTGTTGACGTAGAACACCGATTTCTTGATCGATAAGAGCAGAAGGTACGTCGATGTTGTTTTCGTTAACTAGACCGTCGATAGCTTGCTCTTTGATGCGGTTCTTAACAGCTTGCTTAAGCTCACGCTCCATGTTCTTACGAACTTCAGCTTTAAGACCTTCAACGCCGTCAGCAGCGCCGAACTTAGAAACGAATTCTTCGTTTAGTTCTGGAAGTTCACGAGCTTCAACTTTGTTCAGCTTGATAGAGAACTTAGCTGCTTTACCTTTTAGGTTTTCAGCGTGGTAATCTTCTGGGAAGTTTACGTCGATTTCGAATTCCATACCTGCTGTTTTACCAACGATACCGTCTTCGAAGCCAGGGATCATGCGACCAGCGCCCATCTCTAGTGGGAAGTTCTCAGCTTTGCCGCCTTCAAACTCTTCACCGTCGATAGAACCAACGAAGTCGATAGTTGCACGAGAACCAGCGTCAGCAGCAGCTTCAACTTCAGTCCAAGTTGCTTGTTGCTTACGTAGAGTTTCGATCATCTCTTCAACGTCAGCTTCTTTAACTTCTACTGCTGGTTTCTCAACAGTGATGTTTTCTAGACCTTTCAGCTCAACTTCTGGGTAAACTTCAAAAGTTGCGTTGAATACTAGGTCAGCGCCTTCGTTGTTTTCAACTGGTGCGAAAGTAGGTGCGCCAGCTGGGTTGATTTTCTCTTTAACGATCGCTTCGATGAAGTGACGTTGCATTACTTCGCCCATCACGTCTTGACGTACTGCTTTGCCGTACATTTTAGCAACCATCTTCATTGGCACTTTGCCTTTACGGAAACCATCGAAACGACGGTTTTTCGCGATGTTGCGTAGTTCAGCTGTAACTGCATCTTCGATGTTAGCAGCAGGAACAGTAATATTAAGACGGCGCTCTAGGCCTTCTAGCGTTTCAACAGTAACTTGCATTATATAAACCTCAAAACTGGCTCAGTAATCTGAGCATATGAGCCGTAACTTAGCTTTAATTCAAAAGCAGACGTTGTTGGCTGCATCCTTGTGTAGTGCTCTATCCGAACACCTAATTTAAAATCGAGCATTGATGTCTGAATTGATTATTCAACCAAACACCAGACTAATCAGCGATATCTTCGTTCTTCACACGTCGATTAAAACGCAATAAAGCTTGTTTTCAGAAACAAGAAAGGTATCTCCGATTAGCCTCAGGACAGAAATTTTAGATGCGACATTCTAGCGATCTGTTTAATCTCTGTCGAGCCGTTCACCTCTGCATGATGATGAATGCTCTAAATTCGTCCAACTAAGTGATACAAAAACGATCAAATCATCACTTAGCACAACAGAAATGGGGACAATAGCGACTTTTTCAAGGGAATCGAGGGCTTTTTTTGCTAAAAACCTTAAAAAGAGATCTTGCTCTTGTTTTACCCCTCAGAGTCGATAACTTTTTCAACAATCCCCGTTACAAACCCTTAACCTACATCCATCTGTTCACTCTCTGCTTTCAGCAAAAACTACCGCTATTTGCTACCATAAACGAGAGAAGACAGGCTTGATTGTTTACCAAAGAAATCAGCGGAGAGCCTTCATGTTTCAAGCTTTTAGAATCCCAATACTGTTAATGGTCACATACAGTTTACTGATGGTGTTTGGCGGTCATTGGGTGTGGAGCACGAGCCATGAAAGTTTGTTAAATGATCATCAATCTAAGCTGGACCGCTTTTCTGTTCATATTTCAAGCCAATTGGATAAGTTCGCGCACATTCCCGAGCTGCTTTCAAAAGACAAAGAGCTGGTCGATGCCCTGCACTCTCCAAGTAACTCTGCGCAAATCGAACTCACAAATCGCTATCTAGAGCACGTAAACTCGGTGATTCAAGCATCCGACACCTACCTACTAGACAGTATCGGCACCACCATTGCAGCCAGTAACTGGAATCAACCGCGTTCTTTTATTCGTCGTAATTTTGCTTTCCGTCCTTACTTCCAAGAAGCGATTATTGGTAATGAAAATCAATATTTTGCGCTAGGTTCAACCTCAGGAAAGCGCGGCTATTATTATTCTTACCCTGTCTCCTATGCCGCCGAGATTATTGGCGTCATTGTCGTAAAGATGGATTTATCGCTGATTGAAGCAAGTTGGAAAGGCAAACAGAGTTTTTTTGTTGCTGACGATAAAGACCAGATCGTATTTATGTCGAGTAACCCTGAATGGCTTTTCAAAAGTCTTCAGCCGCTAAGCGAAGCGCAACACACTCGAATTCAAGAAAGCAGGCAGTATCTCGATACAAAAATAGAAAGCCTGCACTTCTCTGGCGATTTAGACAGTGCCACTAGTCGTATTGAGTCGCCACACAAACTCGTCCAAGAGCAGTTCTTTAGCTCTTCGCGTTTCCTAGCCGAACCAAAACTCACAATCCGAGTATTTTCTCCAACCCACTTAGTTTGGTGGGACTTGGTTGCTTACCTTGTGGTTTTGAGCCTAATCTTTGCGATTGTTTATCTAACAATGCAGCTCAACCACCATAGACAACAAAGACGAGCTCAGATCGACAGGCTGCAATCCGAAGCTAAACAAAAGCTTGAGTTTCAAGTGCTTGAGCGTACATCGGAGTTGCATGTCGAGATCAAACACCGTATCGAAACCGAGCATGTGCTGAGGCAAACTCAAGACGAGCTCATCCAAGCCGCTAAACTGGCGGTGCTAGGGCAGATGTCAGCGAGCATCAGTCACGAGCTAAATAACCCGCTCGCTGCGATTCGCAGTTATGCCGACAATGGCCGACTCTTCCTTGCCAAAGATAAAACCGATCGAGTCGACGACAACCTATCTCGAATCTCAGCACTCACTGATCGTATGGCGAAAATCAGCCACCAGCTTCGCTCCTTCGCCAAGAAATCCACCGCGGAAGAGCTACACACATTACAAATACTTCCAGTTTTACATTCATCGAAAGAGCTGATGAAGCCACAACTCAAGAGCGAGCGAGTTAAGGTCAACGAACTCCCTGAGACCTTTGATGCTTGCGTGCTCGCCAACGCCATTCAACTGGAACAGGTGATCATTAACCTGCTGACCAACGCGATTCAGGCGATGGAACAACAAGACGACAAACAATTAACTATTCTGTTAGAGATTAGGGAGTCCGACCATCAACAAGCCAAGACCTTGCTGATTCATGTCGATGATAACGGCCCCGGCTTCACCTCCCCTTCGAACGGAAACTTTTTTGAACCTTTCCATACCACCAAGAAAAACGGACTTGGACTTGGGCTATCAATTTCTCAACAAATAATCAGCGGAATAAATGGCAAGCTCGTTACAGGAAGCAGCCCTCAAGGTGGTGCTCGATTCAGCATAGAGTTGCCCCTTGTTGAACAAGAACAGCAAGTAAGAACTCAGCAATAACCAGAATACAAAGAAGTAAAGGAATCACTATGTGTCACGTCTATTTCATTGATGATGAACCCGACCTAAGAATGGCGATTGAACAGAGCTTCGAGCTCGCCGACATTGATGCCGAATTCTTTCCCGATGCGGAGTCGGCTCTGCTCGCGATTCAAGAAAACGGCTTACCTCACGTGATCATCACTGATATCTGTCTACCAGGTCTATCCGGGCATGATCTGCTCAACACCGTGATGCACAAAGACAAAGAGATCCCCGTGATCATGATTACAGGTCACGGCGATATTTCGATGGCCGTTCAAGCAATCCAATACGGCGCCTATGACTTCATCGAAAAGCCGTTCGCCAATGAACGCCTAATCGAAACCACCAAACGAGCGATAGAAAAACGTCAGCTCACCCTCGAGAACCTTGAGTTAAAACGTTCACTCAAGGCCAGCCAAGCGCTTGGCCCAAGGATCATTGGTGACACGCAATCAATGACGGATCTGCGGTCTATCATCACTCACGTTGCCGATACTAATGCCGACATATTGCTATTTGGCGAAACAGGTACAGGCAAAGAATTAGTTGCACGTTCTCTGCATGAACAAAGCAGCAGGCGGGAACAAAACTTCGTCGCGGTCAACTGTGGAGCGGTCCCTGAAAACCTAATTGAGAGTGAACTGTATGGCCATGAGAAAGGGGCATTCACTGGCGCTGAAAGCAAACGTGTCGGTAAATTTGAATTTGCTCAAGGCGGAACTCTGTTCTTAGATGAAATTGAATCCATGCCAATGCAGGCACAAATTCGCTTGTTGCGCGTCTTGCAAGAACGCGTCATCGAAAGGGTTGGCTCAAACGGATTAGTCCCACTTGATATTCGAGTAATCGCCGCAACCAAAGTTGACTTAAAAAAGGCTGCTGAAGAAGGCACTTTCCGCCAAGATCTCTATTATCGACTCAATGTTGTGACCCTAGATTTGCCACCGTTAAGAAGCCGACAAGAAGATATCCCAGCACTCTTCCACCACTTCTTACTGGTCGCTGCGGCGCGTTATGGCAAGACAGCCCCAGCCCTTCCACAAAAGGAGCTGCATGCCCTTTTAGCTCATGATTGGCCGGGAAATGTTCGAGAATTACGTAACACTGCAGAGCGTTTTGTGCTTTTAGGTAAGCTTTCTCACTTATCAGACAGCGCCACTGAAACTACTCAAGAGCTGTCTTTGGCAGAATTGGTATCTGACTTTGAAAAAAACACGTTGAAGCAGGCACTTATTGAATGCAATGGCAGTATAAAAGAGACCATGGAGAGGCTGCAATTACCGAGGAAAACCCTCTACGATAAGATGCAAAAACACCAGCTAACGAAAGAATCTTATAAGGTAGAACCAAACTAAATTAGATTTGGGAGCAAGATCACCTATACTTATTTCGACAACAGGATGTTATGCAATAAATATAATAAGGAAGTCGTTATGGGTGAGAAAACAAAAGTGCCATCGATTACCGATACTTTCGAGATAGATGGTATTTTTTATACTGACAATCATGTCGATCTATACACGCCAGAATTAGAGGCAAAACGCGCTCTGTATGAGCAGATAAACCCTCATTCAAATCGTGGCAGAAATATAGATGAGGAGGTCTAGTGACCTCCTCATTTTTTTATGGGTTAAATTCCATGTCACCAAATAACTACTTGGTTATGATTTCCGGTCCCATCAATGTGGTCGGTAACCATGTTGATACCCACGGCACGTAAGTGACGATAATCAAGAATAAGAACATCACGCCTACCCACGGCAATGCAGCTTTCACTACGTTCATCATCGACATCTTCGCAACCCCTGCGGTCACAAACAAGTTGAGCCCCACAGGTGGCGTTATCATCCCTATCTCCATATTCACCACCATCATGATGCCAAGGTGAATTGGGTCGATGCCCAGTGCAATGGCAATTGGGAATACCAACGGCGCTACGATTATCAGCAAACCTGATGGCTCCATGAACTGCCCACCAATCAAGAGTAGAACGTTCACCACAATCAAGAAGGTGATCGGTCCTAAGCCAGCAGAAAGCATAGACTCAGTGATCATTTGAGGAATACGCTCTTCTGTCAGTACATGCTTAAGAATCAACGCGTTGGCAATAATAAACAGCAGCATGATAGTCAGCTTACCCGCATCATAGAGCGTGTCTTTGGTGTCTTTGTGACAAAAGGTTTGGAACACTTTCACCAGCGCAGGCTTGGTATTGTTCTTGTCAGCGAAAGGTCCCATATCTTTATAGATAAAGTTGGCAATAAAGAATGCGTAAACCGCTGCTACAGCCGCCGCTTCTGTTGGTGTAAAGATACCTCCGTAGATACCACCTAAAATGATAACAATCAGCAACAAGCCCCAGCTCGCATCTTTCGCGGCTGCGAACATCTCGCCCCAACCCACGAATGGCTGTGCAGGAATCTTCTTAATACGTGCTGCAATGTAGATAGCTATCATCAACATCACACCCGCCAACAGACCAGGAATCACGCCACCTAAGAACATACGACCGACAGATACATCCGTCGCCGCAGCGTAAACCACCATAACGATTGACGGTGGAATCAAAATACCCAAAGTACCCGCGTTACAGATAACCCCTGCCGCGAACTCTTTTGTGTAGCCGTTTTTGATCATACCCGCGATAACAATACTACCGATTGCCACTACCGTTGCAGGAGATGAACCAGATAACGCTGCGAACATCATACACGCCACAACCGACGCCATCGCCAAGCCGCCGCGGAACCAACCCACCATCGCTATAGCAAAACGGATAATACGTTTCGCCACGCCACCAGTAGACATGAAACTAGAGGCCAAGATAAAGAAAGGGATCGCTAAGAGTGTGTAGTGGCCTGCAAAAGCATTAAACAGCGTTTGTGCGACTGAAGCTAATGACGCATCTGAATGCATCAATAAGAATATTACGCTCGATAAACCGAGGGAAATTGCAATTGGTACACCGACCAACATGAAAGCAATTACCATTAAAAATAGAAATAACATTGCCATGATTAGTCTTCCTTACCGTTAGATTTTGTACTCGACTCATTCGCTTTGTTCTGCGGAGTCGAATTCAATACCGCTGTTGCATCTTCGTCAGAGCCCGCTAGCACGTCCGCTTTCAATGCATCCAGCTCTTCTTCGGCTTCGTGTCCTGCAATCATGCGGTCAAGCTTGCCTGTGACGACTTGGTAAGCAACTTGAGCAAAACGAAACGTCAGCATTGCCATACCAATCGGCAGCGCCATATAAGGAATAAAACGTGGCAGTTTCTCGTATCGCTCGCCTTCATTCAGCCAGTCAGCAAGAAACTGAAGCATCTCTGGCATTGGAATATCGTCGGTCTCGTACCATGCGCGATCGGTCGCGAATGGGTACCAATAATTCCAAGAACCGATAAGAAGTAAGATTGAAAATGCTAGGCAGCTTGTCACGGCGATGAGCGCATACACTTTGCGTAGCTTTTCTGGGGCAAGGTTGATAATCACATCAACACCAATGTGGAAATGTTTTTTAACGCCATAAGATGCGCCCACTAACACCATCCAAGCAAACATGAACACGGTCAGTTCCAGTGCCCATAAGATGTTGTCATTAAATGCGTATCGAAATACCACGTTGGCAAAAGTAAGTAGCGTCATTGCGCCAAGAAAAAATGCGATTAATGACTCTTCAATCACATCCGTAACTCTTCCGACTTTGGAAAAAAGAGAGGTTTCCAGTGCTGATTCGCTAGAATTTGGTTGTTCCATTTGAGGCTTTTCCATAATTGACTCCGCTTATAATTGTTTTAATAAGGAGTGACGAATACTCGCCACTCCCTTAGCGGTGTTATTGGTTTGAAGCTAACGCTGCATCGATAAGGTCTGAACCGATGTCTTTTTCAAACTTCTTCCATACTGGTTGAAGTGCAGCTACCCACGCTTCACGCTGTTCAGGCGTAAGTGTACGAACCTCACCACCCGCTTCGATGATGTTGTTTTTGTTCGCTAGGTTAACTTTTGAAGATTCTGCATTACGCGTCTCAGACACTTCTTGAACGATAGTGCCAAGCTGTGTGCGTACATCTTCAGGTAGGTCTTTCCAGAAGTCGTTTGACGTTACAACTAGGTAATCCAAGATACCGTGATTGGTTTCAGTCACGCCGTCTTGTACTTCAAAGAACTTCTTACCGTAAATGTTTGACCATGTGTTCTCTTGGCCATCGATAACCTTAGTTTGCAGGCCACCGTACACTTCTTTGAAAGACATCTTCTGTGGGTTAGCGCCTAGTTGTTCAAACTGAGCCACCAATACATCCGATGCTTGAACACGGAATTTCAAACCTTTTGCATCTTCAGGGCTGATAAGAGGTTTGTTCGCCGACATCTGTTTCATGCCATTGTGCCAAAACGCTAGACCTTGAAGGCCACGACGCTTCATCGCATTCTTCAGTTTTTCGCCAGATTCTGAGTTTTGGAAACGGTCAACGGCTTCTACGTCTTCAAATAGGAAAGGAAGGTCAAAAATGCGGTATTTCTTAGTGAACTTCTCAAATTTAGACAACGATGGCGCCGCCATTTGAACATCACCATTTAACAGGGCTTCCAGTACCTTATTATCATCGTAAAGCGTTGAGTTAGGGAAAACTTGCATACAAGCTTTGCCATTCATTTCCGTGTTTACTCGCTCTTCCAGTAAAGAAGCGGCGATGCCTTTCGGGTGCTTATCGGTATTGGTTACATGACTGAATTTAATCACGATTTCACCAGGGTCACAGTTTGCAGCAGCATTAAAACTTGTGAGCGCCAGAGCAGATACAGACAGCAGGGTAAGAGGCTTAAACATTATTATTCTCCTTAGTAAACAAAGCAGCCCTTCAATGGGAACTGCGTGCTTTCACTAAGGCAATTAGCGCGCCACATTAACACAATTCATTAACAAGCCTTTAACCACAAGGCTTCATCAGATCTGCTTGCAGTTGTCGCTAACTCGCTACAAAAATTAATGGGTGGAAAATGACACATAGAATATTTGTAAATGGGTGGAAGCTGACCAATGTAATAGTAATGAATGAGGTCTGACCAAAAGCCACATTACCGATGATGTCTTGAAGTAATTTCGACCTATCCTGTAGAGTGCTGCACAACTTAGCCAGATTTACTGTCCCACTACTTACCAAGAGTTGATACTAATGAGTCAGATCTACCATCACCCAGTACAAATTTACTATGAAGATACCGATCACTCAGGTGTGGTTTATCACCCTAACTTTCTTAAATACTTCGAGCGTGCACGCGAACATGTATTGGGTAGCGATAAACTGGCAACATTGTGGAATGAACATGGATTAGGTTTTGCGGTATATAAAGCCAACATGACTTTCCAAGATGGGGTTGAGTTCGCTGAGATCTGCGACATCCGAACCTCTTTTGAACTTGATGGCAAATACAAAACGCTATGGCGACAAGAAGTGTGGCGTAAAGATGCAACCAAACCTGCGGTGATTGGTGATATCGAAATGGTTTGCCTAGACAAAGACAAGCAACTGCAGCCCGTGCCTGCTGAAGTATTAAAAGCGATGCTTGGCGAAACGAGCTAACTTCACCTCACCAAACTCGCTTAAAAGAGATGAAACGACGAAAAGGTTCTCATCTCTAATTGCATTGGTAGACTCGCCCCACCAAGCGTAACCGCAAAGCGATACTGCTCATCCAGCCGCCCTAAGCAACACTGCCAATCTGTAGAACTATCGGTTTTCTCAGTAACATCCAACCCAACTCCACTGTATATGCTGATTTCACCATGCAATCTAATTTCATCCTGCAAGTTTGGTTGAAAATCCGAAGCGTGAAGTGACAGTGTTTGCTCCGTCAGATTGGAGAAATCGAACGAAAAGCTTCGCAACGATGTGGCTAGCCCTTTACCTGTCGCTTTGATATACGACTCCTTCAGCGCCCACAGATCGAAAAAACGCTCTCTCTGTTCTTCTTTGCTGAGCTCAAGTAAATCCGCCAATTCTTTATCTGAAAAGTAGTGCTTCATGATCGAGTCGATATTGGTCGAACTTCTTGCATGTTCGATATCGACACCCAATTGAACTTGCTTCCCTTCTCTCTGGCAAACTGCAATCAACAAATGTTCTTTGCTATGACTGATATTGAAGTTTAACCCCGTCTTAAATTGCTGTTCGGCGGCTAAACTTGGCTTTCCTTTCTCGCCATATTCAAAGCGCCACGCTTCGGGCATTAAATCAGAATAGCTAGACAACACCTTTCTTAGGTAGTTGCGAACATACAGGGCTTGAACTTGAGATGAGGGCATTCGATACCGCTCGACTTTCGCTATTTCATCAGCTGTGAGTGTCTGTTTGAGGTGTGACTTACTGCCGACATCATCACGCAAATCACTCAAAGAACATAACCACAAATCAACGATTGGATTTTCCAATTTACTCACGCTCACTTCTTCAAACCACTTATCAAAAAAACACCCAAACGAACAAATTTAACTCACCTATAATTTGAGATAAACATAGAGAATCTGCGCAGGAAACACCCTTCATATAGGGACTTAAAACTAACTTTCAAAATAATAACAAATTAAAACACAGATCACACTCCACCTTACGGAACAGGCATCTATTAAATGTTACTTACAAAAATCTGACATAGATCCCACCAAGTCAAAAAATAGAGTATAAACACTAAAAAACCACCCATACCCATTAATTATCAATAAGTTAATTCCATTAAAAATACAAAAAACAAAAGTTCAGCAAAATCATCTGGTCTGAACAGATCATAGTGGCCTCTGGGAGCATTGTATCGGCCACTCACCTCGGGTAGCCTGCTCAACCATTAAACAAATTCACACGTTTTCATTGCGGATACCTGCTTTGCATAAAGCAGTACTTTGGACAGGATTTAAATGGACATTAACCTCACATTCGAATGCCCTCTTCTCGCATGAAAAACGTAATCAACCCCTGCAAGTCACTGTACTTCGCACCCCCTATTTCAGTCAGGTGGCCGACTTTCGGTAGCCTTACTCTTCAGCTGCGTTTGCCCAAATCTGTCTCAGATTTATTTTCGATTTATTTAAAAGCGCAGCCTCAAAACACGACATCGCCCTCAGTGATTTCAAGTGGAGACTCATAATGAGCCAACCCGAAAAAAATACACCGGAATCAGTCGACGACACTCGACTTAATAAACGCCTAAAAGACATGCCAATTGCTATCGTTGGTATGGCAAGCATGTTTGCGAACTCTCGCTACCTAAACAAATTCTGGGATTTGATCAGCGAAAAGATCGATGCAATTACCGAAGTGCCTGATACGCACTGGCGCCCAGAAGATTACTACGATTCAGATCGTACTACGCCAGACAAGTCTTACTGTAAGCGCGGCGGTTTCATCCCTGAAGTTGACTTCAACCCTATGGAGTTCGGCCTTCCGCCAAATATCCTAGAACTGACAGATACTTCACAGCTGCTTTCTCTGATCGTGGCAAAAGAAGTACTTGAAGATGCGAAACTTCCTGAAGGTTACGATCGCGATAAGATCGGTATTACACTCGGTGTAGGCGGTGGTCAGAAGATCGCTCAAAGCTTGAATGCTCGTCTTCAATACCCTGTTTTGAAAAAAGTATTCAAGAGCAGTGGCATCAACGACGAAGACAGCGAAATGCTGATCAAAAAGTTCCAAGACCAATACATCCACTGGGAAGAGAACTCATTCCCTGGTTCATTGGGTAACGTGATTTCAGGTCGTATCGCTAACCGCTTTGACCTTGGTGGCATCAACTGTGTGGTAGACGCTGCGTGTGCAGGTTCTCTAGCCGCAATGCGCATGGCACTGAGCGAGCTGGTTGAAGGCCGCAGCGAAATGATGATCACAGGTGGTGTGTGTACTGATAACTCGCCAACCATGTACATGAGTTTCTCTAAAACACCTGCATTTACCACCAATGAAACCATTCAACCTTTCGACATCGACTCAAAAGGCATGATGATTGGTGAAGGCATCGGCATGGTTGCTCTTAAGCGCCTTGAAGATGCTGAACGCGACGGCGACAGAATCTACTCAGTGATTAAAGGTGTCGGTTCTTCTTCGGATGGCAAGTTCAAGAGTATTTACGCACCTCGCCCTGAAGGACAAGCAAAAGCACTAAAACGTGCTTACGATGATGCTGGTTTCGCACCGCACACGCTTGGCCTTTTAGAAGCGCACGGTACAGGTACAGCTGCGGGTGATGTTGCTGAATTTGGCGGCTTAAACTCGGTATTCAGTGAAAACAATGAAGAGAAGCAACACATTGCGTTAGGCTCTGTGAAATCTCAAATTGGTCACACCAAATCAACTGCGGGTACTGCAGGTTTAATCAAAGCTGCATTAGCACTGCACCACAAAGTACTGCCGCCAACGATCAACGTATCGGCTCCGAATCCTAAGCTGGATATCGAGAACTCACCGTTCTACCTAAACACACAAACGCGTCCTTGGATGAAACGTGTCGACGGCACCCCACGCCGTGCAGGTATCAGCTCATTCGGTTTTGGTGGCACTAACTTCCACGTTGTATTGGAAGAGTACACACCAGAGCACGCTCGCGGTGACAAATACCGTCAGCGCCAAGTGCCACAAACACTGTTATTCAGCGCAGAATCTCGTCAAGCACTGATCAATGAACTAAAACAGGTTTCAACTCAAGCGGCAGATGCTGCGTTCAAACTAGAAGCGCTTGCTGAGCAACATGCTCTACGCGAAGTTAACGCTAAGTACGCTCGTATTGGTTTAGTTGTCACTGACCAAGCAGACCTTCAAGCGCAACTGACTCAAGCGATTTCTATGCTTGAGAGTCAAACCAAAACACATTGGCAGATGCCAAACGGTACTAGCTACCGTGAGTCAGCACTGATTGCTGAAAACGGTGCGGGTAAAGTAGCGGCGCTATTTGCAGGTCAAGGTTCGCAATACCTGAACATGGGTCGCGAGCTTGCTTGTCATTACCCTGAAATGCGCCAACAGCTTGCTCAAGCGGATCAAGTATTTGGTCAGCACAAGAAAACGGCTCTGTCACAAATTCTGTTCCCAATTCCAACCTTCACACCAGAAGCAACCAAAGCTCAAGAAGCGGTGTTAACCAACACGGCCAATGCGCAGAGTGCGATTGGTACTGTGTCTATGGGTCAGTTCGACATCATGACTCAAGCAGGCTTCAAAGCAGACATGGTTGCAGGCCACAGCTTTGGTGAGCTAAGTGCACTATGTGCATCGGGTGTTATCTCGCAAGACGATTACTACCAGCTAGCTTTCGCTCGTGGCGATGCGATGGCTGCGACACCTGAACAAGGTGACAGCGGTACTATGTTTGCGGTCATCCTAGACGCAGACAAACTTCCAGCCGTTGAAAACTGTATCAGCCAATTCGAAGGCGTGAGTATTGCCAATTACAACGCTCCGACTCAACTGGTTATTGCAGGTCCAACTGCGACGGTTCAACAAGCAGCACAAGCGCTAACAGAACAAGGCTTCAAAGCAATTGCTCTGCCTGTTTCTGGCGCGTTCCACACGCCGCTTGTTGCCCACGCTCAAAAACCATTTGCTTCTGCAATTGATAAAGCTTCATTCAGCGCTCCAACGCTGCCGCTTTACTCAAACGCAACAGGCAAACTTCACAGCAAAGACGCTAAAGCGATCAAGAAAGCGTTCAAGCAACACATGCTGCAATCGGTTCGTTTCAGCGAGCAAATTGAAGCGATGTATGAAGCAGGCGCGCGCGTATTCGTTGAGTTCGGTCCTAAGAACATTCTTCAAAAGCTGGTTGAGAAAACATTGGCTGATAAGAACGAAGAACTTTACGCAATCAGCATCAACCCAAGCCCTAAAGGCGACAGTGACCAACAACTTCGCTTAGCTGCGGTTCAACTGTGTGTGGCTGGTGTTTCATTAGACAACATTGACCCTTACCAAGCTGACATTGCTGAACCTGCAAAGGCATCACCAATGAACATCAAGCTGAATGCAACCAACTACATCAGCCCTGCTACTCGTAAGAAAATGGATCAATCATTGGCTTCAGGCAACGTCACCGAAAAGACTGAGATTGTTGAAGTGAAAGTTGAAGTCGAGAAAATCGTGGAAAAAGAAGTGATTAAAACAGAAATCGTTGAAGTACCTGTGGCTGCTCCTCAAGCTTCAAATGTACAACAGTCAGCTGCTCCAGCACCAAGTGCACAAGTAGCAACAGCAGCGCTGCAACCTCAAGTGACACAAACTGCACCAGCGACTATTCAGCCAGCAGCTCAAGTAACGGTTGATGAATCTTCACTGCAATCGTTCTTCAATGCTCAACAACAAGCAGCAGAAGTACATCAGCAGTTCCTTGCAATTCCTCAGCAATACGGTGACACGTTCAACACCCTAATGTCTGAGCAAGCGAAAATGGCAACAGCAGGCGTAGCAATTCCTGAGAACCTACAGCGTTCTATGGAGATGTTCCACCAGCACCAAGCTGAAACGCTAAAAGCCCACGCTCATTACCTAGAGATGCAAGCGCACAGCAACAGCTCTGCACTTAATATGCTGACGCAAGGTTCCGTGCAAACGGCACAACCAACCTTCGTTGCGCCAGTCAATGCTCAACCAGCGATTCAAGCTCCAGCGGCTCCAACAGCTATCGTTCAACAGCCTGTAGCTAAAGTGCAAACTGCTCCTGTACAAGCGGCGCCAGTTCAAGCTGCACCGCTTCAAAAGACAGCAACTCAACAAGCTCCAGTCCAGAAAGCCGTTCCTGCACCACAAGTAGTGGCTCAAGCAGCAGCACCTGTTGCAGCTCAGCCTGTGCCAGTTAAAGCGAAACCGGCTCCTGTGGCTGCGCCAGTAGCAGTACAAACAGCCGATGCTGAAAAAGTGATGCTAGAAGTGGTCGCTGAGAAAACAGGTTACCCAACGGAAATGCTTGACCTAGAAATGGACATGGAAGCAGACCTTGGTATCGACTCAATCAAGCGCGTAGAGATCCTTGGTACCGTTCAAGACGAAATGCCAAACCTACCTGAGCTGAACCCTGAAGATTTAGCTGAGTGTCGTACTCTTGGCGAAATCGTTACTTACATGAACAGCAAGATGCCTTCTGGAGTTTCAAATAATGAAGCTGCACCAGTTCAAGCAGCTGCTGTAGCTAATGGTCTTGATGCGAAAGTCGTTCAACAAACCATGCTAGAAGTGGTTGCTGAGAAGACAGGTTACCCAACGGAAATGCTTGATCTAGAAATGGATATGGAAGCAGACCTTGGTATCGACTCAATCAAACGTGTTGAGATTCTTGGTACGGTTCAAGATGAACTGCCTACTCTTCCAGAGCTAAACCCTGAAGACTTAGCTGAGTGTCGTACTCTTGGCGAAATCGTTGCTTACATGAACAGCAAGCTTCCAGCGTCTGCACCAGTTGCAGCACAAACTGAAGTAGTGGCGCCAGCAGCAGCTAACAACGGACTAGATGCGGCTGTCGTTCAAAAAACCATGTTAGAAGTAGTCGCAGAGAAGACGGGCTACCCGACTGAAATGCTCGACCTAGCAATGGACATGGAAGCTGACCTTGGTATCGACTCAATCAAGCGTGTTGAAATTCTAGGTACAGTTCAAGACGAGCTACCGACTCTTCCAGAACTGAACCCTGAAGACCTCGCTGAGTGTCGTACTCTAGGCGAGATAGTCGACTACATGAACAGCAAGCTTCCAGCTTCTGCTCCAGTAGCGGCTCAAGCATCTGCACCAGTACAAGCAGTATCAAACGGTTTAAACGCAGAACAAGTTCAAAGCACAATGCTGAGCGTAGTGGCTGATAAAACAGGCTACCCAACAGAAATGCTCGACCTAGCAATGGACATGGAAGCAGACCTTGGCATCGACTCAATCAAACGTGTTGAAATTCTAGGTACGGTTCAAGACCAGCTACCAACGCTGCCAGAGCTGAACCCTGAAGACCTAGCTGAGTGTCGTACTCTGGGTGAAATCGTTGCTTACATGAACAGCAAGCTAGGCGCTAATGAAGCTCCTAACGCAGCACCTGTTTCAGATTCAGTTGTAGAAAGCACGAGCAACGACCTAAACCCTGCTCATGTTCAATCAACCATGATGGAAGTGGTTGCCGACAAAACAGGTTACCCAGCAGAAATGCTCGACCTAGCGATGGACATGGAAGCAGACCTTGGTATCGACTCTATCAAACGCGTTGAAATTCTAGGTACAGTTCAAGACCAACTACCAACGCTGCCAGAGCTAAACCCTGAAGACCTAGCTGAGTGTCGTACGCTTGGTGAAATCGTTACCTACATGCAAAGCAAGCTATCCGCTGCAGCACCCGTAGCGACTCCAAAAGTTGAATCAGTAACGCCTATCGCAGAAACAGCGACAGCGGAACTTCCTCCACACAATGAGGTAGCGCTAAAAAAGCTACCAGCGGCAGATAAACTCGTCGATTGTTTCTCAAAAGACGCTTGTGTCGTGATCACAGATGATGGTCACAACGCTGGTGTTCTAGCAGAAAAGTTGACCGCTAACGGCATCCAAGTTGCTGTAGTGCGTAGTGCTCTTTCTGCCGCGTCACCTTTAAACAGTGAAATCGCAAGCTACACACTCAACAGCGTCGATGATGCGGGTGTGACTGCAGTTATTAACGACATCGAAGCAGACCTTAAAACGTCGAACAAAGTGATTGCTGGCTTCATTCACCTACAAGCTATCGTTGATGCAAAACAAAGCAACGAGCAAGCGGTTAACTTGAATGCAGACTCAAGAGCTTCGCTAACCACAGCGTTCTTATTCGCGAAGCACCTAAATGGCCAATTGAATGCCGTTTCTGGTCGCAGTGTGTTCTTCACGCTAAGCCGTATCGATGGTGGCTTTGGTTACCTAGATACTAAGCAATTAGCGAATGCAGAACTCAACCAAGCCGCGCTGTCTGGCCTAACGAAGACACTGAGCCATGAATGGTCAAACGTGTTCTGCCGTGCATTGGATGCTGACGCTTCTATTGATGCTCGTCACCTAGCGGAAGCTATTACTGGCGAACTGTTCGATATCGATACCAACACGGTTGAAATCGGCCTTAGCCATGCGGAAAACGGTGAATCTGGTCGTGCAACATTGATTGCTGCAACACCAGGCGCTGCACAAACCAAAAACGCAGGAGCTCAACTCACCAAGAGCGACAAAGTTCTGGTGACGGGTGGCGCTAAAGGCGTGACGTTTGAATGTGCACTAACACTTGCTAAGCAATGTAAGTCTCACTTCATTCTTGCAGGTCGTAGCAAACACATTACATCACAAGAGCTACCTCAATGGGCTCAAGACAAGCAAGAGAAAGAGCTAAAACCAGCAGCTATCGCTCACCTACAAGCAACAGGTGACAAACCAACACCGAAAAAAGTTGATGCTCTGCTAAAACCGGTATTGAGCAGCCTTGAAATCAACGCAGCACTTACTGCTTTCAACAAGATTGGCGCGAGCGCTGAATACCTAAGCTTAGATGTGTCGAACCATGAGTCAGTAGCGAAAACGCTGGCAAACTTCGACGACATTACAGGCCTTATCCACGGTGCAGGTGTACTGGCTGACAAACATATTCAAGATAAAACGCTTGATGAGCTGAACATGGTTTACGGCACGAAAGTGGGCGGACTAGAAGCCGTTCTTGGTGGTCTTGATAGCAGCAAGCTAAAACTGATTGCGATGTTCTCTTCGGCGGCGGGTTTCTACGGAAACACAGGCCAAAGTGATTACTCAATGTCTAACGAGATCCTAAACAAAGCGGCTCTACAACTGTCAGCTCGTAACCCTCAAGCGAAAGTGATGAGCTTCAACTGGGGACCGTGGGACGGCGGCATGGTCAACGCAGCACTGAAACGTATGTTCACAGAGCGCGGTGTTTACGTAATTCCTCTTCAAGCGGGTGCAGAGTTGTTTAGTTCTCAACTACTGAACGAAACTGGTATTCAACTGCTGGTTGGCACGAGCATGCAAGGTTCTGACAACAAGGAAGCTGCTGTAAAAAAGCTTAATGCGGAGTCTGTGCATCTTGCAGAGAGTCCGCTGAATACAAGCATTACTGTGACACGTCATCTTGATCCAAAGGCATTGCCTTTCATTCAAGATCACTGCATTGCCGGTAACCCAGTGTTACCGACAGTGTGTGCCATCCAATGGATGCGTGAAGTCGCTGAGCAACTGTTAGGGGTGAACGTTAGCGTTCACAACTACAAACTGCTGAAAGGTGTGATTTTTGATACTGATGAAGTGCAAGAGCTAACGCTTGTCTTGTCTTCAGACGCTAAATCAAAAGATCAGCTAAAAGCAGTGATCAGTTGCCAAGGGCGACCACAGTATCAAGCTCAGTTGCAAGTTGCCTCTGTGCAAGTGTCTGAAGATGTTCAACAAGCGTCAGAAAAACGCTTTGCAACCAACACTTCAGCACCTGTAACAACGGCACAAGCTCTATACAGTGACGGTACTCTGTTTCACGGACCAAGACTGCAAGGTATTACCTCAGTTGAACGCTTTGACGACTTAGGCTTATTGGCTCAATGCCAGTTGCCTCAGATTGAAAACAGCGACTGCGGATCATTTATTCCTAAGCAAGGCTTTGGCGATAGCCAACCATTTGCTGAAGATTATCTGTTGCAAGCCATGCTGGTATGGGCTCGATTGAAATACGGCGCGGCAAGCCTACCGTCTGCAATCGGTGAGTTTGTTTGTTACGCACCGATGCACAATGGTGACCAAGGTTGGCTAGAGCTGAGCGTGATAAAAAGCACGGCTCGTTCACTGCAGGCTGATATCTCGCTTTACCACCAAGATGGTCGTTTAAGTGCGGTAATGAAAGGTGCCAAAGTCACCATCAGCAAGAGCTTAAACGACGCATTTTTGCCGAAGTCTAGCTCTGCAGTATCAAAGAAAGAGGCGACTAAGAACGCAGAAAAGGAGCAATTGTCATAGTGACTGTTCCTACTAATAAAGCGATGCCATTGCGCATCGCTCTTTTAGCTCAGCCAGCAAACGCGGCTGAGCTTTCTGCCGACTTATCACCTTCGCTTCCAGAGATAGTTACTGTTGTGGTTGATGGCAATTTTAATCAAGCACTTACTCAAGCAATTGAGGCAGTCCATCAAGGTAGTGCTGTTAAGCTCTGTTTGGATCATCACTCTCCATCATTGGTGATGTTGAGTGCACTGACCGCGGCTCAAAACAAGATTCACCCACACGCTTATCTAGCGAGTTTTGTAGATGCAGCTACCGAAGATAGCGTTCAGCTTTCTCTGGATATTGCACGCCGCCCCGCTTCAGATTTAAGCCATCAACAACAATACTCAACCCTATCTGCTTCGCAGCAGTTTAATGAGTTGTTGAATATGATTGAGGCAATATCGCGCCGTTCATTGCCAAACCATTCTTTACCGGGCCATTATTGGTTCACTGAGCCGAACAAAGCACGTGTTGCTGCGTTAACTTTCAATGACGATAGCCAAAAAGCCACCAGTCTGATATTGACTCAAGCGACCGGTTTGCACGAACCAAAGCCCTTGCTATCCAGCGAGCGTTTGATGTTTGTGGTTTCAGGCAACGAACAAGCTGAATTGGCTTCTCAGTTGGCCTCACTAAGAGAAGAGCTTAAATGCGTTAGTGATTCGGCAGACCGTGAACTCGCTATCGCCACCTTGATACATTCAAACCTAAGCCACTTTCAAAGCGTTCAGCACAATGCTGGCCTTAGCGCGAACGTCGTGATTCAGGCAGCTTCAGTTGAGGCTGCATTGCAAGAGATCACAGCGCTAGAAAATGCGTTGCCAAAAGTAATGGCTGACAATAGCCACTACAAAACGCCAGCAGGCAGTTGTTTCTCACCAAAGCCTCAAAGCAAAGGTGGCGTTGCATTTGTTTACCCTGGTGTTGGCACGGTTTATCCCGGTATGTTGCGCGATTTTCACCACCATTTCCCACAGTTATTTGCTCGTTTAGAACGTGAAGGTAACTTGAAAGAGATGCTGCAGGCAGAGAAAACCTACGCTGAAGACTCGCAAGAAATGTCGCTTAGTGAATTGGCAATTGCCGGTGTAGGCAGTAGTTATCTGTTAACACAACTGCTATGTGATGAATTCAAAGTGCAGCCAGATTTCGCCTTGGGCTACTCCAAGGGTGAAGCTTCCATGTGGGCTAGCTTGAATGTTTGGAAGAACCCACATGCGCTGATTGAGATGACTCAAACCAGTCCTATCTTCACCACGGCTATTTCTGGCGAACTCACCGCAGTACGTCAAGATTGGCAGCTGAACGGTGACGAAAGCATCCAATGGAATAGCTTTGTGGTTCGCAGTGATGCGAAAGCGATTGAGGCTCTGTTACCAGAATTCCCACGCGCTTACCTTGCCATTATCCAAGGTGACACCTGCGTACTGGCCGGTTGTGAAAGCACATGTCGTGCATTGCTCAAAAAACTGGGTAAACGTGGCATTGCCGCGAATCGTGTTACTGCAATGCACACTACACCAGCATTAAGCCAACATAGCCAAGTGCGTGAATTTTACACGCAACCACTGTTCGACGAATTGCCAAAGCATATCCGCTTTATCAGCGCAGCAGGTCTACCGACTGGCGCACCAATCAATATCGACAGCGACAGCATCGCCCTTTCGATTGCCGACACCTTCTGTTCGACGCTGGATTTCACCGCGTTGATTCAAAGTGCACGTCAACAAGGTGCGCGCCTGTTTGTCGAAGTAGGTGCCGATCGTCAAACCAGCACATTGATCGACAAGATCAATCGTAGCGACAACGTAGCAGACCAATACTGCACAATCGCTTCCAATGCCAAAGGCGGTGACGATATTGTCACGCTCATCAAATGCATTGGTCAGCTCATTACTCATCAAATTCCACTGTCTGTCGAGCCACTTATTCAAGGGCTAGAACAACAGATCACCACCATTAAGCAATTAAATGGTGTGTCTCAAGGCAGTGCAGTGAATCATCAAGGAGAGCTAGTATGAGTTCTCAATCGAACCAGTATCAGGCTCAAGTTCAGAACAAACAGCAAGTGAAGTGCAATAAGATCGCGATTGTCGGTATTGCTAACCAATACCCAGAAGCGGATACGCCAAAAGACTTTTGGCAAAACTTGCTGGATAAAAAAGATTCTCGAACCACATTAAGCGCTGAAAAGTTAGGTGCTAAACCTGAAAGCTATCAGGGCGTTCAAGGTGAGTCAGACCGCTTTTACTGTGACAAAGGCGGCTACATCGAAAACTTCAATTTCGATAGCAATGGCTACCGCTTAACAGCAGAATCGTTCAACGGTGTCGACCAAAGTTTCCTATGGGCTTTGGATACCAGTCGTAAGGCGTTAGTCGACGCAGGCATTAATTTAAATGCCGATGTTTTAGAGCGCACAGGCGTGATCATGGGTGCCCTTTCGTTCCCAACCACACGCTCAAACGACTTGTTTCTGCCGATGTATCACTCAGTGGTCGAGAAAGCACTTAAAGATAAATTGGCTAATGACCAGTTTTCACTGCTGCCAACCAATGAAACCGCGCAAGACCTTAATCCGATCAATGGTGCTGCAGCACATAACGCCTCTAAATTAGTGGCTGATGCATTGGGTTTAGGCAACGTGCAACTTAGCCTAGACGCGGCATGTGCAAGCTCAGTCTATTCATTAAAGCTAGCGTGTGATTACTTGAACACGGGCAAAGCCGACATGATGTTGGCAGGCGCGGTATCAGGTGCTGACCCATTCTTTATCAACATGGGTTTCTCCATTTTCCACGCTTACCCAGACCACGGTGTTTCAGTTCCGTTTGATAGCAACAGTAAAGGGCTGTTTGCTGGCGAAGGTGCCGGTGTTTTAGTCCTAAAACGCTTAGCTGATGCAGAACGTGATGGCGACAATATCTATGCAGTTGTCAGCGGTATTGGCTTGTCGAACGATGGCCGTGGCCAGTTCGTATTAAGTCCAAATAGCAAAGGACAAGTGCAAGCCTTTGAACGCGCATACGAAGCTTCTAACCTATCACCAGACAGCATCGAAGTGATTGAGTGTCACGCAACCGGCACGCCATTAGGTGACAAGGTTGAGTTAACCTCAATGGAGCGTTTCTTTGCTGACAAATTGAATGGTTCTAACCCGCCATTGATTGGCTCTGCGAAGTCAAACCTCGGTCACTTACTGACTGCGGCAGGTATGCCGGGGATCATGAAGATGATCTTTGCGATGAAAGAAGGTGTACTTCCGCCAAGTATTAATTTGGACAAGCCACTGTCTTCACCAGAAGGTTTATTTGGTTCACAGACGCTACCAACACAGGTTCAACCTTGGCCAAGTAAAGCGGGCAACCAAGAGCGCTGTGCGGGTGTTTCTGTATTTGGTTTCGGTGGTTGTAACGCACACTTACTGCTTGAAGCCTATTCAGACACCAGTCATGTAACCCAGACTTTAGAGTCGGCATCTCCAAGCCTACAAGCGTCTAATTTAAGTATTACTGGTCTCGCGTCTCACTTCGGTTCTCTGCAAAGCATCAACGCACTGAGCACTGCGATTGAAACCAACAACGATGCTTTCATTGCTTTGCCTAAGAAACGCTGGAAAGGTTTAGACCAACATCCAGAACTACTGAATCAGTTTGGTTTACACGGAATTCCAAACGGAGCGTACATCGATCAATTCGATCTCGATTTCCTACGCTTCAAAGTGCCGCCTAATGAAGATGACCGTTTGATCTCTCAGCAGTTGCTACTGATGAAAGTGGCAGACGAAGCGATCAAAGATGCCAAGCTTGTTGCTGGCCAAAAGGTTGCGGTTTTAGTCGCGATGGAAACTGAGCTTGAAATGCACCAATTCCGTGGACGCGTAAACCTGCATAGCCAATTGGCTGACAGCTTTGCCAACATGGGGATTGAGCTAACACAAGATGAATACCAATCGCTAGAAACCATCGCGATGGACAGTGTGATGGACGCAGCCAAGCTGAACCAATACACCAGTTTCATCGGCAATATCATGGCTTCGCGTATCTCGTCATTGTGGGACTTTAACGGCCCTGCCTTTACGATTTCAGCCGCTGAACAGTCAGTTGCTCGTTGTATCGATGTTGCGCAAAACCTAATGTCGCAAGAATCAATGGACGCAGTCGTGATTGCAGCCGTTGACCTAAGCGGCAGTGCAGAACATGTGATTCTGAAGAACAGCGTGAGCCCAGTGTCACTTTCTCCAAAATTCGGACAACCGCAAGACGGCAGTTGGAATGTGGGCGAAGGCGCAGGTGCAATTGTTCTTGTTGACGAGAGTCGAGTAACGACTAACCAAGATACGGCTTACGGCAGCATCAACGCATTGGCCTTTGGTTCAAGCGAGAATAACAACGCCGTTGCTGATGAGTTACTGACTCAGGTCGGTATGAGCTCGAACGATGTTTCTCTGCTTGAGCTTAACCATGCACCAGAGTCTTCATCTCATCAGTCTTCGTCTCTAAGTTTCGCGAACACAAAGACCACTCAAGCGAGTCAACGTGTTGGTCATTGCTCTGCTGCTTCTGGCATGGCAAGCCTGCTACACGGTCTGCTCAATCTGAACCTTGAGTCTCTGAATCCAAATGTCCGCTCTAAGAATGCGATTGTTGCCAACATCAGCGAAGGACAATGTTCACAGCTGCTACTGAGCCAATCGAGTGTCGAATCTCAATCACTTTCGGTTCGTTTAAACAGTGAACTGGCAAGTGATGCTAAGCGTCAATTGGTTAAACAAGTGACT
Organism: Vibrio sp. 1CM24A; assembly: GCF_023161725.1. Lineage (NCBI taxonomy): Bacteria > Pseudomonadati > Pseudomonadota > Gammaproteobacteria > Vibrionales > Vibrionaceae > Vibrio > Vibrio sp. 1CM24A. The sequence continues at coordinate 329,829 of NZ_JALNTS010000004.1, forward strand.
CTTGGTGGACGCGATATATATCAACATATTGCCCAAACCGCAGTGACTAACTTAGCAACGATTCAGCAGAAAGCTTCTGGCAAACAAGCCGCAAGAGTGGCGTCGATTCCAACGACAGCAAGCATTCAAGCAGCCCTTGCGCAAAAAGAGTTAGAGAAGAAAGCACTAACGCAGAACACGATAGACCCAGTCATCGAAACTCCTACATCAGTATCCCCTACTCTGGCGCCAACTCGCCACAGTCAGCTAACAGGTAACCACAGCAATATGACTCATGTCCTATCCGCTAAAAATGGCGCGTCTCAAATCGACGCTAAGACGGATGCAGCATTACAGCCGTCTGTAACACCACACAACCAAGCTTTTGCTCAAAATCAGCAAGCAGCTCAACAGGTACACAAAGCATTCCTGCACACTCGTGCCCAAGGCATGCAGATGGCTGATGCGCTATTAAAAGCACAGCTAAACGCAGTGACGTCTGGTTTAGATAGCTCAGCCGAAACACCAGCTCAGGTTCAGTCAGCGCCAGTAAACGCACTTGCGACACCTGCACCAGTAAAACCTATCCGTAAACCATGTATCTGGGATTACGATGATTTGGTTGAATACGCTGAAGGCGACATCGCCAATGTATTTGGCCCTGACTACGCGATCATCGATAGCTACTCGCGCCGCGTTCGCCTACCAACCACAGACTACCTATTGGTATCTCGTGTCACTAAGCTCAACGCGACCGTGAACGAGTACAAGCCAAGCACAATGACCACCGAATACGACATCCCAGTTGATGCGCCGTATCTTGTCGATGGTCAGATCCCTTGGGCAGTGGCGGTAGAATCAGGTCAGTGTGACCTCATGCTGATCAGCTACTTAGGCATTGATTTTGAAAACAAAGGTGAGCGTGTTTATCGCCTGCTTGATTGTACGCTGACTTTCCTTGGTGACTTGCCTCGTGGTGGCGATACGCTGCGTTACGATATCTCAATCAACAGCTTTGCTCGCAATGGCGACACGCTGCTGTTCTTCTTCTCGTACGAATGTTTCGTTGGCGACAAGATGATCCTGAAAATGGATAACGGCTGTGCGGGCTTCTTCACTGATGAAGAGCTAGCAGATGGCAAAGGTGTGATTCACACTGAAGATGAAATCAAGGCTCGTAAGCTTGCGACTAAGCAACGCTTCGACCCTATGTTGCACTGCCCTAAAACCCAGTTTAACCACCAAGAACTGCGCCACCTGCTGACTGCCAACATTGCAGAGTGTTTTGGTCCAACTCACCAATCCAATCGCCACCAGCCTTCTTTGTGCTTCAGCTCAGAGAAGTTCATGATGATCGAAAAGGTTAGCCGCGTTGAACCACAAGGCGGCACATGGGGACTCGGTCTGATTGAAGGTCACAAACAGCTAGAGCCTGAGCACTGGTACTTCCCTTGTCACTTCAAAGATGACTCGGTAATGGCTGGATCTTTGATGGCAGAAGGTTGTGGTCAACTACTTCAGTTTTTCATGATGCACCTTGGCATGCACACGCTTGTTCAAAATGGTCGTTTCCAACCGCTTGAAAATGCCCCTCAACAAGTACGTTGTCGTGGCCAAGTTCTACCGCAATCGGCAGAACTGACTTACCGCATGGAAGTGACCGAGATTGGTCTAAGCCCTCGCCCATATGCGAAAGCTAATATTGATATCTTACTGAACGGCAAAGTGATTGTTGATTTCCAAAACTTGGGTGTGATGATCAAAGAAGACGACGAATGTACTCGTTACCTGCCTTCTTTAGAAACAGCTGTCGCGACCCCTGTTATCGAAAGCTTGGACCATAAAAGCTTGGGCCATACACCAGCAGTGAACCAACAGGCTTCAGCGAATGCGCCATTGATGGCGCAAATTGAAGACCTAGAAACTGCGCCAAACAAAGGCGTGATTCCACTTCAACACGTTGAAGCGCCGGTGACGCCTGATTACCCGAACCGCACACCCGATACGGTTCCGTTCACGCCTTACCACATGTTCGAATTCGCAACCGGTGATATCGAGAAATGTTTCGGCCCTGACTTCTCAATCTACCGTGGGATGATTCCACCACGTACTCCGTGTGGCGACCTACAGCTAACCACTCGTGTCGTAGAGATTGATGGCAAGCGTGGCGACTTCAAGAAGCCTTCATCGTGTATCGCAGAATACGAAGTGCCAGAAAATGCATGGTACTTTGATGAAAACAGCCACCACACATTGATGCCTTATTCGGTATTGATGGAGATTTCACTGCAGCCAAACGGCTTCATCTCTGGCTACATGGGTACAACACTGGGCTTCCCGGGTGAAGAACTGTTTTTCCGCAACCTAGATGGCAGCGGCAAAATGCTGCGTAACGTCGACTTGCGTGGCAAAACGATTACCAACGATTCTCGTCTGCTTTCAACCGTAATGATGGGCACTAACATCGTACAGAGCTTCAGCTTCGAACTGAGTACTGACGGCGTGCCTTTCTACCAAGGTACGGCGGTATTTGGTTACTTCAAAGGCGCTGCACTGAAAGATCAACTTGGTTTGGACAACGGTAAAGTGACGCACCCTTGGCACGTTGATAACAACCGCACGCCGGATGTAAACATCAACCTGCTAGATAAAACGACTCGTTACTTCAACGCACCGGTTTCTGCTACTGGTGAAGTGCAAGAGCACTACCAATTGGCTGGCGGTCGCTTGAACTTCATCGATACCGTGCAAATCACCAGTGATGGCGGTAAAGATGGTCTTGGTTACCTATACGCTGAGCGTACGATTGACCCAAGCGATTGGTTCTTCCAGTTCCACTTCCATCAAGATCCGGTAATGCCAGGTTCTCTAGGTGTCGAAGCGATCATCGAACTGATGCAAACCTACGCGCTAAACAAAGACCTTGGCGCTGGCTTCCGCAATCCGAAGTTTGGTCAAATCCAATCGGAAGTGAAATGGAAATACCGTGGTCAGATTAACCCTCTGAACAAACAGATGTCTCTGGATGTCCACATCACTGCGATTAAAGACGAAGACGGCAAACGCATCATCGTTGGCGACGCAAACCTGAGCAAAGATGGTCTGCGTATCTACGAAGTGAAAGACATCGCGATTTGTATCGAAGAAGCCCCTGCTATCGGTAGAGCTTAAGCCGCCATTAGTGACAGAGACAGAGAACTAGGAAAGAATTTAGTATGACAACTCAAACTACAATCAATAACGAAAAGCTATCTCCGTGGCCTTGGCAGATCGAAGAGAACACAACGCGTTTCACTAACGCAGCAATGTCGACAATCTTGAAAGATTTAAGCCTTGCTTGTTACGTAGTGAACCACCCAGAAAAAGGCTTGGGCGTAAGCCAACAAGCTGAGATTGCATCAGGCGATTCAGCAAGCTCGGCGAACAGCCAACCTGTTAGCGCCTTTGCTCCCGCTCTTGGTACACAAAGCCTAGGCGACGAAGATTTTCGTCGCTGCCACGGCGTGAAATACGCTTACTACGCTGGCGCAATGGCAAATGGCATTTCATCTGAAGAGTTGGTGATTGCGCTTGGCCAAGCTGGCATTCTTTGTTCATTTGGCGCGGCGGGCTTAATCCCGTCTCGCGTTGAGCAAGCGATCAACCGCATTCAAGCTGCACTGCCAAACGGTCCTTACGCGTTTAACTTGATTCACAGCCCAAGCGAACCAGCGCTAGAGCGCGGCAGTGTTGAGCTGTTTTTGAAGCACAAAGTGAAAACAGTTGAAGCTTCAGCATTCTTAGGTTTAACACCGCAAATCGTTCACTACCGTGCCGCTGGTCTTAGCCGTGATGCACAAGGTGGGATTCAGATTGGCAACAAGGTTATTGCTAAGGTAAGCCGTACTGAAGTCGCAAGTAAGTTCATGCAGCCTGCTCCTGTGAAAATGCTGCAAGCTTTGGTTGACGAAGGCCGAATCACAGCAGAACAGATGGAGCTAGCACAGCTTGTTCCTATGGCTGATGACATTACGGCAGAAGCCGATTCAGGTGGCCACACCGATAACCGTCCACTAGTAACCCTGTTACCAACGATTCTAGCCCTAAAAGAGCAAATCCAAGCTCAGTATCAATTCAAAACACCGCTACGTGTCGGTTGTGGTGGTGGCGTAGGCACGCCTGACGCAGCTCTAGCAACGTTTAACATGGGCGCGGCTTACATTGTTACCGGCTCTATCAACCAAGCGTGTGTTGAGGCTGGCGCGAGCGAGCACACACGTAAGCTGCTTTCGACAACCGAAATGGCTGACGTGACTATGGCTCCTGCGGCAGACATGTTCGAAATGGGCGTGAAACTGCAAGTGGTTAAACGTGGCACCTTGTTCCCAATGCGTGCAAACAAGCTGTACGAGATCTACACACGTTACGACTCGATTGAAGCGATTCCAGTTGAAGAACGTCAAAAGCTAGAGAAGCAGGTATTCCGTTCAACACTGGATGATATTTGGGCTGGTACTGTGGCGCACTTTAACGAGCGAGACCCTAAACAGATCGAACGTGCTGAAGGCAATCCAAAACGTAAAATGGCGTTGATCTTCCGCTGGTACTTGGGTCTTTCAAGCCGTTGGTCAAACACGGGCGAACAAGGTCGTGAGATGGATTATCAAGTATGGGCTGGCCCTGCACTTGGCGCATTCAACGCATGGGCAAAAGACAGCTACCTAGACGATTACCAACAACGTAATGCGGTCGACCTTGCTAAGCACCTGATGCACGGTGCTGCGTACTTAGCTCGTGTTAACCTACTGACCTCACAAGGTATCAAGCTTGATCCAGAGTTAGCACGTTGGAAGCCGACACAAAGAATGGCGTAAGTAACTCATGAGTTAGCTAAACTTAGATTAACTCGGCTCGACCAATAAAAAAAGCGACCACTTAGGTCGCTTTTTCTTTGGACGTTCTTTTCTAAATAGATAGGCGATCAAGATTTCTGCATACGCTTTTTCAGTCGAGCTAAGTCAATTTCACTAGAGCGAACGGTCAACTTAATACACTCGTAGTCGTACTCTTCTTTAACCACACTCATGTTTGAGCGAATCTCACCGATGATGCCTTGGCCAGAATAAGGAATCGTGATCTCTTCTTCGATCATGCCTTCTTCAGCAACACCAACGATGTACTTGTGCAGTTTGGTTATATCCAAAGGATCACGAGTTGACGTTAGCATCGCATCTGGGAACTCTTCGATCAGCTCTAATTGCTGCTCTTCCGTCAATCTATCGCACTTATTCAGTACTAATAGTTTTTCGCTGCCTTCAACGCCCACTTGAGCTAATACGTCGTGTACCACATCAAGTTGTGCGCGGAATGAAACGTCTGAAGCATCAACGACATAAAGCAGCAATGAAGCATCATGCGCTTCTGCTAGCGTTGAGTGGAATGATGCAACCAGATCGTGTGGTAATTTCTTGATGAAACCCACTGTATCTGAAACAAGGATACGCGGCTGAGTGATTGGTTGAAGCGCACGAACCGTGGTGTCTAGCGTTGCGAACAGTTTATCTTCACCCACCACTTCGGTTGCGGTCATTGCACGCATCATCGAAGATTTACCGGCATTGGTGTAGCCAACTAAAGCAACAGTGAAAAGCTCCGCGCGCCTTGTGCGTCGGGTCTTCATTTCATCTTGTACGCTTACTAGCTCACGCTTAAGCGCAGCAATTTGGTCACGTACGTTACGACGGTCTAGCTCTAGCGAAGTTTCACCGGCGCCCTGACCCATTTGACGCTCTTTATCACCCTCAGCCGTTTCACGAAGTCGTGGCACTAAGTAGTTTAGACGAGCGATATCAACTTGCAGACGAGCAGTACGAGTACGAGCGTGACGGCTGAAGATTTCGATGATGATGCCAGTACGGTCAAATACTTCCACACCCAAACTAGCCTCAACAGTACGCAGTTGAGATGGGCTTAAATCACAGTCAAAGACCACAACATCAGCGGCGCCGTATTGGAAATTGCCCGTTGGAAGATCATCAAAATCTAGCTCGTCGATTTCTGAATCAAATAGACCTGATTCATCAAGGAAGTCTTCATCTTCTGCTTCTTCAATTGAACCTTGGTAACCGGTTAGATGAGCAATTTCCGCAAGCTTACCAGCACCCAACACGTTTTGTCGTTGAGCTGAACTGTGGTGCTGCGATTGAGTACCAACCACTTTAAACCCTAGGGTTGTTACTAAGCGAGCAAGTTCGGCAAGAGACTCTTTTGCTTCGTCACCTTTGAAGTCCGGTGTCGTAATAGAAATAAGTAAAGCGTTACTAGCTGAGGGTTTTGCTGTTAGTTTCATGTATTCTTCTGTTTATGCACCAAAGTGCAACCTAGTATTTGGTCTAAAGTTGAGTCGATCCTACGCGTTTCTACGTCAGCTTTATATAGCCACATCACACTAATTATCAGCTTTGATGATAATTAACTGTCTACTCGATGATTATTCACAATAAAAAACGACCCATCAGGTCGCTTTTTATTATGTCGAGACTGGAATCTCACTTATCAGAAAGATCTTCGTTAATTCCCAGCCGGAACCTCTTACTTCACAGCGATCAGATCTGCATTGCCATCTGGATCATTATTTACCGTTCCATCTGTTGATGGTAATTCACCATCAACTAACCCACTAGCTAATATGACACCACAAAAGTGAGGAGCCGCCATTGAGGTACCATTGTAAGAAACCGTTCCTCCGCCCGTTTTGGTCGATAGCACATCGACTCCAGGTTGAGCGTAATCTACATCAGAGCCATAATTGGAAAAGTAAGCGAAATTATCATTGTTCTCTTCAAATGCAGAGATCGTAAAGATATTTGTGCCATTCGTACTCGCTGGTGTAAAACCATTCGCATCTAACCCAGAATTACCCGCAGCGATAGAGAAAAAGATCCCCTGTGCGGCGGCAGCTTGAATAGCAGTTTCCAATGCGGCCGAATACCCTGAACCACCCAAGCTCATGTTGGCACAATCACCCGCGCTACCATTAATCGCCACATGTTCAACACCGGCAATAACTCCCGACATTGAACCACTGCCACTATTATCTAGGACTCGAACAGGTATCACTTCCACACCGGGCGCAACACCGATGACATCAAAGCCATCGTCGTAAGCTCCTATCGTTCCTGCTACATGCGTGCCGTGACCATTACCATCGCTAGTATTGTTTTTCTTACCGCGAGTAAAGTTTGCCCCTCGAGATTTGTTTACATTTAAATCTGGGTGATTACTGTCAATACCCGAGTCTATAACCCACGCAACAGATGAGGAATTACTCATATCAACAGTACCACCGTTGACTCTGGTTACACCCCAAGGAACCTGCTGAACAGCTCGCTCAACACTATCTCCACCTCCGCCTCGATTAGGTTTACCTCCTCGCGGTAAAGCATGCATGACGATATCAGGCTCAATGTAATCAATCTCGGGGAACCTATTTTTAAGACCTTTAAGCGCTTGCTCTGGGACCTTAACAGAAAACCCTTTCAATGCATGGCTATATTGATGACCAACTACACCACGCCCATTGGCAACTTCGCGCGCGATATCGTTCGCCCGTGATTCCGATACACTCTGTTTTAAAACGACAATATAACTGTCTCTCAAATCATGATTAACAACAGCAGATACTGGAGAGGAAAGAAGAGCAAGTGACATTGCTCCTGCAAGTAATTGGACTCTCATTGCAGACATCCTTTTTATAAAAATTAATCTCCCATCAAGCATAGACTCTACTGAGTTTTTTATCATTAATGTGACAATTAACCTGTCTTGATACAAAAACACCCCATCAAACGATGAGGTGTTTGGTGAAACTAACTTGCTAGTAACACTTAGAAATCGATTCTCGCTTCCGTCTGAGCATCGAAGAATACGGCTTTGGATAGGTCAAAATGCAGTGGCGCCATTTGCCCAACCGACACCTCAAATTCCGGCGATAAACGACACGCTACTTCTTGGTCATTCACTTTGACCATAGCGATAGTATCTGGCCCTGTCGGTTCCAATACCTCCAGCTGTAAGTCTAGCTTTGTCGAGGCAGAAACATCATCGCCTTCCTGTTCAGTAATGTGTTCTGGACGCAGCCCAATCACCAACTCTTTGCCGTCTTGGTCACGCATACTTTGTGGCAAACGAATATGGTGTTCTTGATCTGCGGTACCAACCACTTTAATGATCGGATTCTGGTCCTCATCCAAATCCACCATGGTTTTAATGAAGTTCATTGACGGTGAACCCATAAAGCCAGCCACGAACATATTGTTGGGCTTGGTGTAGATCTCTTGTGGTGTGCCGAGCTGCTGCAGCTCACCATCTTTCATTACTGCGATGCGATCCGCCAGTGTCATTGCCTCGATCTGATCATGGGTTACATAAACAATCGTGGTATTGAGCTTCTGGTGTAAGCGCTTAATCTGATGACGCATCTCAACACGTAACTTAGCATCCAAGTTCGAAAGTGGCTCATCAAATAGATAAAGCTTAGGGCGACGAGCTAGAGCGCGTCCCATCGCGACACGTTGACGCTGACCACCAGAAAGCTGTGATGGTTTACGATCCAGCAGTTGTTCAATTTGTAGCATTTCAGCGACACGATTCACTTCTGCATCAATCTCGTCCTGAGGCATCTTACGAATCTTCAAACCGAAGGCGATATTGCCGCGTACCGTCATGTTTGGGTAAAGCGCGTACGACTGGAATACCATCGCAATATCGCGGTCTTTAGGTTCAACCTGCGCTACATCTACACCATCAATCACAATCTCACCCGAGCTAATATTCTCTAACCCTGCGATTGTGTTCATTAGGGTGGATTTTCCACACCCCGAAGGGCCGACAAGTATCAAAAATTCCCCCGAATCGATACTGATGTCGATGCCCTTTAACGTTTCGTTGTCCGCGTTGCGATAGGTTTTACGGATCTGTTTTAAATCTAATGTTGCCATGGGTAATTATCCTTTTACTGATCCTGCCGTTAGGCCACGAACAAAATATTTTCCTGCGAAGACATACACCAACAACGTTGGCAGTGCGGCGATGATCGCGGCAGCCATGTCGACGTTGTATTCTTTAACGCCCGTACTGGTGTTGACTAAGTTATTTAATGCCACTGTGATTGGCTGAGTTTCTGAGCCCGAATAGACCACCCCAAACAAGAAGTCGTTCCAGATTGCGGTGAACTGCCAGATCACCGTCACCATGATGATCGGCGTTGAGATCGGTAATAAGATCTTGAAGAAGATGGTAAAGAAGCCAGCACCATCAAGCTTTGCCGCCTTGATTAATTCATCAGGAATCGAGATATAGAAGTTACGGAAAAACAGTGTTGTAAATGCCATGCCGTAGATAACGTGCACAATCACCAAGCCGATGGTTGTGTTCGCTAACCCCATCTTGCCAAGCATGGTCGCCATTGGCAGTAGCACCACTTGGAATGGAATGAAGCAGCCAAATAACAACAAACTAAAGAACAGGTTTGAACCTCTAAATTGCCATTTCGTCACCACATAGCCATTGAATGCACCGAGCAGTGTTGAAATCGCAACCGCAGGAATCACCATTTGGAATGAGTTCCAGAAGTAGCCTTTGATGCCTTCACATTTCACGCCCGTACAAGCCGTGTCCCACGCTTTATACCAAGCATCGAACACCCACTCTTTCGGCAAGCTCATCAAGTTACCCGCCTTGATATCAGGCAGAGTTTTGAATGAGGTCAGCACCATCACGAACAATGGCATTAGATACACTAAACAGAAGAAAAGCAGTACTGAATAGATAAAGATTCGAGCAAAGTTGACGTTATTCATCATGACTTTTTCTCCCTAAGTTCAGAGTAAAGATAAGGCACGAGAATCGCTAAGATACCGGCAAGCATCATCATGGCACTGGCGGCACCAAGGCCGATTTGTCCGCGAGTAAATGAGTGTGCATACATAAATAGCGCCGGAAGATCCGATGAATAGCCCGGGCCACCCGCTGTCATTGCCGTCACAAGGTCAAAGCTCTTAATTGCAATGTGTGAGGTGATGATCACCGCACTGAAAACCACAGGGCGCAAGCAAGGCAGAATGATTTTGAGATAGATAGTGGGTAAGCTTGCCCCATCGATTTGAGCCGCTTTGATGATTGAAGAATCGATGCCACGCAGACCTGCTAAGAACATCGCCATCACAAAGCCTGAAGACTGCCAAAGTGCTGCAATCACTAAGGTGTAAACCGACATTTCAGAGTCAACTAACCAATCAAATTTGAAGTCAGTAAAGCCCCAATCTTGCATCAGCTTTTCAATACCAAGACCTGGATTAAGAATCCATTTCCACGCAGTACCCGTGACGATGAATGACAGCGCCATTGGGTATAAATAGATAGTACGAATCGCACCTTCTTGGCGGATATTCTGGTCAAGCAACACCGCTAAACCCACACCTAACAAGATAGCAATTGCCATAAATAGAAAACCAAACACACCGAGGTTGGTGATTGAGGTTATCCAGCGATCGTTATCCATCAGCTTTTCATATTGGGTTAAACCAACGAAATTAAAGCTCGGCAGAAATCGAGAGTTGGTGAACGACAGCGCTGCCGTCCAAAAAATGTAACCGTAGATACAGACCACGGTCACTAACGCGGTCGGCGCCAGTACAATTTTAGGTAACCAATGTTGCAACCTGTCAGCAAAACTTGGTTTCGGTGCAGGCTGGCTCCTTGTGGGTTTTGGAGTCGACTCAGTCAAAACATGCTCCATAACTTATCCTTGTTGCACAATCGAGCCAATGGCTTACCTCTCGGCACCACATCAGCATCACGCATATCAGAATTGGGAGTGAAGAGTAGATAGGCTCCCTACGAGCCTACCCACCCTGGGGGTTTGGTAAAGCAACACAACCCGTCACTCACGTGCGTTGTGTGTCGCTTATCAAGTTAGATTAGATAGCCGCTTTCACAGCTTTCGCTAACTTAGCCGCCGCTTCTTTTGGATCGGCATCTTTTTCGTTGAAGAAGTTGGTCACTACGTCATAGATAGCGCCTTGAGCGTAGCTTGTTGTCGCTAGGCCGTGAGCCATACTCGGAACAAGATCGCCAGATTCCGCACTTGCTTTGAAGGTTGCCATTGAATCCAACGCACATTGGTCAAACTTAGACATGTCCATATCTAGACGAACAGGGATAGAACCTTTGTTAAGGTTGAAGACTTCTTGGAAATCTTTGGTAAGAATGGTTTTCGCTAGGTCTTGCTGCGCTTTTTGGTTCTCTTTGTCACTCAGCTCAAAGAACGCAAAGCTATCGATGTTGAAAGTGAATTGGCCATCAGTACCTGGAGCTGGTGCACAGATGTAGTCTTTACCCGGCACTTTGCCTGCCGCAGTAAATTCACCTTTCGCCCAGTCACCCATGATCTGCATTGCCGCTTCGCCATTGATAACCATCGAAGTTGCTACGTTCCAATCACGACCCGGAGAGTTGCTGTCGATGTAATCACGCATCTTTTTGAATTTGGTGAACACTTCCACCATTTTGTCGCCAGATAACACGTCCATATCCAGATCAACGAACGCTTTGTTGTAATCTTCACTGCCTAGTACATCAAGTGCTACAGCTTCGAATACCGTAGCGTCTTGCCAAGGTTGACCACCGTGAGCCAGTGGAATGAAGCCAGCCGCTTTAATCTTGTCTGCGGCAACAAAGAACTCATCTAATGTCGTTGGAACCGTCACTCCTGATTTTTCTAAAACAACAGGGTTCGCCCAAAGCCAGTTAACACGGTGAACGTTGACAGGAACCGCCACATATTCGCCATCCCACTTCATCACTTTAGTGACCACTTCTGGCAGTAGCTCATCCCATTGTTCTTGTTTCGCCGTTGCATCGAGAGACGTTAGAAAACCTAAACCACCCCACTCTTGAATATCATGACCTTTGATCTGCGCGGCAGATGGAGGATTGCCCGACACTGCTCGAGTTTTCAAAACAGTCATCGCACTTTCACCGCCGCCACCAGCAACAGCAAAATCTTTCCAAGTATGGCCTTGTTCTTCAATCATCTCTTTCAGTACCGCTGCAGATTTCGCCTCGCCACCGGCAGTCCACCAGTGAAGCACTTCCACTTCACCAGCTTGAGAAAATGTTGAGGCAGCAAGAAGAGATAGAGTAAGTAGGGTTTTATTGATTTTCATTATTATCTTCCATGTTTTAGCGGACTCGACGTCCGGTTCAATAAAGAGTCTACTTATTTTGATTTTTAGGATTGAAACAAAAGGTAAGCCCTATGTAACATAATTGTTACATTACACTTCTAGGCCTGTTGGGATATAGACTTTGGCTTCTAAGCCGCCTTGAGAGGAGTTGCGAATAATGAGATCTCCGCCGTGTCCATGCAGGATATTTCGGCAGATCCCGAGGCCAAGACCGTGTCCTTGATCATCCGTTGCTAACCTAAAGTAAGGTTCAAAAACTAACTCTAGCTTGTCTTCTGGAATGCCATTGCCACGGTCTTTAATGGTCACGACTACCCAAAGCTCATCACCGCTGATTTCTACCACAGCTGAGGAACCATACTTAACCGCGTTGTCGATTAAGTTGGTCAGTACACGCTTTATCGCCAGTGGCTTCGCGACCAATGGCTCAATGACGACCGGCTCGAACTCAACCTTCGTTTGGTACTGGTTATGAGATTCAATCACAGCAAGCACCATTTCATTGAGGTCAATAATGGCATTGTTCTCGTGTAAGTCAGTATCTCTTACGGCCTGAAGAGCACCTTTAACCATCATCTCAAGCTCATCGAGATCTTTGTTGAATTTGTCTTTCTTTACTTCACTCTCCAACAACTCTGCACGCAATCTAAGCCGTGTTATTGGTGTCTTTAAGTCATGGGAGATTGCCGAGAAAAGGTGCTCACGGTCGGCAACATAGCGACGAATTCGTTGCTGCATGCGATTGAAGGCTCGGGTCGCCGTCACCAGCTCCGTTGCCCCTTCTTCATTAAGTGGTGGCTGCTGAATATCCATACTCATCTCATTGGCCGCTCTTGCTAATTTTTTAAGAGGGCGTACTTGCCGACGAATCATCAAGTAAGTCAAAACCAAAAGAATGAGGGTCGAGGAAACTAAGAAGATCACCTGTTCTCTGCCGAGAATCGTATCGTCGAGTTTGACGTAAGGCGCAGGCAACAACGCGGCGATATACACCCATTCATGACTGGCTAATTCTATCTGAACAACCAAAATCGGCGGATTAAGAGGTTCTAACGTTAAAGTATGATGTGCCCACGATCGCGGGAGATCGCTCAAGTAGATGTCGTTTTTAAGTAATCGAAGGTGCTCTGGGCGAGAGAAGTCAACGCGCACCGATTCCACCTTATTGAGCTTGTTGCTCAGCACGCTTTCTATTGCTTCTATCGAGGCAGTTTTTAAACGGGTATCAGAGATCGGTTCGACAATCAACGCCTCTTTATTGAAAGAGACGAAAAAGCGCGTACCGCCCATATTGCGGATCTGATCTAACACAATATGGCGATATTTGACGGGCAGAGACTGGAAGAAAGTCACCGTTGAAGCAAACATGTTCGCCATGCTCGATGAGGCCGAACGAATGCCTTCCAGTTCTTTATGTTTAGATTCGCTGTACCAAATAGAAGTTGCGATACCTTGAGCAATGACCACCGCCAACAAGGTTAATAACAAGGTTCGAGCAACCAAGGAATTTGGCTTTAAACTTCTCAACCACTTCATACGGACTTCTTACTCAGTGCTCATAATGCACAGGCACAGCCAAAATATAGCCGTTGCCGCGCATGGTTTTGATGTAGTGAGGATATTTACCACTGTCGCCCAATCGGCTTCTCAGACGGCTAAGCTGCACGTCAATGCCACGTTCAAAAGGTAGCGCTTCTCGGCCTCTGGTAGCGAAAGAGATGGTGTCACGGTCAAGAACTTCGTTAGGGCGAGTTAAGAACAACATCAACAGAGAAAAATCACTGCCCGACAAATCCATCTCTTCCGAGTTTTCATTGTGGGAAATTCGATGCGCTAACGTATCAAGCGTCCAATCACCAAAAATGATTTGCTTTGGCAATGCATCACTTGGCTTGTCATCCACCACTTGAACGCGGCGTAATAACGCTTTGATACGCGCCATTAACTGGCGAGGGCTAAACGGCTTGGCGATGTAGTCATCGGCACCAATTTCTAAACCAATGATCTGGTCGGTTTCATCCGATACGGCAGTCAGCATGATGATAGGCACATTCGATTGTTTTCGGACACGTTGACACAAGGTAAAACCGTCGTCACCGGGTAGCATCACATCAAGCAGAATCAGATCTGGATAACCTTGGTTTTGCAGATCTGATTCTAGTTCAACACCATCTCCCACAGAAGAAACATCGAAACCAGATTTTGTGAGGTACTCTTCCAGCAGCTCGCGGATTTCTTGATCATCATCCACCACGAGAATTCGAGTATTTGTTGGCATCGCCCAAACCTATTAAATTTACAACTTATTCACATAGTGTATAGGCTGGCCGATTGTTTGATTATTGACATGTTTGTAAAGTTAGAAGAACAAACAGATAAAGATCACAACTTAGTGACCTCTATCTGAATCTTTAGGGCTTAATCCGCTATTGGTTGGTTATGAAGAGCAGCTGATCTCCATCGCTTTCCCCCACTCAGGAGGTAGAGCCGCAAGATGCTCATAATCCGGGTGTTCCGCGTAAGGGTCTGCAAGTACCACCATCAAAGCGTCAATGTCGCTGCTATCACCGCGCTCTGCTTTGTCTATCGCTAGCTGAGCTAGGTAGTTTCTGAGGATGTATTTCGGGTTTACCTGTCTCATCTTTTCACAGCGCTCGGCCACTGAGCTCTTTTCCAATTCGCAGCGTTGTAAGTAGTTATCTACCCACAGTTTTGCTGCCTCTCGGTCGATAACCAAATCAATCACGTCTTGCGGCTGCAAGGTATCCAAATTCGACAACGTTCTAAAAAATCTTGGGTAATCGACTTTGTTTTGCGACATCAGCTCGAACATAGATTCAAACAAACGACTGTCGCCTTCTTGTTTCGAAAGTAGCCCCAACTTACGACGCATCATCTGGCTGAAATAACCGTTCATTTGCGGTTCGTACTGCTCTAAAGCGGCCTCTAAGTCGACCTTATCCACCAGCGGAGAAAGTGAGTGAGCCAGTGCAGACAGGTTCCATAAACCTATTCTCGGTTGCTGGTTGAATGCGTAGCGCCCTTGATAATCCGAGTGATTACAGATCAAGCGAGGGTCGTATTCGTCAAGAAACGCGAACGGACCGTAATCGAAAGTTTGCCCGATGATCGACATGTTATCGGTGTTCATCACGCCATGAGCAAAACCATTCGCTTGCCACAACGCGACCATTTCCGCAGTGCGATCGACAATCTCATTAAACATGGCAGCGTAAGGCTTCTCTTCATCAAGGCATTCAGGGAAGTGCCATTCGATGACTTTATCAGCCAGTAATTTATGTTCTGCCAACTGATTGGTGTAAAACAGATGTTCAAAGTGACCGAAACGGATGTGGGATTCTGCAGCACGCACCAATAATGCCCCCCACTCTTGCTTCTCACGATAAACCGGCGTGTCACTGGTCATCATGGCTAATGCACGCGTGGTTGGGATGTTGAGCCCCGCCATCGCTTCGCTACATAAGTACTCACGAACCGTTGATCGAATAACAGCGCGTCCATCGCCCATGCGAGAATAAGGTGTTTTACCTGCACCTTTGAGGTGTAAATCAAACGTTTCGCCACTTTTAGCGACAACTTGAGCTAATAACAGCCCTCTTCCATCACCTAAATCCGGATTATAAGAACCAAACTGGTGGCCTGCGTACTTCATTGCTACAGGCGAAAACTGCTCAGGTTCAGCATTGCCAGATAACGTTTCAAGCAACTCTTCTGAAGCATCATCAAATGACGGAAAGCCGAGTTCATCCGCAAGCTTATGGTTCCATGCGAGCCATTGAACATTGTTTAGCGGTGTAGGTTGAATTGGGGTATAGAACAGTCGAGGTAATGCAGTAAATCGATTGTTAAATGAAATAGAATCCCAGACAGACATGAGAGATACACTGTAGATAAAAGATAACTTAAGATTATCACAGTTTTGTAACAACTTCAGAAGTGCGATGGCGCTTGTTTATAGAGGGAAGGTTACTAGAAGTAAGATGACTAAGAAAAAGTTAAGTGGCTAACCTGATGAGAAAAGCCACATTTATAAGAGAAAGAGTTCTGACTTTGAAGACTTTTTAACAAGTGATTTCATAATAAAAACTAAAACTATAGAGCCATGAAGCTGACTACATTAGAGCAAGAATACCCACTAGAGAAAGGGTAGAGAAAATCCAAGTACGACTGATTACGCCAAAGTTACTGTGTTGAATCATTTCTTGATGCTGCATATGTCTCTCCTTGAGAACGTGATGGTGTAACTACAATATATCGGCTTTTCGTCAAAAGCAGCAAGCACATTAATATTAACCTTTTATGACAGCACCAAGAATATTCTGTAATCATTCACCTCTCTGATAAAACAGAAAGTTATGCTCGACTGGTCGTCGAAAGCAGTGCACCAGCCCCAATAAAGACACCTCCAGTGACACGATTAAAGACCTTGGCTCGACCTTTCGCAAACAACCAATTTGACGACTTCGCGCCCAAGTAGGCATACACCAGTAACCAAGACAATTCCATCACTGCGAAGGTCAAAGCAAACACGGTAAACTGCGGGATCAGAGCGATTGATGGGTCAATAAATTGTGGGAAAAGTGCGGTAAAAAACAGGATAGCTTTGGGGTTACTCGCGCCAACAATAAAGCCACTTAGGTAATGCTGCGCAGCGCTTTCTTTGACAGATTGAGCACCGCCTTGTTGATCCGATAACTTGTCATAATCTTGTTGGCTAGAGCGCAGTGATTTCCAGCCGAGGAAGATTAGATAAGCCGCACCAGTCCATTTTATGACATTAAATACCACTTCAGACGAAGCAATAATTACCCCTAGCCCGGTAAACGATAAGGTTAGAATGCCAGTAATCGCAGTTAAGCTCCCCAAGGCGGTAAATATCGATAATTTAAAGCCTGATTGCACACCTTTGGTCATGCACAATAAAGAACTTGGGCCTGGTGATGCCGTTAAAATTAGCACCGCTAATAAATAATAAATCCATGTATCAAAGCTCATCGTGAATCCTCCTTAACTCACTAAAACGACTAAATATTAAACACCAATATGTAATAAGCCCTCATATTAATCAACTAAATATTGTGCTTAACGTCTTCGATATGAATACAAAAATCTTTAATCTAGGCAATAAAAAACGCCATGCAGCAATGCATGGCGTTTAAATAAAAACGTTTCAAATCGAACGTCTTACTAGATGTCAGGTTCTAAGCTTACAGCCCTAAGATAGGGGCACTAACCTAATAATTGAAACCTAGTCTTTGTAGATAGAGAACTCATCAGCGCAAGCAACAAGCTGCTCACGAGTGATCATGAATACGCCATGACCACCGTTAGAGAATTCAATCCAAGTGAATGGAATCTCTGGGTACTGATCCATCATATGAACCATTGAGTTACCTACTTCACAGATAAGGATACCGTCGTCAGTTAGGTAGTCTGGTGCGTTAGCTAAGATGCGACGAACCAATTTCAGACCGTCTGTACCCGCTGCTAGGCCAAGTTCTGGCTCGTGAGTAAACTCATCAGGCAGGCTGTTCATATCTTCTTCGTCCACGTAAGGTGGGTTAGATACGATCAGGTTGTATTTCTCTTTTGGCAAATCACGGAAAAGATCTGAACGGATTGGGAACACTTGCTGCTCCATGCCGTGATCTTGAACGTTCTGCTCTGCAACTTGCAATGCATCGGTAGAGATATCAATCGCATCTACTTCAGCATCTGGGAATGCGTGAGCACAAGCAATAGCAATACAACCACTACCCGTACACATATCCATGATGCGAGTTGGCTCTTCAGTTAACCAAGGTTGGAATTGAGCTTCGATCAGCTCACCAATTGGCGAACGAGGCACAAGAACACGCTCATCAACGAAGAACTCAAGACCACAGAACCAAGCTTTGTTGGTTAGGTAAGCCGTTGGTGTACGATCATTAATACGCTTGATTACGCGCTCAACAATACGTAGACGTTCGCTGCTCGTTAGACGAGAGTTCATCACATGCGAAGGAACATCAATCGGCAGATAAAGAGTAGGTAAGATAAGTTGTACTGCCTCATCCCACGCGTTATCAGTGCCGTGACCATAAAATAGGCCCGCTGCGTTAAAGCGGCTAACAGTCCAACGAATCACATCTTGAAGCGTGTGTAGTTCTGATACCGCTTCTTCTACAAAAATCTTATCCAAAATTGTCTCCGAAAAGCGCTACAATACTGCTAATTACGTTTCTAATTAGAATTCATAACCTGATGAGCAAAAAAGACACCGACTTCGATGACGATTTCGCCCTGTTCAACGATGCAGTAAAGGGCGTTAAAAAGTTGCAACAGGATACCATAGTCCAGCAGCCAAAAAGAAATGCCAAGCAAAAAGAAATTACTCGAACGGCAAGACAAGCCAGTGATAGCGAGTTTTATTTCTCGGATGAGTTCATTCCGCATCTTAGCGAAGACGGTCCGACACGTTATGCGCGTGATGATGTCTCTAAATATGAGGTCAAGCGCCTACGTCGTGGTGTCTACGTTCCTGACGTTTATCTCGATATGCATGGTATGACTCAACAAGAAGCCAAACGTGAGCTTGGTGCGATGATTGCGCACTGCGTAAAAGAGAGCGTGGCGTGTGCCTGTGTTCAACACGGTATCGGTAAACACATCCTTAAACAGAAGGTGCCTTTGTGGTTAGCACAGCACCCAGATGTGATGGCTTTCCACCAAGCGCCGTTAGAGTTTGGCGGCAATGGCGCGCTGTTAGTCTTGCTTTCGGTTCCTGAGAAATAATTCTGGTTTACGAATTCTCTCTCACCAAAAAACAACAAAGGGCATCCCAATCATATTGAGATGCCCTTTCTAATTGTCTGCAACTTTGTCATCAAACAGAGCTCAACGAGCTTATGGATTGATGTTCCAAAGCAACTCACCTTTTTGTGTCTCAAGGTTGAAGTCGATACACGCTAGGCCAGAAGTGGGAAACATAGGCGGCGCCATGCCTGTTGCAAATTCTGCCGTTAGGTAACCCACTAGAGGTAAATGAGAAACAAATAAAATGGTCTCTAGTTTTTCTACTTCAGCCATTGCTAAGGTCAAATCAAACACATCGTCGGACATTCCATAAGGCGTAATATCATCACAAGTTTCTACTTTCTTTCCAGAAAACGCCTGAGAGATCTCTAACCACGTTTCTTGTGCCCTTAAATATGGGCTCACCAGCACTTTATCGAATTGACTAATCCCCTGCTCATTTGCAGCGTGTGCCACTGCAAGAGAAGCCATTTTCCCGCGCTTGGTCAACGCTCGTTCTGCATCCGAGTTCGCAAAATGTTCTGCTTCACCGTGGCGCATAATGAATATTTTCATGTTCAATCCTGTCTTCGTAACATGTCGAAAGTCGATATATCCCATATATCAGCGAAACGCTACTTAGGTTTGGCTCTCAATCCAGAGAAACCGCAGTCAATATAAATAATTATATCAAGTCACTTGCCAAAGAGTTCGACTTTCTTAACAATCTTGTTAAAAGAAAATAAATTACTGATAAAAATCGATAAAAGTGATTTAGAAATCGCCAAAAAGCACTTCATATCCCAAAATATGATCACAAGGTTTGCACGCCGAATCATCGGGTACATAATTTAAAAACCACCTTCTCTGGAGATGCTCCTGTGCACTTAAGCCCAAATGATGAACATCAATACCGCTACATAACCTTAAATAACGGGTTACGTGTACTGTTAGTTCAGGACCAAAATGCTCAAAAAGCAGCAGCCGCATTAGCCGTCAATGTGGGGCATTTTGATGACCCTACAGACCGAGAGGGTTTAGCTCACTACTTAGAGCATATGCTATTTTTAGGAACTGAAAAGTATCCAAAGGTCGGAGAGTTCCAAAGTTTTATCAGCCAGCATGGCGGCAGCAACAATGCTTGGACAGGAACAGAGCACACCTGCTTCTTTTTTGATGTTGAATTGAATGCCTTTGAAACCGCACTCGATCGCTTCAGCCAATTTTTCACTGCTCCCCTATTCAACGAAGAAGCGTTAGACAAAGAACGCCAAGCCGTTGACTCCGAATACAAGATGAAACTCAACGACGACTCACGACGCTTGTACCAAGTTACCAAAGAACTAGTGAATCACAATCACCCATTCTCGAAGTTTTCTGTCGGTAATATCGATACGTTGGGCGACAGAAACGGCGAGACGATTCGACAAGAGATCTTAGCTTTCCACCAGCAACAATACTCTGCTGACTTGATGACGCTGACACTGTCTGGCAATCAATCATTAGATGAAATGCAAAGCTGGGTTGAAGATCGCTTTAGCTCGATCACCAATCACAATCTACAAGGCAAAAAGGTTGAAGTACCGATTATTGGCGAGTTAAGCACAGGCGTACAAGTCCGCGTTGAACCAATTAAAGAAGTACGCAAACTTATCTTAACCTTCCCAATGCCAAGCATGGACGAACACTACGGCGTTAAGCCTTTGTCGTTCTTTGCCCACCTTTTAGGTTACGAAGGTGAAGGCAGTTTGATGATGCAACTCAAAGAGAAAGGCTGGATTACATCCCTCTCTGCAGGTGGTGGCGCGAGTGGCAGTAACTACCGTGATTTCACAGTCAGTTGCTCGTTGACCATAGAAGGTTTAACCAAAACCGATAACATCATCCAAGCGATATTCCAGTACATCAAGTTAGTCGAACAACAAGGCATAGAAGAGTGGCGCTACCTAGAAAAACGCGCCGTTCTAGAGTCTGCTTTCCGCTTTCAAGAGCCAGCAAGACCGCTTGATGTCGTCAGCCATCTAGTTATCAACATGCAGCACTACCAAGAGCGAGATGTGGTGTATGGTGATTACAAAATGTCGCATTTCGATGACGAATTACAGCGTTCTTTGCTGCCTTATTTAACCGTCGACAACATGCGTGCAACCATTGTTGCTCAGGGGTTCGAGTATGACAGGGAAGCGAAGTGGTATTTTACGCCCTACTCGGTCACACCTTTTAGCGCTGAACAAGTTCAATGCTTTACGTGCATTAACCCCGGTTGGCAGTTTGAACTCCCAAGCAAAAACCCGTTTATTTGCTACGATCTAGACCCGACTGAACTCGAAGGTGACGCTAAGTTCCCACAACTGTTAGAAGAGCTCGATGGCTTTAAGTTATGGCATCTGCAAGACCATCAATTCCGAGTGCCTAAAGGTGTGGTGTATGTCGCAATCGATAGCCCGCACTCCGTCGCTAGCCCAAGAAATATCGTTAAAACACGCTTGTGTGTAGAGATGTTCTTAGAC
Organism: Vibrio sp. 1CM24A; assembly: GCF_023161725.1. Taxonomy (NCBI): domain Bacteria; kingdom Pseudomonadati; phylum Pseudomonadota; class Gammaproteobacteria; order Vibrionales; family Vibrionaceae; genus Vibrio; species Vibrio sp. 1CM24A. The sequence goes on from NZ_JALNTS010000004.1 coordinate 351,340, forward strand.
TCGCTGGAAAAAGATACGTATCAGGCTGAAATCGCCGGAATGGGCTACAACATGTACACCCATCAAGGCGGTGTAACGCTCACTCTGTCTGGGTTTAGCGAGAAGCAGCCACAACTGCTCAATATGATTCTTGAACGTTTCCAAGCACGCGACTTTAGTCCAACACGCTTCGAAACCATCAAGCATCAATTGATCAGAAACTGGAACAACGCGTCGCAAGATCGTCCTATCTCGCAGCTGTTTAATGCGATGACAGGGATACTTCAACCAAATAATCCACCCTATTCTGTGTTAATTGAAGCGCTGGAAACGATAGAGGTCGATGAGCTCTCTTCTTTTGTTCAAGCAATCTTGGCGGAACTTCATGTTGAGATGTTTGTGTATGGCGACTGGAAAAAAGCCGATGCACACAAGATGGCTGAAACGCTAAAAGATGCACTGCGTGTTCAAGATCAGGCTTACGAAGAATCACTGCGTCCGCTCATCATGCTAGGTGAAAACGGTAGCTTCCAACGTGAAGTGGTGTGCAACCAAGATGATTCGGCGATCGTGGTTTATTACCAATGTCCTGATATTTCGCCTAATAACATCGCGCTGTATTCACTGGCAAACCATTTGATGTCGGCCACTTTCTTCCATGAGATACGTACCAAACAGCAACTAGGTTACATGGTCGGTACTGGCAATATGCCGCTCAACCGACACCCTGGAATTGTATTGTATGTGCAATCACCGAATGCCGCCCCGGCAGACTTGTTAGCCTCAATAGATGAGTTCCTCAATGCCTTTTATATGGTGTTGTTAGAGCTTAACGACTACCAATGGCACAGCAGTAAACGCGGCCTCTGGAATCAGATTTCGACACCAGATACGACTTTGCGAGGACGCGCTCAACGCTTATGGGTTGCGATAGGCAATAAGGATATTGAATTCAACCAGAGAGAGCGTGTATTAGAAGACCTTAAAGGGTTAACTCGCTCAGACATGATGCGTTTTGTTGTGAGCCAACTAAAACCACGCACCGCAAATCGTCTGATTATGCATGCGCACGGTAATGCCCATCATGAGGAAGAGAAGTTGTCGGCAGGGGTGGAGATTGGCTCTATTGATGAGTTTCAGTTGCGCCCGAAAGATACTGAGCTTGGTTGATAAGAGTGTTTTAGAAATCAAAGGTTGATGTGAAAGCATCAACCTTTTTTATTGGATGCAGCCCAAAAGCAGATCTCCTATTACGCTCCTTCGTCGCTTTAGGAGATGACGGTAGTTTCAATTGCAATGCATTTAGCCATAATTTCCCTATTAACACTAATAGCTTACTTTCATCTGTCTTTCGTCATTCCCGAGAAGGAAGAATGACTGAGTCGGGAATCTCATTCCTTTCACTCGCCAATTAAACAGAAAAGCCCGCATCAATTGCTTGATACGGGCTCAATAACTAGCGAACTAGAGAGTTACTTGTAAAAAGACTCATCCAAACCAGCACGTGTCAGTAGGCCATCACATGGCGCGAAACGATCACCGTACTTCACAGCAAAGTCGTTCATCATCTCAACCAGTGACTTAATACCGATTTGGTCCATGTAACGGAACGGACCACCTAAGAACGGAGGGAAACCGATACCAAAAATAGCACCAATATCGCCATCACGAGGGCTACGGATAATGCCGTCATCTAGACAACGAACCGCTTCGTTTAGCATAGGTAACACACAGCGCATCGCGATATCGTTATCGCTCAACTTAGGATCTGGTTGCAACTTAAGCAGCTTGTAAACTGACTTATCGACTTCTTTCTTCTTACCTTTGTAAGTGTAGAAACCTTTGCCACTCTTACGGCCTTTACGGTTGTCATTCAACAGAATGTCGAACACATCAGGGCCTTGGAAACGATCGCCAAGCTCATTCACTAAAATAGGAATGATCTTCGCACCGATATCAACACCCACCTCATCTAATAAGGTGATAGGGCCAACCGGGAAACCGAAGTCCAATAACGTGCTGTCGAGCTTTTCAATTGGCTCATTTGCCAGTAACAGATGCGCCGCTTCATTCATGTACGGAGCAAGAATACGATTCACGTAGAAACCAGCCGTGTCTTTAACAACAATCGGTGTTTTGCCTTGCTTCTTCGCTAATGCTACAACCGTCGAAATCGTCTCTTCTGACGTAGTTTCATGAGGAATAACTTCGACTAGCGGCATTTTTTCGGCAGGGCTGAAGTAGTGAAGACCGACCACGTTTTCTGGTCGCTGCGCCTTCTCTGCAATCTTATGGATTGGCAGTGAAGACGTATTCGTCGCGAAGATAGTCTCTGGCTTGGCATTAGCTTCGATGTCCGCAACCATTGATTGCTTAAGGTCGAGGTCTTCAAATACCGCTTCAATCACCACATCGGTGTGATTAAAGCTAGTAAAGTCGATACCACCAGAAAGCTGAAGCATCTTACTTTCAAGGCCTGCTCGGCTCAGAATGCGACGCTTACGCTGCTTATCGAACAACTTGAAGTTGTAGTTAAGCGCGTTCAGTACACCCTCATTTGATACGTCTTTAATGCGCACCGGCACTTTCGCCTTAGCAACACTGACATGGCTGATGCCTGCGCCCATAAGACCACCGCCAAGCACACCAACACGCTTAACCGCTTTTGGTTCTGCGTCTGCGCCGTGTTCTTTTTTCATTTCCGTAGTTGCAAAGAAAATCGAACGAAGGGCTTTAGACTCTGAAGTCATAACCAGTTCTGAGAAACGCTTCGCTTCATACTGAAGGCCTTTGTCAAAGCCGTTCTCAAGGCCATAACGAATGACGTCCAAAATCGCATCTGCTGCTGGGTAATTACCGCGTGTTTTCTGATTAGTCTTCTTAGAAGCTTGTTCAAAAATTACTTTACGACCAAGGCCGTTACGTGAAATCAGCTTTTCTTTGGTCGACGCTTGGCTTTTCGATGCTAGACGCTTCCCTTTTTTACTGCCCGTATTCTTTTCAACAAAGCTCTTAGCGACTTCAAGCAGGATAGTTTCAGGCACACAAGCATCCACAACACCGAGTGATTTCGCTTTCTTAGCGCGCAGTTGCTTGCCCGTAAGGATTAGGTCGAGCGATGGCAGCAAACCGATAAGGCGAGGCAGACGCTGTGTACCGCCAGACCCCGGCAATAAGCCTAGTTGTACTTCTGGCAGACCAAGACGAGTCTTATCTGAATCGGTACATACGCGGTAATCACACGCCAGTGCAAGCTCTAAACCACCACCTAAACATGGGCCGTGAATCGCTGCGACTACTGGGTACGGTAGTTCAGACAGCGTTTGGAACATCTCCTGCCCTTGACGAGCCAGAGACTGTGCTTCGTCAGCCGTTTTACACGCATCAAGCATTCTTACATCAGCGCCAGCGATAAAGTTATCTGGCTTTAGTGAATGAACGATTAAGCCCTTAACTCGGCTCTGCTTTTCTTTTAGCAACTCGAAGATGGCTTTCATTTCTTCAGCAAAAGCCGCTTGCAGCGTGTTCATTTTCTCGTTGGGCACATCGATCGCTAACCAAGCAATATCCTGCTCGTCGATATTAAGAGAAAATGCTGCCGATTTCTTTTCGGTTGATTCAGTCGCAGACGTTGAATCTGGTTGAGCGACTGTTTCTTTTTCTGTTGTTGCATCAAGAGTCGTAGACATTATTCTACCTCCAAGATCATTGCAGCACCTAAACCACCAGCCGCACAAGCTGTGTTCAGTGCCAAGCCGCCACCGCGACGTTTCAGTTCACGCAGTGTTTGAGTCATCATGCGTGCGCCAGTCGCTGCAAACGGGTGTCCGTAAGCAATCGAGCTACCCAGCACGTTGAACTTCTCCATATCAATCTCACCGATCGCTTTATCGCGGCCAAGATTCTTCTGTGCAAACTCATCGCTTGCGAACATTTTAACGTTAGCCAAAACTTGGGCAGCGAATGCTTCGTGCATTTCGATCAGTGTAAGGTCTGACAACTCTAAACCTGTATTCTTCAATACTTGTGAGGTCGCGTAAGTCGGGCCCATCAGCATATCTGTTTCAACACCAATCGCTGAGAACGCATAACCACGAATATAGCCAAGTACTTCTAAGCCTAGCTCCTTCGCTTTACCTTCGCGCATCAACATCACCGCAGCGCCGCCATCAGTCAGCGGCGTAGCATTGGCTGCCGTTACACTGCCGTATTTTCTATCAAAAGCAGGACGCAGCTTAGCGTAGCCTTCAACCGTTGAGTCGTGGCGAATGTTGTTGTCTTCCGCTAAGTACTTTTTGTAAGGCGCCGGGAATGCCGTCATCACTTCGTCTTTAATCTTGCCTTCTTTCCATGCCTGAGAAGCCAAAGAGTGAGAACGGTGAGCAAGTGCGTCTTGAGCTTCGCGAGTAATACCATGGGTCTTCGCCATCTGCTCAGCCGTTTGTCCCATGGATAAACCGGTCGAGTACTCTGCAACTGCAGGTGGTACTGGCATCAAATCTTTTACTGAAAGCGTTTTAAGAATCTTCAGCTTTTGACCCATAGTTTTCGTTTTGCTCAGCGCTAATAGATTTGCCGCTAACTTTTTCGATACACCGATAGGCAATACAGAAGAAGAGTCCGCACCGCCTGCAATACCGACATCAATCGTGCCAGCCATAATGCTTTCAGTCACGTTAACTGCCGCTTGGAAGCTGGTCGCACATGCTCGTGTGACACTGTAGGCATCGGTATTGATGTCCATGCCTGTGCCCAACACGATTTCACGCGCAATATTCGGCGCTTCTGGCATTTGCACGACTTGGCCGAACACAACTTGTTCGATAAGCGCAGGATCGACATCCGTTCTTGCAAGCATTTCGCTCACAACCATTTTGCCTAGGTCAACCGCAGGCACTTGGCTAAATTCTGTACTCTGACGAGCGAATGGGGTTCGTAATCCAGCGACAACGGCAACACGTTCTCCAGAACGCGTTTTGACTTCCTGTTTGCCCATGGTTTCTCCTTAAAGTTAAGAGGTCTGACCTGAAGCATTGTAAAGAAGTTGTTAATTAAATCAAACGGGCGTTTAAATAAACGTGATACGAGTATCTCACTGTTTGAAAATATAACTGCACATTCAGGCGAACCTTTTTGGGGGAAAGGTTGTCGTAAGAGACTAAACGATTGTAAGCCAGGACTGCTATCGCAATGTAGAGAATGGTTTTCTTGAGGCAAAAAAAAACCACACAAAGCTGTGTGGTCGGAATGTATATAAAGCAATTAACTTAGCGCCAATTGAAATAATCAGTTTCCTGATTAGGAGAAAGTAAAGTCAGCCTTCAAAAGGAAGTGTCGTCTTGCTCAACATGCTAGCCACGAATGACTAACTAGACGACAAGGTGTACTATAACGGGTTCGAGGCCTTAGATTTTGAAGTAGATCAATTTTAATGTGATTTTACGATTTCCTGCCGATCGTTAGCTCTAAAAATATAAAAACGAAGCACAACGTATAGAGGACAGCTATACGCAGAGCAATTATGGAGGCTCGTGTGTCAATAATAAAAATGTTTGGAAAGAAAACAGCCAAGCGTCCGGTCAACTCTGATATGGACAAACAAAGAAAATACGAAGCACTCGTGCGTGCCTATCATCGTGACCTCTTTCGCTACGCCTATTGGTTATGCAAAGACAAAAGCATTGCCGAAGACTTAGTTCAAGAAACTTGCCTTCGTGCATGGAAATCACTCGATAGCCTTCAAGACGAAAAAGCCGCTAAATCTTGGCTGATTACTATCTTGAGACGCGAGAACGCTCGACGTTTTGAACGCAAACAGTTTGATCTGGTTGATATCGACGATCACGGTAACGATGCTAGTGTCAGTGATGACCCGCACCATCAGCATCAGTGGTTGCAAGCCCAGATCATGAAACTTGAAATTGATTACCGTGAACCTCTCTTCTTGCAAGTGATTGGTGGTTTTAGTGGTGATGAGATTGCCGATATTCTCGATCTCAACAAAAACACGGTGATGACACGTTTATTCAGAGCTCGAAATCAGTTGAAAGAGCTGTTGGATACAGAAGAGGCAGAGAGGGGGCAACATAATGGATGATTTGGAATTTCGTCGTCGTGTATTGTCGGAACCTAAACAACGTACACAAGATATTGTTGATGCGGCCGCGAATAGTGAAGCCAATAGTAACTTCTTAGACGATGTACTAGCGCTTGATAAACAGATCCACTCTGCGATGAATGTGGATGTGCCAGACGATCTTGCTGATCGTATTCTGTTCAATCAGACCTCAAGCGAAGAAAGCAAAGTAGTAAGGCCTACGTTTGCGAGACGAGCAATGGCAATGGCTGCCTCGGTAGCGTTTGTTGCTGGTTTATTAGTTGGCCAAGTGAATTGGGGCAACGCATTCGTTTCACCAGCTCAAGCTAGTTTGGTTGATACAGCGATGAAGCATGTTGTTGATGAAAAGAGTTTTGTTAGTTCCATCGATGAACAGGTCACATCGCAGCAAATCAACGCAAAAATGAACCCATTTGCTTTTCAGTTTGATGATGCTTTCCCTTACCACGTCTATTACCTAAACCACTGTGGCTTTGGTAAATCCAACGCAGTACATATGGTCTTCCAAGGCGCAAAAGGCAAAGTAACGTTGTTTTTAACCAGTATTCCGACAGATAAACCTATCGACTTTGATGAAAAAGGCATGTCCGGCTCGGTAACACCCGTCGATGGTAGCAGCTTAATCCTTGTGGGTGAAAATGGTGAGGATGTTTCCAAAATCGCCGAAAAGCTGACAAAAATGATCAAACCAATGAGCTAATTCGCTCTTAAAGCCCCGCCACAAAAGGCCCAGCAATTATATTACTGATATTGCTGGGCTTTATTTATAAATAAACCGAAAAACCATTCACACCACCAATACCTCTAGAGTTAAAACTCTAAAAAACAGTATTTCGCACCATTTTCGTGCCAGATAGGCGTCATTTCCATAATTTTCCACTCAAAATTTCCAATGGTCGGATTTGTATATCGTATACTTGCGAATAGGATCAGCCACCATTGAGCAATTGCTCAAATTAATCGCCCTGTAGAGGCGGATATATAAAGGAATAAATAAATGACTACCAACAACACGCGTCTGTTTAAAAAGTCTCTTTTAGCAGTAACAATTACACTGGCGTCTTCACAAGCGATGGCAGCAGGTTTCCAACTTAACGCACAATCAGCTACCGGCATCGGCCGTGCCTTCGCTGGTGATGCAGTAATCGCAGATAACGCGTCAGTAATGGCACGTAACCCTGCAGCAATGGCACTGTTTGACAAAACTGAGCTTTCTCTTGGTTTTGAAAGCATTACTTCTATGATCGAAGTTAAAGATGCTGAATACACATCTTTAGGTAATGGTAACCAACCTGTAGCAGTAGGTAATACTGATGATGTAGGTGATACTTCTATTGCTCCGAATATTCACCTAATAGTACCAGTGAACGAAAAATTTGCTTGGGGCGTTAACGCATATTCAAACTTTGGTACTAAAACAGAGTTTTCTGACGATTATGTTGCTACTGAGTACGGCGGTCTAACAGATGTAATGAGCATAAACTTCGGTTTAGCAGGCTCATACCGTCTAAACGATCAGTGGAGCTTTGGTGCAGGCTTAGATCTTATCTACGGTCAAGGCACAATGAAACGCACTGGTAGTCAAACTCTTCCTGGTCTAGCTGGAGTAGATCTTGTGAACGTAGATGAAGCTGACGGTTGGGCGGTAGGCTTTAACGTTGGTACCGTTTATGAGTTAGATGAAAACAACCGCTTCGGTCTTTCTTACCGTTACAGCCCTGAGATCACAGCTAAAGACGATAAAGGACAAGAGATCACTCTTCCTCTACCAGACATGGCTGAGTTCTCTGGTTACCACAAAATTGAAGACACTAAGTTTGCTGTTCACTATTCTGTTCAATGGATTGGTTGGAGCGCCTTTGACCAAATCGACTTTGATAACCTAGACGGCTCACCACTTGGCTCTAGTTACCAAAAACAATACCAATGGCAAGATGGTTGGCACTATGCAATTGGCGGCACATACTACCTGAACGATACTTGGACTCTTCGTACTGGCTACATGTATGACACAAGCGCACAAGATGAGTTGACCTCAATCTCTGTACCAGATTCAGATCGCCAATGGTTGTCAGCTGGTTTTACTTACCATATTGATGATAAGTCAAACGTTGACTTTGGCTTTACATACCTATTAGGTGATGACGTTAAAGTTAATGAATCAACTGTAGTTGAAGTTGCACCTGGCGTTCCAGTTACAGCATCGTCAGTTAGTGCGACTACACACGCTGATGCAATCCTACTAGGCCTGCAGTACAGCCGTAGCTTCTAATATAAGTTAATAAGTTACCCCCAAAGGGTCGCATTATGCGACCCTTTTTTATTACCTAAACCACTGACCCACTTCAATTTAAGCTTACAACTGTAGCCTGCAAGGTCAATATATGACTACAAGTGTACGCTCAAACTTCGCAACACAGCCGAAACATTTAGATTATTTCTCTAATAATTAAACACATTTACTCATTAAATCCCTAAAACACTGTTTTATTCGAATTTCATTTTTAAAGTAATGACTCTAAAAGTAGAATCACGCCACTAAATACTTATGATTCAGCGAACATAATAATGAAAATGAATAAGACTCTTCTATCTGCTGCAGTGGCAGTTGGACTACTTTCGACTTCTACTGTGACTCACGCGGCAGGTTTTCAACTAGCAGAATACTCGGCAACAGGCCTAGGCCGCGCATACGCGGGTGAAGCTGCAATGGCTGACGGTGCAGACGCACAATGGCGCAACCCTGCTATGCTGACTTACCTAGAAGGCACTCAGGTTTCTGTTGGTGCTATCTATGTTGACCCTAACATCGATATCGACGGTACTTCTACGTCCATGATGGGACAATCTACTTCGTCAAATTCTAGCGATTTTGCGCACAGTGCAGTAATCCCAAACTTTTATGTTTCTCATAAGTACAACGACAAGTTCGCATTAGGCTTTGCTGCTGGCACTAACTACGGTATGGAAACAGACCTAGGTAAAGACTTTGGTGGCGCAAACCACGGTAACGAAGCAAGTGTTACCACAATGGAGCTAAACCTAAACGCGGCTTACCAAGTACTTGAAAGCTTATCTATTGGTGGTGGTATTCGTTACATCATGGCTGAAGGTAGCTTTGGAGCGGTATCTACAGTTAACTCTCTAGTTCCTATGCCTCAAGGTACAGCTTTAAAATACATGGAAGGTGATGACACAGCGTGGGGCTGGCAAGTTGGTACCGCTTGGCAGATCAATGAAAACAACCGCCTTGGTTTTACCTACAAGTCAGAAGTAGACCTAACGCTTGAGGGCCACGCAAATGGTGTCGCTTTTGATGCTGTTGCTGGCGCTTTAGGTACTCCTGTGAAGTCAAAATATAACGGCTCAATGCAACTTGCATTGCCAGCAACCGCCGAGCTTGCAAGCTTCCATCAACTATCAGATAAAGTCGCTGTACATGCGAGCGTTAACTGGACTAATTGGAGCAGCTTTGAAGAACTAGTAGCTGACATCCCTGAATTCGGTCCTGCTCGAACTCAAGATATCAAGCAAGAGAACTGGGAAGACAACTACCGCTTTGCGATCGGTACAACTTACCAAATGACACCTAAGTTAGCTCTGCGCTCTGGTATTGCGTACGACACTTCAGCGGTAAGCGATGAACACCGTACTGCGACGATTCCGGAAACAGACCGCACTTGGTTAAGTATTGGTGCTGGCTACCAATGGTCTGAGCAACTAACACTAGACGCTGGTTTCACTTACATCCTAGCGAAAGACGCAAAAATGGTTGAAGATGACGCAAGTTCTGCGCCATTTGGTGGTGACTTCGAAGGTGAAGTAACTGGTAGTATTTGGCTAGTGGGTATCCAAGCTAACTACCGCTTCTAATCTGTTTGACTTAATCTAAAGTCATAATCATTAAAAAGGCTCGATGTTGTTTTCAACATCGAGCCTTTCTTTTATCGGTTCTCTAAATCGTGTTTCTAGTAATCTTCTAGATAACCATCGATGAAGTCTTCTTCTTCAAGGTCGACCTCTTCAGGTTCAATCTCGGCTTTGAAATCACGACGTTGAATGTAAACATCACGCGTTAATGCATATGGATCAGGAGAATTATCCAACAGCGCCTCTTGTGACACTAACTGAGCACGTGTTTCCATGCCCTCAAATGCCCACTTGCCTAAGCTTGCCCAGAAGTTCAAGAACGACAGAGGCACATACAAACCATCGACGGTTTCAGTCACTTCTCGCGTCGTTAGTGGACCATAACCCGGCACCATGAAGTACGGACCATTCCCTACCCCGTAATGGCCAATCGCATCAGAGAACGACTTATCGTCGTATTTTGTGATCCCAGCTTCGCTGGCAATATCGATCAAGCCTAACAAACCAATCGTTGAGTTAATCCAAAAACGATTGAAATGGTCGAGTGCTTTTTCACCATTGCCCATAATAAGGTTATTCACCATGCTTGATGGTTCGTCTAAGTTGGCTAGGAAATTGGAGATACCAGAACGCACTGGCACAGGGGTGTAGTCAACATAAGCGAGGGAAACAGGGCGAACTAAATAAGGATCTAGATATTCGTAGTTGATATCCCACATCGCTCGGTTGAAACCTTCAAAAGGATCATTCGGGTGGGACTCTTCGACGTATTCAGAGGTTTCGAGGTTATCATCGTCAACACTTTCGTCCGGCGCACTTGAACACCCAACCGTTAAGCTTGTGATAAAAAGTAAACTCGAGAGTCTTAAAACACTGGCAGACATATCACCTTTTCCATAAGGAATTCAAAAAATAAAAAAGGCCAGCAATCGCTGGCCTCAATTGTTTGGCTAAGTCTATACCGTTTATCTGCAAATCGGAATAGCTAACACCTATGCAAAGTGATGATTAATATTGCTTATTGATATCAATGGTCACTGGAGCACCCAGTTCAACCACTTCACTTTCACCGTACCAATCACCTTCGCGAGTTGAAACGTTGCCGTCTGTATCAAGCCTAGCTCTAACCATCAGAGTTTCAAGGCTAGACAGCTCTTGTCCTTCCAACATGCTGTTGCCGTCATCAAGAACAACAGTACGCGGGAAAGTCCCTAGTGGGTAGCGTGCCGCTGCGATAGGCATTGGAGAACCATCAGCTCTGTGCACTGACACAATTAACACTGAGTTAGGGTCAGCATTCACGTCTGCAGATAGATCGAGCGTTACAGCAACAGTCTTACCTTGGTCAACACCCATAGTGTCGCCCATTTTCTTCTGAGCACTTTCAATACTGCGCGAAAGCATTTCATAGCGACTGTCTTGTGGACCAATCATCTGCTGCATGATGCTCCAGTACTTCACAGCACCCGGGTAGTCTTGACGCTCAAACGCATCGAACGCTAGCAGTGAGAACACACGAAGGTCGACATAATCGTTTTGAATCAAACGGCTCAAAATCAAACGAGCTTGGTTTTGATCAGCTTCATCAGGTGAAAGCATCAGAGCTTGTGCGAAACCTAACTGAACATCTTCATTCTTAGGTTCAAGCTTGTAAGCTCTTTCCATAGAATCTTTTGCTGTTTCAGCGTCGCGGTTAGCCAGTGCAATACGACCAAGCAGCAACCAACCTGTTGAATCTTTTGGCTGGTAATGCAGACGAGTACGAAGCGCTAGAGTCAAATCTTCCAGCTCATCATCCGTTAGTGCACCACCTTCCGATGACATCAGCTTTTTAGACAGTTCAGGAAGGTTCGAGCTCACTTCTTGCCAGTGCTGAACTTTGTCCAATGCACCGAACTTAAAGTACATACCATAAGTCACAACGACGACAAGGATGATCGAAGGTACAACCACACCAAGCGTAGAGATTTGAGTCTTCTTCATCTCTTCTTGTGCAGGAACATCATCGAGCAGAGACTGTTTCAAATCAGCGATCAGTTCTTGTTGGTTATCAACAAGACCTTCCTCTGCTTCTACTTCTAACTCGACAAGACGGTCTTTATAGAATGCTTTGTTCAACTCGTCGCGAAGCATTTCATCATTGTTTGCCTTCTTATTAATGAAAGGCAGAACAATTAAGAAAATTGCCGCTAGCGAAAGGATAATGGTAGAAATCCAAAATAGAGTCATTACTTCTTATCTCCGTCGTTCTCTTCATCGAGTAACGCTTTTAAGCGAGCTTCTTTGTCTGCATCCCAGTCTTTATCTGACTCTACTGCTGCTTTTGATTTTGACTTTCTGCTTCGTAAAATAATCAAACCAAATCCAAACACAACCACCGCAAACGGTCCAATCCAAAGGATCGATGTTGCTAGTGTCAGTGGTGGATTGTAAGTCACAAAGTTACCGTAGCGAGCAATCATGTAATCAATGATATCTTGCTTCGACTTGCCGTCTTTTGTCATCTCGTACACTTTTTGGCGTAAGTCGACCGCTAGTTCAGCGTTCGAATCACCAATCGTGTTGTTCTGACATTTAGGACAACGCAGCGTATTGCTCAGCTCTTTGAACTGCTGTTCTTGATCCACAGTTTCAAATTCATGAAACTCGATAGGCGCAGCAGAAACTGTCGCTGAGATTGCGAACGTAGCGAATAGAGTAATCAGTGCCTTTCTAATCATTTCGATTCCTCCAACAACTCTTGATACATCGGCTCAAGCGTCGATGCCCAGTTAGTTGGGTTCACGTCACCAACATGGCGGTAGCGAACCACGCCGTTAGCATCGATTAGGAAAGTTTCAGGTGCACCATATACGCCAAGGTCAAGACCTAGCATGCCGTTACCGTCAAACAGGCTAATTAGGTACGGGTTACCCAGCTCTTTTAACCAACCAACCGCTTTGTTGCGATCATCTTTGTAGTTAAGACCAATTATCTTAACGCCTTGATCCGCGAGCTTGTTCAGGTAAGAGTGCTCTGCATAACAAGTAGGACACCAAGTCGCCCACACGTTAAGAAGCAGTGGCTCGCCTTTAAAGATCGCTTGATCATGAAACTTACCTGGTTGTTCTAAGTCTTCTAGACCGAACTCAGGAACAGGCTTACCAATCAATACAGATTCAAGCTTAGTCGGGTCATCGCCCGACTGGTTGCGCATTAATTGCGTTGCAAAGATTCCAGCTAGAACCATGAACGCAATCAATGGAATGAATAAAATCTTCTTGTTCATTCGAATTAAGCCTCCTGCTCTTCAGCCGACTTTTTTGTTGGCTTACGGAAACGGTAACGACGGTCACTGATAGCAATAGCGCCACCAATCGACATGATCAAAGAACCAGCCCAGATCCAACGTACAAATGGTTTGTAGTAGATACGAACAGCCCAAGACTTGTTGTCGTCTAAACGTTCACCCATTGCGATGTAAAGGTCGCGCGTTACGCCACGGTCAATCGCTGCTTCTGTCATCATAGACTTAGCTGTGGTGTAGAAACGTTTTTCAGCGTGAAGCGTGTTGATGTATTTGCCTTCTTTAGTAATTTCAAAGTCAGCAATGTAACCATCGTAGTTAGGACCATCTTTGTCACGAACCCCTGTAAACAGGAAGCTGTACTCTTCAAGCTGGTAGCTTTCACCTGGCGCCAGACGTACATCACGTTCGATGCTGTAGTTTTGCACCATCGCGATACCAATAACTGTCACGGCTAAACCAATGTGACCACACATCATTGCCCAGTGGCTACGAGGTAGCTTAGTTAGACCTTTCAGGAATGTATGACGGTGAGTCGCACGCTCATGCAGCTCAAAGCCGTGCATGAAGATGATCCAGAACGCCATTACCCAACCAGCAAACGCAGTACCACTGAAGCGGTCAGCCAGTAGAGCAACCATTAGCGCACTCAAACCAAGTGAGAATGCACCTGAAATCAGCATTGGTTTAACAAGCTTAGACAGGTTGTCACGTTTCCAGCGGATCAGAGGACCGATACCAAGCAAGAACGAGAACGGGATCATTAACCAGAAGAACAACATATCAAAGAATGGTGCACCGATAGATACCGAGCCCAAGCCTAACTGTTTGTGAACTAATGGCAGTAGCGTACCGACTAATACAACGACAAGCGCTGCAATCAGTAAGATGTTGTTACCAAGCAGTGCGTTTTCACGAGAAACCAGATCGAAGTTACCGCGAACACGAACCGATGCGCCTTTAACGGCGAACAGCAGCAGTGAACCACCGATAACAAAGACTAGGAAACCTAGAATAAACATACCACGAGCAGGATCCGACGCGAATGCGTGAACCGATACCAAGATGCCCGAACGAACTAAGAATGTACCTAGTAAGCTTAGCGAGAATGCCGAGATAGCCAGCAATACTGTCCAAGCTTTAAATGTGCCACGCTTTTCGGTTACCGCTAGTGAGTGCATCAGTGCAGTACCAGCTAACCAAGGCATGAATGAAGCGTTTTCTACTGGATCCCAGAACCACCAGCCGCCCCAGCCAAGTTCGTAGTAAGCCCACCATGAACCTAGTGCGATACCTACCGTTAGGAATAACCAAGCTGCGATTGTCCAAGGACGCGACCAACGAGCCCATGCCGTATCAAGACGACCACTCATTAGAGAAGCGATTGCGAAAGAGAACGCAACAGAGAAACCTACATAACCCATGTAAAGCATTGGCGGGTGAATAATCAAACCCGGATCTTGCAGTAGTGGGTTCAAGTCTCGGCCATCTACAGGGAAGAAAGGCAATGTACGTAGGAACGGGTTAGACGTTACGATAATGAACAGCAAGAAGCCGACCGTAATCAAACCCATGATAGCCAGTACGCGAGCCACAGACTCTTGAGGCATACCACGGCTAAACGTCGCTACAGCAACCGTCCAACCCGCTTGGATAAGAACCCAAAGCAATAATGAACCTTCGTGAGCGCCCCAAACCGCAGTAATTCGGTAGTACCAAGGCAGTTGGCTATTCGAGTTACTTGCTACGTATTGAATCGTAAAATCATTTGTGTAGAACGCGTAACACAAGATAAAGAACGAAATCGCTAAGAATCCGAACATACCCCACGACAACGGTCGTGCGCTGTTCATCAGTAATGTGTTATTTCGAGCGGCTCCATACAATGGGAGCACGCTTAGCAGCAATGCAAGTCCCAAGGACAGGATCATCGCAAAATGGCCGATCTCGGCTATCATTGAGCATTTCCTTCTTTTTGTTCAGTCGTGTATTGCAAAGGCTCATGGGTTTTCTTCATTGCTTCCGCAACTTCAGAAGGCATGTACTCTTCATCGTGCTTTGCCAACACCTCAAACGCTTCGATTGTCGTTGCATTTTTAAGAACACCCTGAGCAACAATACCTTGGCCTTCACGGAAAAGATCAGGAAGGATGCCATCGTATAGAATTGTTACTTTAGGGCCTACATCTTGCAAATCAAAGCTAACACGTAGTGATTCATTGTCACGGCTTACAGAGCCGACTACGACCATGCCACCAATACGTAGGCGTTGACCAACTTCAGGTTTCTTACCATCTTTGCCGTTGACCAGCTCAGTTGGTGTGTAGAACAGATCCATGTTCTGGTTAAGTGCGTAAACCATCAATCCAACAGTCGCACTGATACCAAAAAAGATCGCTAAGACAATGCCCAGCCTCTTTTTACGTCTTGGGTTCATAGAGTGTTCTCCATATTTTTTGCTGCATCGATACGAGCTTGACGATCAATCTTAGCTTGTACTTCATTTAGTAATTGCTTACCACGACGAACGCTTACGACCAGTAAAATGATCATCGCGAGGAATGTGATTCCAAATGCACTCCATACATACGAGGCATAGCCTCCCATGGCAAAGAAATCACTCAAAGATTCAAAATACATAATTACCTACCCTACTACGCTTTTTCAGCCGCAAGCTTGCGAACCCATGGACGGTGACTTTCTTTACTGATGATTTCGTTACGGAAACGAACCATAGTCACAGCACCAAAGAAAAAGGCGAAGCCGAAGATGTTAAGAAGAAGCGGCCATAACATGTCACTTGAAATAGAAGGCTTGTCGAACTTAGTGATCGTCGCGCCTTGGTGAAGTGTGTTCCACCACTCTACTGAAAAGTGAATGATAGGTAGGTTGATGACACCAACGATAGCCAAAATGCCTGCCGCTTTGGCTGCTGTTTTTTGGTCGTCAAAAGCATGGTGAAGTGCAATCACACCCAAGTACAAGAATAGAAGAATCAGCTCCGAGGTTAAACGCGCATCCCAA
This sequence comes from Vibrio sp. 1CM24A, assembly GCF_023161725.1. Lineage (NCBI taxonomy): Bacteria > Pseudomonadati > Pseudomonadota > Gammaproteobacteria > Vibrionales > Vibrionaceae > Vibrio > Vibrio sp. 1CM24A. The sequence continues at coordinate 367,617 of NZ_JALNTS010000004.1, forward strand.
ACCCACCAAGCACCCCACATTGGTTTACCCCAAACAGCGCCGGTTAGTAACGCAATGAAGGTAAACACAGCACCAATAGGCGCCATCGCCAGTGCGGCCATATCTGATAGCCTTACCTGCCATACCAAACCGATAAAGGCAGCAATCGCCATCGACATGTATACGCCCATCGACCAGATTGCAGACGGAACATGGATGTAGATGATACGGAAGCTATCGCCTTGTTGGTAATCAGAAGGCGCAAATGCAAGCCCCCACACGGTACCGACGGATAGACACAATAGCGCTAGGATCGAAAACCATGGCAAAAGTTTACCAGCAAGCTGATAAGAGGTTTCTGCTTTGGCATAGGGATGGAGCCATTTCCACATGTTGTAATCTCACTCTTACTTCATTTTGCTTACAGCTATTAAAGCTATAATTATAATAATTTTATTTGTCTTACTTTCAGTTTTACTGACTCTATGAGTCCAATCGACACGTTTGGTTCACATTGGCTATACGATAACGGAACCCCAATCAGTTCACACTCACTCTAAGTGCGGCACTGATCGCAAAAGGCGTCATAGTCATCGCACCCATTAACATTGCCCCAAGCACCGCCAATTGGCCGTTGTACGCAACGCCCAAAGCCGCAGCGTCAATCGCTGACGTCGCGAAAATCAAAATGGGGATGTAAAGCGGCAAGATTAACAGGCTTAACAGGACTCCGCCCTTCTGTAACCCAACGGTTAACGCAACACCAATCGCACCAATAAAACTCAATGCGGGTGTTCCTACCAGCAAGGTCAACACAACTGAGAGCCAAGTATCAAAATCTAAAGACAACAAAACAGCCAACAATGGGCTGATTAAAATCAATGGTAACCCGGTCAACAACCAGTGTGCTATGACCTTGGACAATACTACCAACTGCAACGGGATGGGCATCAGCATCATCTGCTCAAGGGCGCCATCTTGGAAATCATCGCGGAAAAGACGCTCTAAAGAGAGCAGTGCAGAGAGCAAAGCTGCCACCCAAACAATACCCGCAGCAATGCGCGCAAGTAGGTTTGGCTCAGGGCCGATACTCAAAGGGAATAGAGTTATAACAATGATGAAGAACCACAAAGGGTTAAAGATATCCGCTTGACGTCGAAACGCGATAAGCAGCTCGCGTCGGATAATCGTGGTCATTGAAGAGATCATATTACTCACCCAACTTAATTTTTCTTAGTTTCGGGCTATCAGCAAACATATCTTGGTGCGTGGTTAATAGCACAATGCCACCGTTGTCTGCATGCTGAGAAAAAAGAGATTCGAGAACTTTCACGCCCTGCTTATCAATGGCAGTCAGCGGCTCATCGAGAATCCACAACATTTGCTTGCTCAACCAAAGGCGAGCCAACGCAACTCGGCGTTGTTGGCCTGCTGAAAGTTGCCCTGCAGGTACGTCTTCTCTGCCCGCAAGCCCCACTTGAGCCAGCGCGTGGTAAAGCTCTTCTTTGCTGGTACCGCCACTGTGAATAGACTGATAAAAGCTCAGATTCTCATAAGCACTAAGCTCGCGCTTTACGCCTGTTTGGTGACCAAGAAAAAGTAAATTTTGATGATAAACATCTCGACTCGATTCAATAGACTCACCGTCCCAAGAGATAGTGCCGTCATCGCGATCGCCTAAACCAGTAATAATCCTAAGGAGTGTCGTTTTCCCAGTACCGTTACGACCTTCAACCTGAACCAGCTCACCTGGTTTCAATTGAAAAGACAACGATTCAAACAGAACCCTGTCGTCACGAATAGCAGTTAAATTTGAGACTTCTAGCATAGGTAAATTTAGTCGAGTAATGAGAGCGCTATAGTAGCACACCAACATGGTGACAAAACAGGACTAGGCGTTTTCGATAGAACAAAGTCGGTAAGAAACTGTTACCACCGCATCACAATTTACACATTTTCATCAACAAACAAGATATTGTCGTAGATACAAGCACTTATAAACATCGTTCTATATAGATCGATTAGACATAAAAAAAGAAGCCGAAGCTTCTTTTAAGAGGAATACGTAATAAACATCAATTGCTCAATACGAATTAAGCGCTCATTTTAACGACGTCGAGGCGGGTCTCTGCGCTCGCGAGAGGCATCGGGTTGCTCATCGTACGATGAAGGATTACTTCTTAACGAAGGGATTTTTTCCTTACCCGCGAGCTTATTCTGCAGAGACATCATCAGCTCAGCTTCCGCTTTAGGTAATTCACACTCTTCGATCAGTTCGTTAATCCCGGCACCAAGCTGAACCATTTTCGTTGCACGTGTGTACAAGCGTCCATCGGTGTCAGCATGTTCCAGCTCAACAATACGTTCATTCAAGTGCTTTATCAGATCTTGCTGTTCCGTCACTTTCTGGCCAAGGCCAACCACAACAGAGCGAACCTCAAGTAATTGCTTACTCGATTTTTGAAGCTCTTTATCCAAGTTACGAACTTGCAGACGTGACTGATCGAGCTGCTTTTGAATCGCACGTTTTACTTTGCTAATCAAAATCACGATGAATAACGTAAAAACCCCAACGCCTGATATCAGGGCAGCAGGGCTTAAAGGAAGCGCTTCAAACATTACAGGTGAGCCATCTCATCCCATTCGTCTTCGCTTAGTAGTTTGTTTAGATCTACTAAGATAAGCAGCTTGCCATCTCGGTTACTTACACCTTGGATGAACTTAGCACTTTCATCAGTACCAACACTTGGCGTTGTGTCGATTTCAGAAGAACGTAGGTAAACCACTTCAGCAACGCTATCTACTAGAATACCAATTACTTGACGCTCAGATTCAATAACGATGATACGAGTGTTGTCTGTGATTTCACCTTGCATCAAACCAAAGCGAGAACGAGTGTCGATAACAGTAACAACGTTACCACGTAGGTTAATAATACCTAGAACGTAATCTGGAGCACCCGGTACTGGAGCAATTTCGCTGTAACGCAGTACTTCACGTACTTGCATTACGTTGATGCCGTAAGTTTCTTCTTCTAGCTGGAAAGTCACCCATTGAAGTACTTCATCATTCGTTTGCTCTTTTCTTACTTCAACTTCACTCATATGAGACATAGATAATCCTCTTGCCGTCGTTACCGACCACTATTATTAACTTGATGCTTATTGTTAGCCTAATGCTTATGACTAGCTTAATGCTTTTACATCTAGCCCTGCGTTTAGCATGGCGATTAATGCTTCAACATGAATCAAAGCACACATTTTTTCTTTTACCATACCAGCGAGCCATGGGCGTTTCCCTGCCATTTCTCGCCAACGTACTTTATCTGTATTAAGTAGCTCGGTGCCTTTTAGCTCAGTACCCGCAAGGCCCCACAAGCTCTCTCCAAGCATCACTATATATTGATAGTTTTCTTTGTATTCGTCACCTGATAGTTTCTCAGACATCACCCATTTTGCGGTGTCGACCACATCTAGCTGACTATCACGGTTGGTTTGTAAACCTAAATACCAAGCTGGCTTACCAATGATATGACTTAACTCTTCAAGGCGATGGATGCCGCCAAGCTCATCAAGTGGCACCGCAAAGGTCACGCCGTTTACATCAAAATACAAGACTTGAAAGTCTTCTTTGCGAACCGTACTTTCCCAAGAGGTAAACTGGTCAGCACCTCCGGCTTGAGTTTCTGGTTCAATAACTGTCTCGGGCTCAGGAACGTCAAGTTCAGGCTCAACAGCCTTAACTTCTGCTTGTTCCGTCGCTAACGGTTCAGCTTGTAACTCTTCAATTTGCTGCGATTCAACAGGTGGCTCTACAACAATTGATAAATCGGGTTCTGGAAGATTCCAATCCTGAATCTCTGGCTCTTCGAACACTTGAACAGACTCAACCGCGGCATCAAACATTTGCATGTCAGCTTGCTGGGCGATTTTCTGGGTGTTCTGATCCATCAACTCATCAAGGTTCAGTTCATCAACAACATTGGTCGCCTCTAAACGACTCAGTAGTTTCTGAACATCTTCAAGGTTAGGAACCTCAAACTCAGCCGCGCGTATTTCTGCGTAGCTTGAGTGGTGACTCGAAAATTGGCGCTCTGGCTCTGGCTCTGGCTCTGGCTCTGGCTCTGGCTCTGGCTCTGGCTCTGGCTCTGGCTCTGGCTCTGGCTCT
>NZ_JALNTS010000004.1:371862-474237 GCF_023161725.1 Vibrio sp. 1CM24A
GCTCTGGCTCTGGCTCTGGCTCTGGCTCTGGCTCTGGCTCTGGCTCTGGCTCTGGCTCTGGCTCTGGCTCTGGCTCTTCAGGTTGTGATTCGTCGCTCGACTCGTCAACAAAAAAATCGTCAGATTCAAAGCTTTCATCACCTAACAACGCAGTAAAATAATCATCCAGTGCTTGTTCACTGGAGAGACTTGGCTGCGCCAATGTTGATTCTTTATTCGCGCTCATTTATCGCCAACCTTTCGAGATAAATAAGCAACTGTTTATAAGCAAATACACCACGGCTACCCGATGCAAAATGAGAGGCTGGCAAGCGCTTTAGGCTCGCATCTCGAAACTTGGTATCAATCGGCACAGCAGACGTCCAAACTTGGTTTGGGTAATCATCTTTGAGCTGCGTTAATGTTTGCAGTGAGGCTTTGGTTCGCTTGTCGTACATCGTTGGGACAATCGTCACCTTAAACGGTGTTTTGCGAGACTTCTGCATGATGGTCAAAGTGCGAATCATGCGCTCTAAGCCCTTCATCGCCAAAAACTCAGTCTGTACCGGAATCAATATACGATCGCTTGCAGCCAATGCATTGACCATCATCACACCCAGAATTGGCGGGCAATCAATCAATACATAGTCATAGTCGTCTTTCAAAGCGGCTAAAGCACGCTTCAAGATCAACCCCATGCCGCTTCGATTTCCCATTACACGGTCTAATGTCGCCAAAGACATATGCGCAGGGATAATATCGATACCTTCGACTTCCGTTTGTAGAAGCAAAGGTCTTACCGTCTGCGCGTTAAACTCACGCAACTGGAACAGATCAAACAGGCTCGATTCCACCGTATCTGAGTCGTACCCCAGATAGGTGGTCAGTGATGCATGTGGGTCAGTATCAACCAACAGAACACGGTGACCCTTCAACGCAAGTAAACCTGCTAGAGTCACGGTCGTGGTCGTTTTACCAACACCACCTTTTTGGTTTGCAACACTCCAAACAATCATTTCGATTTACCTAAGCTAACCCAACTTCAACCAAGATCCTTTCCGCGATGCGGTCTAGAGGGAGGTCTTCAGTAGAAATGCCAGCTTTTGCTACAGCTTGAGGCATACCATATACAACACAACTATCTTCGTCTTGTGCCCAAATCGTCGAGCCCGCAGTTTTCAACATACGCGAACCTTCTCGACCATCTGCGCCCATACCGGTCAGTATCATAGACAAGACTTTGTCACCGTAGATCTTCGCTGCAGAGCCGAATGTGACATCCACACAAGGCTTGTAGTTCATGCGGTCGCCGCCATCGATAATTCTTAGACGTGCAGACCCTGCGCGGCCATCAACCATCATCTGTTTACCACCTGGAGCAAGATACGCCACGCCAGGTTTTAACACATCACCGTCTTGCGCTTCGCGAACTTCAATCTTACACAAGGTGTTCAATCGACTTGCAAAAGCAGCGGTGAATGTTGCAGGCATATGCTGAACTAACACAATCGGATGTGGATAGTTGGCAGGGATGCGAGTCAAAATCTTCTGTAGAGCAACAGGGCCGCCAGTCGACGTACCGATCGCTGTTAACTGATACTTTTTACCAGAGGCTCTGAATTTCGCAGCAGAAGCAGCAGGTCTAGCGGCTGGAGCGGCAGAAACCGGTTGGCGTAATGCCGTTGCAGTTGATGCCGTCGCGCTCGCTCTTGGTGTAATTGGAGCGCGGCGCATAAAAGCACGCTTCGCTGCAATCTGAATCACACGCTGTTGAAGTAACGCAACCGCATCATCACGGTTACGTGCAATGTCTTCAAACTTCTTAGGTAAGAAGTCGAGAGCACCTGCATCTAACGCATCTAACGTTGCTCTCGCTCCATCATGCGTTAACGATGAAAACATCAAAATAGGCGTTGGAGACGCGGCCATGATCTCACGAACGGCAGTGATGCCGTCCATGACAGGCATTTCAATGTCCATCGTGATTACGTCAGGTCTTAGCTGTTTCGCTTTCTCAACGGCTTCTTTACCGTTTACTGCAACATCAATGACTTCTAGGCGAGCCTCTGAGTTGATGATCTCGCTAACGCGACGACGAAAAAAACTCGAATCATCAACGACTAATACTTTAATCGCCATATTTATCCTTAAATTAAATTCTTGACGCAGCTGCGTACTGCTTCAACAAGTCCGGCACATCTAGAATCAATGCAATGTGTCCGTCACTTGTAATTGTCGCGCCTGCCATTCCTGGCGTGCCTTGCAGAAGCTTATCAAGCGGCTTGATCACGACTTCTTCTTGACCGATAAGCGTATCGACAACAAAACCAACACGTTGGCTACCAAGTTGCACGATAACAACATGGCCGTGTCCTTTGCGCAGTTCAACAATACCCGCTTTAGGTGCAAGCCAGTTTTGCAAGTAGAACAACGGAATAGATTTATCGCGAACGATGATCGTCAGCTGACCATCAACCACGTTTGTGCGGCTTAAATCCAGGTGGAAGATCTCGTTAACCGATGCCAATGGCAATGCAAATGGGTGACCCGCAACACCGACCATCAAGGTTGGTAGAATCGCTAGGGTTAGTGGAACCTTGATGGTGATCTTGGTGCCCTGTCCCATTTCTGAATCAATATCAATAGAGCCGTTCAGTGTGTTGATCGCTGTTTTCACAACGTCCATACCCACACCACGACCAGAGATATCCGAGATCTGCTCTTTGCTTGAGAAGCCAGGAGCAAAAATCAGGTTGAAACACTCTTTATTTGATAAGCGAGACGCTGCATCTTCATCCATCAGGCCACGTTTAACCGCGATAGCACGAAGCTTATCTGGGTCCATACCGCCACCGTCATCAACGATAGCTAGCTCAATGTGGTCACCTTCTTGAGAGGCAGACAGAATCACTTTACCCGTTCTAGATTTACCTGCTGCAACACGGTCGTCCGGCATTTCAATACCATGGTCGACAGAGTTTCTCACCAAGTGAATCAGGGGATCAGCAAGTGCTTCTACTAAGTTTTTATCAAGATCCGTTTCTTCTCCACGCATTTCAAGAACGATGTCTTTCTTCAAGCTACGAGCAAGGTCACGGACAACTCGTGGGAAGCGACCAAATACTTTCTTGATCGGCTGCATACGAGTCTTCATTACTGCACCTTGTAGATCTGCAGTAACAACATCTAAGTTAGAGACAGCTTTCGACATTTCTTCGTCGTTGCTGTTAAGGCCAAGGCTAACTAGTCGGTTACGCACCAATACCAGTTCACCCACCATGTTCATGATGGTGTCCAGTGTTGATGTATCAACGCGAACTGTCGCTTCAGCTTGCTGCTTCTTCGCCGGCGCTTTAACTTCAGCTTTTGCTGGAGCGCTCGGTTTTGGCTCAGCTTTAACGGCAACTGGCGCGGCTGGTTGAGGTTTAGGCGCGGCTTGAGGTGCTACTGCCTTAACTTGTGCTGGCTTAGTCGCGGCATCCAACTCTTCAATCGAAGGTCCATTACCTGAGCCATGTAGTTGGTCAAGTAACTTCTCGAACTCTTCGTCAGTCATCAGATCATCGCCTTCAGACATCGCCGAAACAGGTGCTGCAGGAGGCGCTGGCGGAGGAGGAGGCGTTGAACTTGCCGCTGTCGGGCTCTTACCCGCGCCGTGCAGTTCATCTAATAACTTTTCAAATTCGTCATCAGTAATATCACCACTGTCAGCAACAGGCTGAGGTGCAGCGGGTGCTGGTGCAGAAGGCGCTGTTGGTGAACCACCTTTACCGTGAAGCTCATCAAGTAGGCGTTCAAACTCATCTTCAGAGATGTCATCGACTGAAGATGCATTGATGTTTGAGCTTTCAGCAGCAGGTTCCGGAGCAATAACAGGCTCGGGCGCTACAACTACAGGTTCAGGGATAATAGGTGCAGGCGCTTCTACTGGTGCCACTTCATCCGCAGACTCTGGTTTGCAGAGACGGTGAAGTTCATCCAATAAAGATTGGTCAGCTGGTACTAAAGGTTCCTGATCTTGCACGGCGCGAAACTGTACATTAACTGTATCTAGCGCCTGCAGCATGGTATCCATCAAACCTGATGTTACGCTGCGTTGGCCGTTTCGTAGAATGTCGAACACATTCTCAGCACCATGACAAGTATCCACCAGCTCAGTTAATGCTAGGAAACCAGCACCACCTTTTACTGTATGGAAACCACGGAAAATAGCATTTAATAGGTCTTTGTCGTCAGGGTTATTCTCAAGCTCTACCAGTTGTTCTGATAGGAGTTCAAGGATCTCTCCTGCTTCGACTAAAAAGTCCTGAAGAATATCTTCGTCTAAATCGTAGCTCATACGTTACCTTTAAAATCCAAGACTGGATAACAAATCGTCGACTTCATCTTGAGATGCGACAGCGTCTTCGCGCTCTTCTGGGTTCATAATTGGACCTTCAGGCGCAATCGATGCTTTCTTCTCTGACTCTGGAGTTGGCTCTTTTTGATTCGCACCGAATACCGTGAGAATCTCGACCAAACGTCCTTCCACCTCATTCACCAAGGTAATAACTTTGCTAATTATCTGCCCAGTTAAATCTTGGAAATCCTGAGCCATCAAGATTTCAGTCAATTGTCCGCGTAGTTCAGTACTGTCGCCTTCTACTTGGACAAGCAATCCATCAATGCGGTGACATAAAGCTTTAAATTGTGCCAGCTCAATGCGGCCATGCATCAGTTCATTCCATTGAGGCCTTACTTGAAGTAAACACTCGTGTAGGTTGTCTGCGATTGGCATACAGCGATCAACAGCGTCCATCGTCTTGTTTGCCGCAACTTCCGTTTTATCAATGACATACTGAAGGCGATCCCTTGCGTCAGGGATTTCATCATTTGCGATAACGCTGATGCGTTCATCGAAATTGAATTGAGTCAAAGAGTCATGGAGGTCGCGTGTCAGACTTCCTATTTCTTGAAGCATTGGATTGTCTTGAAGACTAAAGTTATCTTCATAAATGCTTCTCACAAGAGAATCAGCATTTTGCTGCTCATCGCTCTCAAGCAGCTCTACTAATTTTTTTGCTTGTTCTAATGAAATCATCCTGAATTCGGCCTTACTCCGCATACTTTGTGCGCTTAGGCTATCGAGATAAACAGATAACTTATCAGCCAGTGTTTACCTAGAAGTGCCTAAATTTATTGATGCTTATAAGCGATCAAAAATCTTATCAAGTTTCTCTTTCAACGTTGCAGCAGTGAAAGGCTTCACAATGTAACCATTAACACCCGCTTGCGCTGCTTCGATGATCTGCTCACGCTTCGCTTCTGCTGTGATCATAAGCACAGGAAGGTGCTTAAGTTCTGCGTCTGCGCGAATGTGTTTAAGCAGGTCAATCCCTTGCATGCCTGGCATGTTCCAGTCAGTTACCACGAAATCAAATTCGCCTTTTTTCAGCATAGGTAACGCGGTCAAGCCATCATCTGCTTCTTGAGTGTTGTTGAAACCTAAGTCGCGAAGTAGGTTTTTAACAATTCGGCGCATCGTTGAAAAATCATCAACAATGAGAATTTTCATGTTTTTGTTCAAATTAGCCTCCACTGAATAGGATCAGTGTTGTTAGTCGTTCTGTGTCCAAGCACTTAACTTAGTGCGTAAACGCTGCATAGATTGGCTCAGTATTTGGCTGACACGAGATTCGCTGACACCTAACACTTCCCCAATCTCTTTTAAATTGAGTTCTTCGTCGTAATAAAGCGAAAGCACAAGGCCTTCCCTTTCCGGAAGTTGTTTTATCGAATCGATCAAAGCTTGGCGGAATGACTCATCAGCAACCCCTTGAAAAGGCGTATTATCTTGAGAGTCTTCATTCGGAGATATTACATCATCTGAGACGCCTAAATCTTCGATTCCAACCAGCCTTGAGCAATTAATGTCAGTTAAAGCACTGTGATACTGCTCTAAACTGAGCCCCATGTGTTTTGCCACTTCGGCATCACTCGGGTCGCGGTTGAGGATACCCTCTAATTCCGCAATTGCACTGCTGATTTCTCGATTGTTTTTATGAACCGATCTCGGTACCCAATCCCCACGGCGAATGTCATCCAACATTGCCCCGCGAATTCGAATACCAGCATACGTCTCAAAGCTTGCGCCTTTGGTACCATCATAGTTTTGTTGCGCTTCAATCAAGCCGATCATGCCGGCTTGAATTAAGTCATCAACCAATACATTAGGCGGCAATCGCCCCAACAAGTGATGAGCGATACGTTTAACCAACACAGAGTACTTCTCAAAAAAAGCCTGTTGGCTATTGTGATTAGCGTGTTGGTCGTAAGTAAGCGCTTTATTCACCAAATGGTTCCTCTATAAATTCAGTACGATTCAGCAGCCTTTCAACAAAGAACTCCAAGTGTCCACTTGGTGTTTTTGGTATTGGCCAGGTCAATGCTTTGTTAGCCAAAGAGCTGATTGCCAATGCAGCTGGAGAGCGAGGAAACGCATCGACTACGATTTTCTGTCTCTTGACTGATTGACGTACTTTATCATCTAAAGGAATACATGCTACGAGTTCGAGGCTCACATTCAAGAAGCGCTCTGTGACCAAAGTCAACTTTGCAAATAATTCTCGGCCTTCGCGGTAGCTTCTGACCATATTTGCAACAACTTTGAATCGCTGAACTTGGTGTTCTCTGCTTAAAAGCTTAATCAAAGCATATGCATCCGTGATCGAGGTAGGTTCATCACATACCACGACAACCACGTCTTGCGCCGCTCTTGAGAAGCTGATCACCATGTCCGAAATACCGGCTGCAGTATCAACCAACAAGATATCCATCTCGTCTTCAAGCGAACCGAATGCGCGAATCAAACCAGCATGCTGTGCGTGTGAAAGTTCAGTCATGCTTTGAGTGCCCGATGTCGCTGGAATAATTTTAATTCCGTGCGGCCCTTCGACAATCGCATCCTTAAGTTCACATTCGCCTGCCAACACATGCCCAAGGTTTCGTTTAGAACGAATACCCAGCATGATATCGACGTTAGCTAGTCCTAAATCGGCATCTAGCACCATAACTTTTTTGCCTTGGCGCGCCATGCAAATAGCCATACCTAACGTCACATTAGATTTACCAACGCCTCCCTTACCACCGGTTACAGCGATAACTTTTGTGAGTGAAGGCTTGGTTAAGCGACGGAGGCCGCTAGCTTGATCATGTATCATATTTTCATTCATATTTATCCGCCGCCTAGAGCCCTTCAGAATCGCTATTCCAGTAATGAGGTTCATTCTCTGTAGATTTTTCTAATAGCTCATTAGCCTTAGCAATCATGTACTTTGGCTGAGCTATAACGATATCTTCAGGAACTCGTTGACCATTTGCTATGTAAGCAACTGGTAATGCATTTTGTATTACGACACTGATGAATTCACCTAGACTTAGGGATTCATCCAGCTTAGTCATGATGCATCCCGACAACGGGATTCTTCTAAAGTGTTCAATTGTTTCTTGCAGTACTTTGCGTTGCGCGGTTGCAGGCAACACAAGGTAGCTGTTGATAACGGAACCACTCTCTTGCATCAATGTGTCTAACTGCTCAGATAGGCGAACATCTCGTTGTCCCATGCCTGCAGTATCGACCAGAATCAGGCGACGATTACGTAACTGATATATTACATCGGCCAGTTCGCTAGAATCTTTAGCAACTCTTACAGGACAACCCATAATTCGACCGTAGATCGATAACTGCTCATGTGCACCTATACGATATGTGTCAGTTGTCACTAGTGCGACGTTATCAGCGCCATATTCCATGGCAGCACGTGCAGCTAGCTTTGCAACAGTCGTTGTTTTACCCACGCCGGTTGGGCCAAGTAGAGCCACAATACCGCCGCGTTTTAAAATATCTTTTTGTGTAACGGAGATTTGGTCAGCAACCAGAGCTAACAAAGCCTTCCACGCACGTGCAGGTTTAGTATCTTCAGGAATGTAGCAGGCCATTTGATCGGCAAGCTCTGCAGATACACCCATACGCTCAAGGCGCTTAATAAGCATCGCTCTGAGCGGTTCACGACGCTCAACTTCTTGCCACATTAACCCGGAAACTTGATGTTCTAACAGACGACGAATTGAGGTCATCTCTTCGCGCATCGTTTCCATTTCAGTATCAGAGCCTTTGGATTGAGTATTCTCTCGACCACGATCATAACGGGTCGGATCCAAGCGAGGTGCCGGGCGCTCTACTCTGCGGTCTTCAGCAATCAACTTAGACAAACCCGTTTCACGAGCAAATGCTGAATCAAGATTGCCGTGAGACTGTTGGTTACCGTGAGATTGCTGATGGCCATGAGACTGCAAATTGCTTTGACTCTGAGGCTTATGACCCGTGCTTGATTGGCGATTGAGCAATGCTGACAATGAATCTTCATTTTCAGCACGATGCTGTGGCTCATCATCGGCGCCATGACTGTATTGCTTTAGCATGTTCGCAAAGCGCTTGGTCATTGAGCGTCCACCTTCAGCATTAGACTGTAGGCTAACCTTGTCATCATCTAATTGACGTCGCCCTGCAGGAGCTGCGGGCGCGGCCATTTGCGTATATTGGCTTTGTGCAGGCTGCTGAGGTTTATTTAATCTCTGGCTCGCTGTCGACGGGCTGGATTCGCCATCAATAGCGGCAACAATTTCCACGCCACCTGCGACCTTTTTGTTAGACATGATCACCGCTTCTGAACCAAGTTCTTCTTTAACTTGGAGCAGAGCCGTTCGCATATCTTTTGCAAAAAATCGTTTAATTTTCAATTCGATTATCCGTTCTAATTAGGCGGCTTAATTACCAACAGCTTGTACTATACGTATCTGCTTTTCGTCCGGTATTTCTTGGTAAGACAAGACTCGCAAGCTTGGGATCGTGTTCTTCACGAACTTAGCCAGAGTCGAACGCAACACGCCAGAGGTCAATAGTACCGCGGGCTCCCCTTTCAGCTCTTGCTCTTGTGTAGCGTGGCTGAGGGAGGTCTGTAAACGTTCGGCTAAACCAGGTTCAATACCAGCAGATTCTCCGCCGGATGCCTGCATGGTTTGATGCAAGATTTGTTCCAGCTCCGGAATCAAAGTTATCACTGGCAATTCTGGTTCTATACCATTGATTTCTTGAACAATTAGTCGTTTCAATGAGATACGAACCGCCGCAGTAAGTATGTCAGGTTCTTGACTCTTACCTGAATACTCCGACAAAGTTTGGACTATGGTTCGAATGTCACGAATTGGAATGGCTTCATTCAACAGGTTCTGGAGCACTTTCACGACCACACCCAACTGCAATTGATCCGGTACAAAACCTTCCACCAGCTTAGGTGTTGAGCGGCTGAGCATCTCAAGTAAGTTCTGAACTTCTTCGTGGCCAATGAGCTGCGATGCGTTGTTGGTTAGCAGCTGGCTAAGGTGTGTCGCCAGTACTGTAGAAGAATCTACAACGGTATAACCTAGAGCTTGGGCGTGTTCACGCTGCTCTTCACGAATCCAAACCGCTTCGAGGCCAAAGGCAGGGTCAATCGTCGGCTCGCCATCGATCATGCCATAGACTTGGCCCGGGTTAATCGCAAGTTCCATATCTGGCTTAATCTCAGCTTCACCCACCGCAACACCCATCAGGGTAATACGGTAGCTGTTTGGGGTCAGTTCTAGGTTATCGCGAATGTGTACCGCTGGGATCAAGAAACCAAAGTCTTGAGACAGCTTCTTACGTACACCTTTAACGCGTTCAAGCAGCTCCCCGCCTTGGTCTCTGTCAACCAAAGGAATCAAACGGTAACCCACTTCTAAACCAATAATATCAACAGGTTGAACATCATCCCAAGAAAGCTCCTTCTGAGAGCCAACTTCTCCATTAGCTTCAACCGTCGCCGGAAGGTTAGGTTCTTCCGCCTTCTTCTTGTTCTTTTTATCGATGTAATACGCCCCTGCTCCTGCAACGATGGCAAGGCTCAAGAACGAGAAATGTGGCATACCCGGAACAATACCCATGATGCCAAGGATGGCGGCGGTGATCATGAGGGCTTTAGGGTTGTCGAACATTTGGAAGACAAGTTGCTCGCCCATATCTTCATCGGTGTTTTGACGCGTTACCATCATTGCAGCTGCGATCGACAATAATAGAGACGGAATTTGTGCTACCAGACCATCACCGATAGTCAGTAGTGTATAGATTTCGATTGCTTCGCCAAAACCAAGGTCAAACTGAGCCATACCAATGCTCAAGCCACCAATGATGTTGATGAATAAGATTAAGATACCAGCGATCGCATCGCCTTTAACAAACTTAGAAGCACCGTCCATCGAACCGTAGAAGTCAGCTTCTTTGGTTACTTCAAAACGTCTCAGACGTGCCTGGTCTTGGTCGATCAAACCTGCATTCAGGTCGGCATCGATTGCCATCTGTTTACCCGGTAAGGCGTCTAACGTGAAACGCGCGCTTACTTCCGAGATACGACCCGCACCTTTGGTTACAACCATGAAGTTGATGATCATAAGAATCAAGAACACCACTAGACCTACCGCATAGTTACCACCGATAACCACGTTACCGAAGGCTTCAATCACATTACCAGCCGCGTCGCCACCTTCGTGACCATGGAGCAATACCACACGTGTCGAAGCAACGTTCAAGGCTAATCGAAGTAGAGTCGCAATCAGCAAGACGGTCGGGAATGCAGCAAAATCTAAAGGCCTGCGGGTATAAACCGATACCAATAGCACAACCATAGACAGTGCAATGTTGAAGGTGAAGAACATATCCAACAAGAAAGCCGGAATGGGCAACACCACCATAGCAAGCGTTGTAAGTACCATAACAGGTGCACCAATCGCAGGCATGGCACGGTTAGGGATTTTAGGTAGCTTGTCCGCAAAAGGCAGGGAGAATTTCATAAATCTAGACAGTTTCGCTATGTTGTAGCTCTCTGAACAAGTGGATTAGGTCTTAGTCAGGGCTGTTTGCTATGGGCTTATAATGTTCAGGCTACTACAGCAAACACTGTACCAACATCTCACGTCAAATTATCGCCATCACCTCTATAAAAGGAAGATTAGCTAGCTCGCTATTATCAGGGTTCATCACGCAGAGCTCAAGCAATTGATCTAATGACGTAAATCAGGTGGGATCGGCATATTGGAATCTTGCAGTTTTGGTCGCTCACCACCTCGTTTTCGGTACTGTTTAAGCTGGAAAACATATGCAAGCACTTGTGCAACTGCCGTAAACAGACCGTCAGGAATTTGTTGTTCTAGCTCCGTGGTGTGATAAAGCGCCCTCGCCAATGGCGGCGCTGGAACGATATAGATGTCGTTTGCACGCGCAATCTCTCGGATCTTCATCGCCATGTGGTCGACACCTTTAGCAACCACAATTGGTGCTTTGTCTTGATTCTGCTTGTAGCGCAGCGCCACTGAAAAGTGTTCCGGGTTGGTCACAATCACATCCGCTTGAGGGACATCAGCCATCATGCGACGCTGAGCCGCTTCCCTTTGAAGCATACGAATTCGGCCTTTCACTTCCGGCTTACCTTCAGTGTCTTTGAATTCGTCTTTGACTTCTTGTTTGGTCATCTTCAATTGATCGGCGTGTTGCCAGATCTGGAACGGGATATCAATCGCCACCACAATCAGCAGTGAGCAGCTGATCAACAGGATGAAATTGAGCAAGATATCCAAGGCATGAAAGATGTTCTGCGGGTACACATCCATACTCAGCTGCATTAAATCATGCTGAGAGGCTTGAATCAGATAAATCGCCATCCCCGATACGAGCGCTACTTTAAGAATAGACTTGAGCAGTTCAACCCAACTTTGCAGGCCAAACATACGCTTGATACCACTGAGTGGGTTGAGCTTAGACGCCTTTGGCATCGCCGCTTGCATTGAGAAGTTAATCCCACCGACACCCGCAGCGCCGATGACGGCAGCAACAAACAAGGTTATCAGTATCAAAAACAGCGGAAAAAGCAGGTTCACCAGTGCGCCACCAGCTATTTCAAGCAGCTTATTGGTGTCAAAGATCTCGTCGCGACTCAAAGAGAACAGGCGTTGCATCGCCTCGAACAAAGCCTTCGCCATCGATTCGCCAAACCACATTAATGCAATCGCACCAACAATTAGTACCGATGCTGACGCTAGCTCTTTTGACCTTGCAACCTGCCCTTTCTCTTTGGCCTGTTGCAAGCGTTTGGGCGTGGCGTCTTCTGTGCGTTCTTGACCGTCTGACTCTGCCATTTCAGTCTCCTAGCAATCTAACCGGATTAGACGACATATCTGTTGTTCGCCCTGCATCCAGAATAGCTCATAGTGACTATACAAGCCGCCAAGGATGTACCAACAAAGTAACAGACCCACGAGTAGCGCAAATGCAAAACCCAAAGAAAAGATGTTTAACTGAGGTGCCGCACGCGTCATTACACCAAACGACAAGTTAATTGTTAACAGCGCGATAATGCCCGACAAGGACATCGCCAATGCCGTTTTGAACATGATACCGAGCCACAACGCGAGCTCTCGAAAATCCACAGAGGTTAGAGAGCCACTGCCAATCGGCAAGGTCTTAAAACTAAACACCACCAGCTGCAGCATTTTCAAGTGACCATCGGTCGCCAAGAAGAACATGGTCGCTAGCAGCATGAACAGCTGACCAAGTACCGGCGTGTTTTGCCCGTTAGCCGGGTCGACCATTGAAGCGAAGCCCAAGCTCGATTGCATACCGAGGATCTGACCCAGCATAACAAAGGTTTGAATCATGAACTGGGTAACAAAGCCCATGGCCACGCCAATCACGATTTGCTCAAAGACAGTCAGGAAGCCTTGAAAGGACAGAAGTTCAATCTCTTTTGGAACGGCCGGAATCGCAGGCATCACCGCAAAAGTGATCGCCAAGCCTAAATACAGACGAATACGCGGCGACACGAAACGTGCCCCTGTTACCGTCATCACCATCAGCATCGCTGAGATGCGAGTGTATGGCCAAAAATAATTGGCTAACCACTCTAGTACAAGGCTCGTTGGGTATTCCATATCGGTTTAATACAGAACTTGCGGCAAGCGTTCGATGAGCTCAAAAAAGAACTCCATCATCATCTGGGTCATCCAGTGTGCGAATAGCATCAACGCCAACAAAGTTACGATCAAACGCGGCAGGAAACTCAGTGTTTGTTCGTTGATTGAGGTCGCAGCTTGGAAAACAGCCACAACCAAACCGATCAGCAGGCTAGGAATAATGATGGCGCAAACCATGATTAGTACCATCCAAAGGGCATCTCGGAACAACTCTACGAATATTTCAGGATTCATTATTCCCCCAGCTACAAGGCAAAACTGCCGGCGAGTGTGGAGAGTATCAAGTTCCAGCCATCAACAAGAACAAACAGCATCAACTTAAACGGCAGCGATACAATCATCGGTGACAACATCATCATACCCATAGCCATCAATACCGATGCCACCACCAAGTCGATGATTAGGAACGGCAAGAACAGCATAAAGCCGATTTGGAAAGCCGTTTTTAATTCTGAGGTGATAAACGCTGGAATCAGAACCGCCATCGAAACATCTTCAGGGTTAGTCACTTCCGCGCCAGAAATCTCGACAAAGGTTTCGAGGTCTTTGATTCGAGTCTGCTTGAGCATGAAGGACTTAATCGGCTCTTGGGCAACATCAAATGCCTGTCGTGCCGATATCTGTTCATTTAGATAAGGCTGAACTGCTTGTTCGTTAACTTGATTAATCACTGGCGACATAATGAAGAAGGTCAAGAATATCGCGATACCAATAATGACTTGGTTAGACGGTGTTTGTTGTAGACCCATCGCCTGACGCAAGATAGACATCACAACCACAATACGAGTGAACGATGTCATCAAAATCACCATCGCCGGCAAGAAGCCAAGCATGGTCATTAACGCGAGAATTTGCAGGTTAATCGAGTAGTCTTCACCGCCATTGGCATTGGTTGTCATGGTAAAGGCAGGTATGCCGCCACCATTGCCAGTCAAACTGCCCGTGGTCATGGTTGTCGATTTGGCTTGGTCTTGTTCCATCGTGCTGATAGTGACCGATTCCGAACCAGCAGTATTCGCAGGAATGACGGTACCGTCTTCAGCTTGTGCAAATACCGACACACTGAATACGATTGAGCATAGGAGAATAAGCTGAACCAACCACACTTTCACCGTTCGGAAAGCTCCGGCTTGGTGAAAGTAAGAGGAGTTCAAAAGTCCGTTACTTGTTTGCATCTTTTTTTATTAGCTGGGAAAGCTGACTTGAAAATGTACTTTTTTCCAGCATCTCCTGAGTAAGAGGTTTATCGAGCTTAGAGATCAGCTGAATCGATTGTGTGGTAATCCCTACCAAGAACTGTTCATCACCCGCTTGCACAATAGCGATGCGCTCTTTAGTACCAACAGGGATTTGCCTAATAATAGCCAAACCTTGTTGATTCGACATCGCAGGCACTTGCATTCGCTTCAGTAGCCAAGCAATAAATAAAATGAAGGCTATAACGAAAATTAGCGACCCAAAAGTGGTCGCTAAATCGAGAGAAGGAGGCGTTGCCGCAAAGGCAATAGAAGGAGTAGCAAGTAGCCCTACTCCCAAGACTCTGCGAAACAAACCTGTCATTCCGAGAGAAGAGCCCGCCAGTCTTTGAGACAAAAAGCTCATTAACGCAACTTCTTAATTCGTTCTGTTTGACTAATAACATCTGTCAAACGAATACCAAATTTGTCATTCACCACAACCACTTCTCCATGAGCAATCAGAGTTCCGTTGACCATCACGTCTAATGACTCACCAGCGATTCGATCAAGCTCAACAACCGAACCTTGGTTCAATTGAAGTAAGTTTCGGATACTGATCTGAGAACGGCCAACTTCCATCGAAATAGTCACTGGAATATCCATAATGGTATCCAGCTTACGACGCTCATCTTCAGAAATCGGAGACGATGAATCGGTTAGCTCATCAAGTGGTGCCGCAAGCACATCATCAACATCAATTGACGGCGCAGAAGGATCTTCACCAAGTGCTGCAGCCCATTCGTCTGCTAGCTTTTGATCTTCACTAGGTTCCATTACCAATTCCTATACTTTTATCTATTTTTCTATTCGTCATCATCGCTGTTTTCGAGTTCAGACATTAAGTCTTTACCTAGAAAAGCGAGATCAGTTTTAACCACATGGGGTCTTTGAATTTTTTCCGAAATCTGTACTGCAAGCTTCTCACCAGAACGTCCCATTTTCACACGATAAGTCGGCAGTTCTTCGACAAACATGGTTGCGTGCTCAGGCATGTTCATTGGGATAACGTCACCAGGGCGCAGCTCCATCAGGTCACGAAGGGAGATGTCTTGCTCTAGCAAGTTCACACGGAAATTGACAGGCACATCCATGATTTCATCACGCAGTGCGGTACTCCAACGAACATCGGTTTCCATCTTGTCTGATTGAACACCCGCATCAAGCAGTTCACGGATCGGCTCAACCATGGAATATGGCATGACAACGTGGAAGTCACCACCACCGCCATCCACTTCAATGTGGAACGAACTCACAACAATCACTTCGGTTGGGCTCACAATGTTCGCCATACTTGGGTTCACTTCAGAATCCAAGTATTCAAACTCAACCCCCATCACAGGAGACCAAGCTTCTTTGTAATCTTCAAAAACAATTTTCAGCAGTAACTGAATGATTCGTCTTTCAGTAGGCGTGAATTCACGACCTTCAATCTTGGCGTGGAAACGACCATCACCGCCAAAAAAGTTCTCTACGAGAATGAAAACCAGACGAGCTTCCATGGTGATGAGTGCCGTACCTTTCAGTGGACGGAAACGAACCATGTTTAAACTGGTGGGTACATACAATGTGTTTTGGTACTCACCAAACTTCATCATTTGTACGCCGTTGATCGACACTTCAGCCGTTTTACGTAACATATTAAACAAGCTGATACGCATATGACGTGCGAAACGCTCGTTAATAAGTTCAAGGGTCGGCATTCGACCACGGACGATTCGATCTTGAGATGAGAAGTCGAAATTGACCGCATTGTCATTTTCGGTTTCTAAGACATCTTCAACTTCTTCAACATCATCAACGCCATGTAACAGCGCATCAATTTCGTCTTGGCTTAATAAATCGGTCACAAATTACCTATTGAATTACGAAGTCAGTGAATAGCACTTTTTCAATCACAGGCTGGCCAACAGCTTGAGCCAGGCTTGCTTTAATATCTTCTGTTGCCTTGTCACGCAGTTCAACTCGTCCAGTAGGTGAGCGCAATTGATCGACCGTTGCCGAGGCAAACGTGGCCAGTAGCGTACTTTCTACAAGTGGAGAGTGGTAACGAGCTAGGTCTTCATTCTTACTGCCACGTACCATGAGCTGTGCTTTTATCTGAACTAGGCGATCTTTTTTGTCACCTGTCACATTAAACAAGAAGGGCTGAGGAATATTAACATACATAACAGGCTCTACCGCGACCACAGCAGTTGCTGGCTGAGACTGAGATTCAGAGGCGCTATCGTCAGAACCTAAGAAAAAGTACAACGCACCACCTATACCAAGCAGTAACACGACTACGGCTATAATGATTATAAGGAGCTTGCTCTTCCCTTTAGGTGCATCTTGTTCTTCTGCCATACTTTACTCTAACTTCCTGTTCTTTCGATTAACTGGTTTTTTCTATTAACTAAGCGTTCTTAGCCTGATATTAGGCATAATAACTAATTCCATCACGCTTTGATGCGACATTCAATTCAAGATTGCTGCCACTATCAAGGTTTTCATCACCTTGCGTATCATTTGTGCGGTTAGCGCCGGATTGTTGCTCACCATTGTTGTATCTATCTTGTCCCTGACCGGAGTTCTGTTGTTGAACAGACGAATCGGCAAGCTGCAGACCTTGTTGAGCAAGCATCTCTCTCAAGCGAGGTAAGGTTTGTTCAATCACATCTCTCGCTTGCTGATTACTCACCGTAAAGTGCACGTTTGCCACGTCATTATTCATGGTCATGCGGATTTTCATCTGACCTAGCTCTGGTGGGTCGAGACGAATGTCCAAGTTCTTGAGGTTCTTAGACATCATCATTTGGACTTTTTCCGCGACCTGCTCATTGGCTAGCTCTTTGGTGAGCTGTAAAGGCGCTTGTTGAGCAGCTTGAATTTCAGCTCGCGTGGGTGCTGAACCCACCGTGGCTGTACCTTGTGCACCAGCCGCAGAAGCGATCTGCTGAGCAAAGGTTGAATCTTTAGAATCTTCTTTAGCACCCGCTTTACCCAAACCAGACAGTGCTGCTGCACCGGCGCCCGCTTTAAGAAGCGTATCAGTCGAGCCTGCTTTTGTGGCAGCTGGCGTTGCATTCATCGCCATTCCTTGCGCGGTTAAAGCTGGATCCAACGTTGCTTGCTGCTGAGGTGAAGCCACATTAGCTTGTTGAGCTGCGGCCTGTTGGGCTGCATGTGCATTATTGGCGTGCAGCATTGCCGCCTTATCCGTAAGAGCATTGTTTGCTGATTGAGAAGCGGCCTGCGCTGACACTTGTTGTGCCGCCGTCGCTACAGCGGCTGTTGATGCAGCCGCTGCTAAGGCTTTAATTTCGCTTGAATCCGTATTATCCCAATCAATAGCAGCGGGTTCACCGGGCGCGCTGTTCACAGCCGGAGCTTGACTTAGCAAAGCCGTTGCTTGCTGTTGAACGTTAGTGAGCTGTTGATTCAATAAGTCTAGGTTAGAGGTCGCTTTAGCCAAAGCGGCTTGCTCATCAACCGTCAACTTAGCACCACTTTGTTGCTTCTCAAGCAAGCTATCGACAACAGACTGCTCTGATTCGATTTGTCCATTCAATTGGTTTAGCGCTTTGGTATGGGCATCTACTTGCTTTGCCAGTTCAATATCCGCGGCTGACAATGCTTGGCTCTGATCGGCAGTAACCGCACTAGCAGCATTCTTTTGGCTCAGCTCTCGGCTCATACTGGCTTCAATTTGTTCTGGAGTGACGCCTTTATCCATTAACTGTCGAATTTCAGCATCAGTCAGCTGAGAAACACCCTTACCTCCGGTAAGTACAGCGATTTCAGAATCGACTTCAAGGCTCTTCTCTTGATTTTCAGCCTTAGCTTGTTGTGTCGCCTTATCGGTAACGGAAGCTCCTGCAACAGAAGCACCGGTGATATTACCTTGGGCTTGATCTGCCTGACCTTGCTGAGGCAAGCCTTTGCCGTTTGGCGCTTGATTTAGAGTTTTGTTTGCCTCGTCCAATTGACCAAGCAATTTATTACCTTCACTCATCGCTGCATTGGCTTGCGATGCCTGCGTAGCACCATCTACCGTTGATGAACCCTGAGTTTGGGATTGAGCAACCTGTTCTTTAGAATCGTTAGTCGTAGCCTGCGCATCTTTACCATTTGCCTTATCTTCGACAGTTTTATCAGCGACAGTGCTATCAGTGCCCGAATTGGCTTTGAGCTGAGCCTCAGATCCAGACGCAGCCTCTGCTGATGTTTTATCAGCAGCTTTCTCGCCTTCTACTTCTGAAGCTACTTGCTTGCTTTGCGCTTCGCTCACTTCGTCAGTAGCCTTTGATTCAGCGGAATCACCTTTGTTCGTTTTGGCTGACGCTTCACCTTCGGTAGAGGCCTGTTTAGTATCAGGTTTCGTGGTGCTTTCTGTGTCTTTTTCTGCGGCTTTACTGCCACTTTCTTCAAAGCCAAGCGCTTCTTTAAAGGACTCAAAGAAACCTTTAGAGTCGCCGGTTTCTTCTACCTTGGAAGAGGCAGAACCGGTGTCCAACAACGATGACGTTTTGTTGGTCGCTGAATTTGAGGAAAGGCTAACATTCATATATACAAGCTCTATCTACTAGCTTTGCTGCCATGAATCAGGCAACAAAAAGAAAGTCGGATGCTTTTCATGCCTTTGGTGGGCATAACGCGCAATTTTATATAAAACGGAGCAAGAAACATGCCTATAAGTTCGGTTTTCACAATATCAAGAACAGCACCTACGTCATTCGTGGCTTAGGATCACATCTTCTTTCGGCTGTATAACAGAGTCGAGAACTCATCCATTTGCTTTTGTTCTCTTCGATCTTGCATCTTTGCTTTTTCTTTCTGCTTTTTCTCCATCAACCACTCGTAAGATTTACGTTTTTTGCGTAACTCCATCCAGTAGTTTTGGCAGTTATCGACTTGATTTTTAAAGTGGTGCTCGGCTTCTCTCTGTTTGGATAATGTCTCATCCAACTGAGTTAAGAAGCGGTTCAAGTGACCATATTGGCTCGCCGTTAAACCAGCCTTGCCGCGGTCAACGAGCTGCTGACAGTAATCCAGTCGATACTTTTCAATCTGCGCAACTTGCTCATAGTAACCTTGCAGCTCAGAGTTCGCTTTGTTGAGCGCAAGTACAGCTTGGTTCTCTTGATCTTTGGCTTGGTCGAGCAAAAATTCTAATGCGTTATCCATGACTAATCTTATTCACTCGTTAGCCACCCAATACATGCTTCAACATGTTGACGCACATGTCGTATGGGACGGTCTCTTTCATCTTCTGCTGCAAATACTCATCCAGTTTTGGCTTCAACGTGAAGGCACTATCGATTGCTGGATCCGTTCCTGGTTTGTAAGCTCCAATCGAAACCAAATCTTGGTTTTTACGGCAGATAGACAGCACTTGCCTTACCGCTTTCGACATCAAGACATGTTCTTCAGTGGTAATTTGCGGCATAACACGACTGACGGATTTCTCGACATCAATCGCTGGGTAGTGACCCGCATCGGCCATTTCACGCGATAACACAACGTGACCATCGAGAATCGCTCGCGACGCATCCGCAATCGGATCTTGTAAGTCATCACCTTCGGTTAACACGGTAAAGAAAGCCGTGATAGAACCTTGTTCATCATTGCCGTTACCTGCTCGTTCCACCAGCGCTGGAAGCTTAGCGAAGACTGATGGCGGATAACCTTTGGTTGCTGGCGGCTCACCCACAGACAGAGCAATTTCACGCTGAGCCTGAGCAAAACGGGTCAATGAATCCATGAGTAGCAGAACATCTAAGCCTTGGTCGCGGAAATACTCGGCGACAGCTAGGGCAGTTTGACAGCCTTTTAAGCGCATCAATGGTGATGAGTCCGCAGGAGCGGCCACAACAACCGAACGCTTACGGCCATCTTCACCAAGAATTTCTTCAATAAACTCTTTAACTTCTCGTCCACGCTCACCGATTAAGCCAACAACAACCACTTGCGCAGTAGTGCCTCGAGTCATCATCCCAAGCGTGACCGACTTACCCACACCAGAACCTGCAAACAGGCCGATACGTTGCCCTTTACCCACGGTTAGCAAACCATTAATGGCTTTCAAGCCGACATCGAGTGGTTCAGAAATCGGTTTACGAGCTAACGGGTTGATTGGCTCAGCATTAAAGGAAGCGCGTTGCTCGGTATAGATTGGACCTAACCCGTCGAGTGGATTACCGACGCCGTCAATCACTCGACCGAGCAGTTCCATTCCGACAGGGATACCACTTTCAGTAGTCATTGGTGTGACACGAGCGCCAGGTAAGATCCCGGTGATTTGCTCACTCGGCATCAAAAATAGGTTATCACCAGAGAAACCGACGACTTCGGCTTCCATCTGACCAGACATGGTTTCCACTAAACACAAACTGCCGATTGGCGCTTTACAGCCGGTCGCTTCAAGGGTTAAGCCAACAACACGTACTAACTTACCTGAGGCAATCGGTCGCGATTTTAGTCCTTCGACTTTGTATTGACTGAGACGGTTCGCTAATTCAAGCATTACTCATGACCCTGGTGACGGTTTGCGCCACAGAAGTTTTGAATGACGTTTTTCACGCGATCTTCCATGCGGTAGTTAACGCTCGACTCACCCGCTTCAATTTGTACATCACCACGGTTGAGTGCTGGCTCTGCGACCAGCGTCCAATTACGGCAATCCAACTCAGTTTCACCATACGCAGAGCGAATGATCGCCACATCTTCTGGGTTAAGCTTCAATGTGATTGCGTGACCAGAGATCGGCAACGACTCTACCGATTCTTTAACGGTATCTAATATGATTTGTGGGTTGGTTTGCACTTCAACATGAACCACTTCTTTGACCATGGTAAGCACCATGTCGACCAATTGCTTCTCCACCTGAGCGTTCATCAGCTCTAATGGTTGAGCGAACTGGTTTGCCAGTCCCATGAAGACGGCGACTTGTTGTTGAATGTATTCTTGACCCGCGGTTACGCCTTCAAGCTTGCCGGCTTCGTTGCCTTCTTCGTGACCCGCGGCAAAACCTTCTTCTTTGCCTTTTTCATAACCTTGCTTAAAGCCCGCCTCTTGGCCTTGATGCAGTCCTTCCTGATAAGCACCTTGTTTAATCAGCTCGATTTGCTCTTCAGTCAGAACCAGCTCTTCATCTTCAATGGCTTCTTCAACCGTTGGCATCCAACTAGGGTCGTAGTTAAAAGCGGTTTCTTTGGCTTGTTTGCTCACGTCAGAGGTGTAGTCAGGCAGCCCCCATTTCTGAGGTTGGGCAACCGTATTATCTTCTTCAGGGCGAAGGAAGCCGCGTTTTCTATCACCTGACATATCAGTACCTATCTATGAGTGAGCTTAACTGTATTGTGAATTCAAGCAGTTAAACTGAGTTAATCTGTGGTTCGAGATTGGATAAAGAAAAGCCCCAACAGTGTGGGGCTTTTGAGGTTTCTGTATTAAAGGAACTCGTCGGCGCCACCAGACAGCATAATTTCGCCACTGTCTGCCATCTTCCTCGCGATACCCAAAATCTCTTTCTGAGCCGCTTCAACATCAGAGACTTTGACTGGCGGCATCGCCTCAATATCGTCTCTCATCATATCGGCAGCACGTTTAGACATGTTCTTGAAGATCTTCTCACGTAGACCTTCATCGGCACCTTTAAGTGCTTTCTGTAGAATGTCTTGTGGAACATCACGTAGTAGACGTTGAACACCTTGGTCATCAACTTCAATAAGGTTTTCAAAGACAAACATCAGATCTTGAATCTGCGTTGCCATGTCTTCGTCTTGGTCACGGATTTGATCCATCAAGACGCCTTCCACGTTGTTATCCATGTAGTTCATGATCTCAGCCGCGGCTTTCAGGCCACCAATTTTAGCTGCTTGAGCACCCGCTTGACCCGCGAACTGTTTCTCCATGATTTCGTTCAGTTCAGCAAGCGCCGAAGGTTGAACTTCTTCAAGGTTGGCAATACGCATCATCAGATCCAGACGAACTCGCTCTGGGAACTGAGACAAGATCTCAGCCGATTGATCGGCATCGAGGTACGACAAAACAATGGTTTGAATTTGAGGGTGCTCGTTGATGATAATGCTCGCCACCTGACGAGGATCCATCCACTTAAGCGAATCCAAACCTTTCGAACCTGTGCCGAGAAGGATTTGGTCAACAAGATTGTTTGCCTTGTCTTCACCCAGAGCAGCAACTAACGCATTACGCATGAAGTCTTCACTGCCCATACCAATGTTGGTGTACTTCTGAATATCATCTAAGAAAGCACGGTGCACTGCGCCTACTTTCTCTTGGGATAGGTCTGTAGCTCGCGCCATCGCACTACCCACACGCTGAACCTGCTTTGGCTCTAGGTGACGAATAATACCAGCAGCGTCTTCTTCATTTAAACTGAGCAACAAGATCGCAGCGCGCTCATCGCCTGAGATAGAGCCGATATCCACGCTAGAGACATCAAGCACTTCACCGCCTTCAGTTTGTTGTGGAACTATTTCGTTAGCCATCTACCATCCAATTCTTAACTACTTGAGCTGCTAGCTCTGGTTCATTCGCTACAAGTGCACGTACTGCTTTCAGCACGTCCTCGTCTTTATGAAGGTTTGGTAAGTCGATGCTTGAACCAAATTCAAACAGCTCACCACCTTCAATATCACCACCAATTAAGCTGGTTTCGCCGTCGGCACCAATTGGCATACCATCAGGGCCGTACATCTGTTCATCGTTGTCTGCTGCTGGGTTAAGCAGTTTCTTCATTGCAGGGCGAACAAGTACCAACACCACCACAATAATAACCAACGCACTTGCAAACCAACGAACCCAATCATTGAAGTTTGGATGCTCCCAGATTGGTACATCAGCAACAACATCTGTTACTTGAGGTGCAAACTGCATGCTTAATACGTTGAGCAAATCACCACGAGTTTCATCAAAGCCCACCGTACCAATCAATACTTGGCGAATCGCATTGATCTCGCTCGCCGGGATCGGAGTATGAACCACTTCACCCGTATCTGGGTTCAAGGATTGACGGTCTTTGATCGCAACAGAAACCGTCTGGCGATTAACCGTGCCGCTCTGTTTACGTTCATGACTGATGGTGGTGTCTAGCTCAAAGTTTCGGGTCGCTTCTTTGTGAACAGAGCCTTGGCCTGTCATCGCGCCGTCTTTCATCTGAGCCACATCTTGTGGAATTGAGGCATCCGCTGGAGGCTGGTTACTCAACGCACCCGGAATACCCGCCACCGTATTGCCATTGTTGTAATCTTCTAAGGTGTATTCACTTCGAGTCGCTGGTGTGTTCGGATCAAAACGTTTTCTGGTTTGCTCCACAGCACTGAAATCGAGCTGGATATCAACCTGAGCGGTGTAGTTACCAAACCCAAGAATAGGAATCAGGATAGAGTCAATTTTTTCACGCAGCGCTTGTTCTTGATTGCGCTCTAACTCGTGTTCTTTACGACGCGCCGCTGACATAGGGTCTTGAGAGCCTGAGCTCAACAATCGGCCATGCTGATCGGTCACCGTAATACGTGAGGTCTTCATTCCCGGAACAGCACTTGCCACCATATCCACAACAGAATCAACTTCTTGCTGCTTGAGATTAGTACCGGTTTTGAGGGTTAGGAATACGGAAGCGGAAGCTTCTTGATTATGACGTACAAAAACACTCTGCTTCGGCAGGGCCAATAAAACCTGAGCTTTACGCACCTGTTTCATCTGCTCAATGGCTTTGGCAAGTTGTCTTTCACGACTTAATTTAAGGCGTTCTTGCTCTAAGCGTTGTGATACACCAAAACCCATGTCTTGCATGAGGATGTCATCACCCGCGTTTCGCTCTTGGTTCAAACCCGCTCGTACCATATTAAGCTTCAATGAGTTGTACTCACTCGCCGGTACTGAGATGGTATTGCCTTCAAGCGTGTAATCGATCTTTTGCAGATCTAAGTAATCAAGAACGGGGATCAATTCTTCTGTTTCGTAAGCCCCTAATGGACGCATTTCTGGCTCTTTCACCCAGAAAAACAGCATCACAATCAGCGCTACACAGATAGAGATAGAAAGGACTAAGACGACCTGGCGAAGTAAATCGAGATCACCGACAGCCATATCGAACTTCGATGAACTGCGTTCACCTAGATCGGGATTTTGCCCTTCTCCGTCTAGCTCAGAGCCTGCAATCAGTGCGTGGTCGTTGCTATCGCTTACGGTTAAATCTGTTGTTTGACTATTATCTGCCACTATTTAACTACCCAACTTATACCGGCATATTCATCAGCTCTTTGTACGATTCGACCAATTTATTTCTAATTTGGATCGTCGCCTCAAAAGCCACACTAGATTTATTACGAGCAATCATCACGTCCGATAGGGATACGCTTTGGTCGCCACTATCAAAACGAGCTTGAAGATCACCTGAGGTCTTTTGTAATGAGTTCACATTATTGATGGCGTTAGTCAGCATGTTGCCAAAATCTGCACCGACCGCTTGCCCCGTTGCTGCGGGACGCGCGCTGGCAGCTTCGACCATCATCGCCTGCATTTCGCCTTGTAAACCATCTATTCTCATCTACTACCTCAGGAGTCAAAATTATGACCATCTATTTAGCTATATTATTGACAGAGCAATTAGCGTGCCACACATTAAATTGACTAGATATCGTATTACACTAGTCAGAAAGCTGACACTACTAATCTATCCTCAGTTTGGGATATCTATTCCAGCATCGCGCATTTTAGCCAATTTGTAACGCAGTGTACGAGGGCTAATGCCCAGTTTTTCAGCCATATCTTTGCGTCGACCATTACATGCAATCAGGGTTTCAAGAATGATCGCATACTCTTGATCTCTAAGCTCATTACCTAACCCTTCGCTGCTAGCCGCGATTTTATTGATTGGGTTTGCTTCAGCAATAGGCTTGATTTCTGGCGCAGCTACGTCACTGCCTTCGACGATTTGTTGTAGGCTGCTTGCGTCTTGCCAATCGACACCTTCAAGAAGGATATGCTCACCAGAGATGTTCTCTTGTTCGCTCAATATTAACGCACGCTGTACCACATTGTCTAATTCGCGAACATTGCCCGGCCACGGATAATTGACTAGTTTGCTGATCGCTTGCGCTGACATAACCGGTACAGGCATACCAAGTTTGGTGCAATGACGCTCCACTAGGTGTTTGGCTAAAGGCTCAATATCGCCTTTACGCTCACACAGTGGTGGCCAAGAAATTGGGAATACATTCAAGCGGTAGTATAAATCCTCACGGAAATTCCCTTCAGAAACATACTGTTTAAGGTCACGGTTACTGGTCGCTAATACACGAACATCCAATTTGATGCTCTTACGGCTACCTAATCGCTCAACTTCGCGCTCTTGCAAAACACGCAGTAGTTTGGCTTGTAGGCTAAGATCCATCTCACTGATCTCATCCAACAGAATCGTACCGCCCTGTGCTTGCTCGAATTTCCCCGGGCAAGCTTGAATAGCGCCAGTAAATGCACCTTTTTCATAGCCAAACAGAGTCGCTTCTAACATGTTGTCAGGTATCGCCGCGCAATTAATCGCGACAAACGGGCCATCTTTTCGGCTAGAGGCATTGTGAATGTAGCGAGACATCACCTCTTTACCAGAACCACTCGGGCCTAACACCATGACATTGGCATCGGTTTTCGCAACTTTATCAGCCAGCATCATTAGCTTGATACTTTTTTCATCAGCAACGATAGCGTCGCCATTGTCGTCCGACTTTACAGGCGCATAACGGCTGACCATGTTGAGCAGTACTTCCGGCGCAAATGGCTTTGCCATGTAGTCGATAGCGCCCTCTTTCATTGCAGCAACGGCATCTTCGATGTTGGCGTACGCTGTCATTAGCAATACCGGCAAATTTGGCCAATGCTGCTTGATGTTTCTCAATAGCGCCAAGCCACCCATGCCCGCCATCTGCACGTCAGATACGACAATATCAACGGAGTTCGATTTTAATTTGACCAGAGCATCTTCCGCACAATCCGCTTCCAGCCATTCATAGCCAGCAAGCGCGAGAGTGTCGACAAGGGCTTCGCGTAGACCTTCATCATCTTCGACGATTAACACTTTGCTTTGAGCCATAGGATTCTCCAGTGTAAATTCAGTTAAAACTTATTAGTCTTCAGAAGAAGCACTTCTTTCAAGCGGTAGACACATGGTAAAGCATGCGCCGTCGCCTTCTTCTGATATCAATTCCAGTCGGCCTTCATGTGCTCGACATACCATTTGTACAACCGCTAAGCCTAGACCTGTACCTTGCGAACGAGTGGTAAAGAAGGGTTCCATAATTTTACCTTGAAGCTCTTTCGGTACGCCGGGACCACTGTCTTGCACTGATATCTTAAGCTCGCCGTTTACGGGCCTAAAAAACACATCGATCTGCGATTCCTTGCCCGCAATTTGAACCGCATTCAACACTAGGTTGCTTAACGCTGAGGCGATAGCGTTGGCGTTGCCAAACATTTGAGTCTGTTCGCCTTCAACTTCCTGGCAATAATCAATCTGGTTGGTTTTCAATGCCGCTTCCACCATAGGGTGAAATTCGGTGATCAATTCAGACACTGTAAATGGCTTAACTACTTTGTTGTCACCACCTTTGGCAAACAACAGCATGTCATTCACTTGCTTCTCTAAGTCATGTAATCTATCCATAAGCTTAGATTGAAAACGCGTTTTTGTTGCCGGCGGCAGGTTTGGCGCGGCAAGATTTGATGCATACAGCATCGCACTTGAAAGCGGCGTTCGCACCTGATGGGCAAGCGAGGCCACCATTCTGCCTAATGAAGACAAACGCTGAAGATCACTCACGCGAGACTGCAAGAGTCGGGTCTCGGTCAAATCGGTAATCAAAATCAGCTGACCCGTGGTAGAGGCTGAAATCGCCAAACGTACTTTTCGCCCATTCTTCAATGAGATCTCATGACCGTCATCGTCTTTTGGGTCGAAGGCACTTTGAATCACTGAAAACCACTTCTCGCCAACCAACTCAACACCAAGAATACGGTGCGCTTCAGGGTTCGCTTCTCTCACTTCGCCGTGTGTATCTAACAAGATGACCCCTGCTGGCATCACGTCGAGTACTTGCTTATAGCGCTCAACCTGTTGTTCAACAGAATCTAGGTGTGATTGATTTTCTGGTTCGTTAGATACGTGCATGTCAAAAATTTGCCTCAAATACTAAAACAGCCTGAGACGTACAACACGAGTCAGGCTATTTGCTATATTTATCACATAGTTAAGCAAGCAACAACTCGACTATGGTTTATCTGTTCACTTAGCTAGAGTTACCAAATAGCTAAAAAGTGTGTGCTAGTTTTTCGTTTTCATCGAAAACTGGGCACTAGCGCTGCAAGTTATATTTACGCATTTTTTCAACCAGAGTGGTTCTACGCATTCCAAGCATGTCAGCAGCACGAGCAACAATACCGCCCTGCGCTTCCAACGCTTGATTGATCATATTCACTTCCATATCCGCGAGGAGCTCTTTCAAGTTAACCCCTTCTGGCGGTAACTCTTGAGGAGCATTGGCATTGTCGGCAATATCATCTTGCTGATCAAAGCTGAAATCTTCTGAGAATAAGTCAGCGAGTGCATCACGCTCTTGCTCCTCTTCAGATCCAAAACTATTAAACTCTGGCTGGAACTCAGGGATATCGCTGTATCGATATTTAGTTGGCAGGTGATTCACATCAACCAAGCTGTTTGGATACAAGATAACCATTCGTTCAACCAGGTTCGCTAGTTCACGAACGTTACCTGGCCAGTAATGCTCCATCAAAGAGTTGATAGCACGAGCCGTGAAACAGATAGGCATGCTGCCTTCCGCTTCCATTCGAGTCATCAGCTCTTGAAGCAACAGTGGAATGTCCTCTTTGCGATCTTGAAGCGCAGGCATTTCAATCGGGAATACATTCAAGCGGTAGTAAAGGTCTTCACGGAACGAATCATCGTCGATCATATCTTCAAGGTTGCGGTGCGTTGCCGCAATCACTCGAACATCAGCTTGTATGGTGCTGTTGCCACCTACACGCTCAAAGCATCGTTCTTGCAGTACTCGTAGCAGTTTAACTTGCATAGCCATCGGCATATCGCCAATTTCATCAAGAAACAGTGTGCCACCTTCAGCCAATTCAAAACGGCCTTTACGTGCGGTAATCGCCCCAGTAAATGCGCCCTTCTCATGACCAAACAGTTCACTTTCAAGCAAATCAGGTGGAATCGCGCCACAGTTTACAGGAACAAAAGGCCCTGAACGACGTTTAGAGTGATAGTGAATGTTACGCGCTACGACTTCTTTGCCTGTACCAGATTCACCAAGAATCAGCACGTTCGCTTCCGTAGAAGAGACTTGTTCAATTAAGTGACGTACTTCTTGAATGCCAGCACTTTGTCCTACTAGGCTGCGAAACAGTGTGTTCTTGCGTGCCGAAGACACAACTTGAACACCTTTGCGGCCTAAGAAATCTTTACAGTGTCTTAATGCATCACTTAATTGCGGGTAGTTAAGAGGAAGTTCAAGCTCACCAACATAGTTAGTCAACTCGTCAACCGGGTGATTGTTTTTGCCAATCACCAGTAAAGGGATGTGATTGGCGTGAACAAGCTTCTCATTCAGTAATGCGTTGAAGCCTTTACCTTTAATGGTGCCAATAATGCAGCCGGCCCACTGTAGTGACCAATCAACTTTACGTGCTTGTTCAGAGCTGATTACTTCGCAGCTCTCTCCTACAAACTCTAATATTGTGCTTAAATTGTGACGATCTTGAGCGTTATCGTCGACGACAAGCAGTTTTGCCAAACCTTGCATAAGTAGGAATTATTGCCTTTATTTTGGTGCGATGCGGAAAAACGGTGAGCAACGTAGTCTATAAAACAGTGAAAAGTATCAACGATTACGGTCTACGTGGACAAATTTAGGAAATCAGCAACGAAAAAAGCCATTAGGCTATCTAATGGCTTCTATTTTATTTGATTAAAAAAATAAGGCAACCAACCAATTAAGGGATATGAGATTGGTTAAAACTGCAATTTTTCTTTAAATACCTACGTCAGCGGACGTCAAGTTGTGATATTCGTTCGGAATTTGGTCCCAAGCGCTCTTAATTTCGCGAATAATATCGATAACATCATCAATAGGCTGTGGGTCATTTTTGTGATTTGCCGCAGAAATTTGCGTGATCATGAACTCATAAAGTTGATCTAGGTTTTTCGCAATATCGCCACCATCGTCCATAGATAGGCAACTACGTAGGCTAATAATGATATCTAGAGCCTTACCAAGTCGCTCACCTTTCACTGGGATATTGCCTGCTTGCATTGCCGCTTTACCTTGAATCAAACGCTCAATAGCACCGGCCATTAGCATTTGAACAATCTTATGCGGTGAGGCAGCCGTTAGCTGACTATCCACTGATACCTTTTTATATGCCTGTAAAGAACCGCGCATAGTAAACCTCTTCTATAAAAACTTTTTGTATTGTTGAACTGATTTAGCACCGTGACGGTATTTGTGCAGGGTTTTACCTACTCGACTCGTCTCAGACTGCATCAATTCGACTAATTTTCTGGTTCTGGTAATGGCTTCAAACCATTCAGAACTTTGCTTAACGTCGGGATGTGAGTCGATTATTTGAAGCGCGTTTTGCAATAACTGTTCTCTGTTATCGACAAGCTGCGCTATTTCTTCAGCATTAATTTCACTAAATTCCAGTTTAGAGATAATTAGTTGATCGAGTTCACAAAGCTCTTGTAGCTGGCTATTCATCTATTAGCCCAACGCATTCATCATACTGCCCAGCTGAGATTGCATCTTACTGGTCGCATCTTGCATGGCTGTGAATTTAGAGTGGGTACGGCTCTCTAGGCTGTCCATACGGCGGTCGAGCGCGCTTTGGTCATCAACCAAGCGGTAGTTTTGCTCGACCAAGCTCTTCTCTCTAGTACGGATTGAACCCGTAATACCTGTGATACCTTGAATCGCATCTTCCACTTTTTTGGCGAAACCGTTATTGCCACCAAAGAACTCACCCAACTTATCGAAGT
Source organism: Vibrio sp. 1CM24A (assembly GCF_023161725.1). Taxonomy (NCBI): domain Bacteria; kingdom Pseudomonadati; phylum Pseudomonadota; class Gammaproteobacteria; order Vibrionales; family Vibrionaceae; genus Vibrio; species Vibrio sp. 1CM24A. The sequence goes on from NZ_JALNTS010000004.1 coordinate 402,214, forward strand.
TGTTGTTGAGTTGACGATCAAGCATGTCGTAGTTGATTTCTAGCGAGCCTTGTCTTGTGGTGGTGATACCGAATTCAGTCAAAGACTTAAGGTTGTCTGGCGCACCTTCGATACTTGATGAGAACACCCCTTTCAGTCTAGAGTCGGCGTTACGCACTGTACTGTCACCAGAAAGCGGGCCTTTTTGACCGGTTGTTGGATCAACACCCGCGAGGTCTTTCGACACTTGATAGAATTGGTTATAAGAGCTCACAAAGGATTCGATATCTTGGCGAACACTGTTACGGTCGTACTCCACACCAATTTCTGCCGGCGGCTTATCTTTTGGCGTTTTTCCTTTCACCGTAATATCAATACCTTCAACGGCATCTTCAATCACATTGTTATTACTAGAGAGCTGAGCAACACCATCTAGGACAACCATAGAATCTTGGCCAGCCTGAACTTCAGTCATACCACTATAGGTATCAAAAGATTGCTGTGCTTGTTCAAGGTCTGCTTGCGCTTTATCGACCTTCTCTAAAAGCTCACGCTCTTCAGGTTCTAATTTAGCACGCTCAATTTTCTTGGCTTGTTCTGCGGTGAGTTCGCCTTTTTGAACTTTCTCAGCCAACTCCGCTTTTTCTTGTGAGATCTTCTCTTCGATACGCGCTTGCTCAGCCTCAAGCTTTTGTTGGGCTTCTTTCGGTGTCACGTATGAATCGGTCAGAGTACCTGAGGCAGCATTTGACCACCCCGGCACATCGGGTGCCTTCTCTATCGCTTTTTCATCAAGCTCAAGTTCTGGTGTGTAGTAAGAATCTAAAAGCGTACCTGACGCGGTTTCAGTCCAGCCAGGGATATTATCTTCAGGCATCACCGACTTTGCCGCTTGAGCTGCGTCTAGGGCAGCTTGGCCGTCGGCTGCGGCTTGCTCACCGTAGCTGAGACTTTGAGAGTCTCCGTCAACATCTGAAGTAGAATCGGTTTGGGCTGCTGGGATGATATTACCATCTTTATCGAGTGTTTCATTCGCATTTGGGTCATCGCTAGCGATCACTTCATCGATGAGTTCGACGGCTTTTCCTGCGGGGGTTAGAGCTAGAATATCTTGAGCAGCAACGCGCGCTTTCTCTAGCGCTTTAACACGTTCTTCAAGCGTTTTGTATTCGAGTTTTTTTAAGGGATTGGCAGCATCTGACTCAACATTAATGCTGATCTGCTGATCTGAACCAGACTGGTTCGAGGCAATAATAAGTCTTGGACCTTCGACATCGTTGATAATAGATGCACGAACGCCTGGGTTGCTATCTGCACCGTTGATACTACGAACAACTTCGATAAGTCTCGATCTGTCGCCAACTTGCACATCAAAGCTGTCATCACCAAGCGAAACCTGCAGCTTACCTGGGCCAAATTTCATGTCCTCTGACAGTACATCAGAAGCCACTTTATGGCTTTGGGCAAGCTGCAACACATCGATGGCATATTTGCCAGCGATCGCTTCGGTAGTCGCGGTTGCAGAGACAAGACCTTCATCGGTACTTTCGACTGTTCGCACAGCAAAAGCTTTTTCCTGACGAAAGTTTGACATCAGGTTTTTCATCGAATCAAGGGATTCTCTGAGTCTTCCATAGGCACTAATGCTGGTATCGATTCGCGTTCGTTCATTGTCGATTCGTTGCTGTTTAGGTACACGCTCCGAATCAACAATTTTGCTGACCATGGAATTGATATCCATGCCAGACGAAATCCCCATTGGGCCAAAACTCATTAAATCACCTCAATAATACGACTTAAACCTTCACCTCAAATATTCGACTATTCGAGTTTTGGGCTGCTAGGCGTCTTAGAATTTCAAGCATTTCTTCATCAGGGATCTGGCGAATAATATCACCGGTTGTGGTCTCATAAATGGTAACCACATCTCTCCCAGATTCTTCATCGACCTTAAACGCCACACCTTTATTGAGAGAGGAGATAAACTCGTTTACCTTCTCCACCATTTTGACTCGCTCTTCATCATTTAACTCTTGTCTATGTTGAGCTAATTGAATCGCTGCTTCGGTAGCTTCCTCTTTCGATTGCTCTACCTTGTCATAAGATGTTGCTTCTTTTAGTCGCGAAATACTCGACGCACTACTACCTTCATCGCTTGCAATTTTAATGCCATTAGGTGAGCCATAAGGCTGGATGTTCGATGCGTTGGATGATATTTCCATAACACTCTCCCTCCCTCCTTTATGAGCCAAACAGTAAAACTCTACCCAGAGTAGAGTTTACCGCTACTTACCGAGGTAAGTTTAGCCCAATAAGCTTAGAGCTGCTGATGGTGACTGTTTTGCTTGAGCTAGGATAGAAGTACTCGCCTGTTGTAGGATTTGAGACTTCGTCATAGCCGTTGTTTCTTTCGCGTAATCGGTATCTTTGATACGGCTCTTAGACGCATTAACGTTTTCGTTGATGTTGTCTAAGTTGCTGATTGCGTGGTCAAAACGGTTTTGGAAAGCACCTAAAGAAGCACGTTGGCTATCAACAGATTTTAGAGCACCATCAATGATAGATACTGCTTCGTTTGCACCTGCAACAGAAGTTACGTCGATATCGTTAACGGTAACGTCTTTACCAGCACCGATACCTAGTTCGCCCGCAAGGCTGCCGCCAAACTCAACATCACCTTCAACTTTTTGGCTTGAAGCGAAAAGTTGCAGTTTGCCGCCTTCACCCACAGACGCTTTAACGTCTTGGCTTTGACCATTGATGTAAGTTGCTAGCTCTTCGATATCGTTGCCTTCTTTCGCAGAAATAGACAACTCTTGAGCTTCACCAAACTTATCATTGTACTTAATCGTTAGATCAGCACCAGCACCTACACGCCAAGAAGCATCTTTGCCTTCTTCTACGCCGTAGCTCTTGCCACCCATGTCTTGAGTGTCAGTACGCATGTTGCTCATAGAAAGGATTACAGCTTCACCGGAGTCTGCGCCGATTTGGAAAGATTGGCTACCGTAAGTACCGTTAAGAAGCCTGTTACCACCAAAAGAGGTCGTCTCAGCAATACGGTTAAGTTCTGTGTTTAGAGCAGATACTTCTTCTTGGATCGCAACACGTTCAGATTTGCTGTTTGAACCATTTGAAGATTGAAGAGAAAGGTCACGCATACGTTGCAGAATGTTGGTTGACTCATTCATTGCACCTTCAGCTGTCTGTGCAATAGAGATACCGTCATTCGCGTTTTTCACAGCCATATCTAGGCCACGGCTTTGCGACGTTAAGCGGTTAGAGATTTGTAGGCCTGCAGCATCATCTTTTGCGCTATTGATTTTATAGCCAGAAGACAAACGCTCCATTGATTTTTGAGTACCTTCAGCCGCGCTATTCAGGTAGCGCTGAGCCGTCATTGCAGACACATTAGTGTTTACATTAATCGCCATAGTTGATCTCCTTTAGGCATTTTTTAATGCACTTATGTGACTCTCACCTCACACAAATACATGTCAATTTGTTTATGCACCACTGTCTCTCTCACCTTACATTGGTACATATCATTTCTCTCAATCCCTTTAACGGCCCCTTAATTAGAAGCTTTAATAAAAAATGCGATTTTTTTCGTATTCTTTTCAACAACAAAGAAAAGTGTGATCAGCCTTCAATTAATAGAGCAGCATTCGTTAAAGTTTCTTATCCTCGCTCATTTATAAGTGTCGACTTGCACATAAAAACCAAAGCAGATCCCTGATACCTCGTTCTACTCGGTTCTGGAATGACGATTGAAAACTATTGTTTAAATCTGAGTAATTATTTACTCGATCTAACCTTGCCAAAGCAGCTATACAGTCTCCACAACCCAACCCCGTCATTCCCTACAGGGAGGAACGAACGCGATAGGGAATCTCGCTTTTGCTCCTGCTTACCAACATTGCACTTTTTCAAATACACCTTCGCCAAATTACAGGCAATAAAAAACCCAGCCGAAGCTGGGTCTGTTTAGCGCTCATCTCTCACCACGAGCTAATTTGTGGAAGCCTAACGTTAACGCTTATGATCAACAACACATAGTCAACGTGGCCTTTCAATCGATTAACCTAGTAGGCTAAGTGCCGAGTTCGGAGCTTGCTTCGCTTGAGCAAGAATCGAGCTTGAAGCTTGAGAAAGGATCTGAGACTTAGTCATCTGAGTCGTTTCTTTCGCGAAATCGGTATCTTTAATACGGCTCTTAGATGCGTTAACGTTCTCGTTAATGTTGTCTAAGTTGCTGATAGCGTGGTCGAAACGGTTTTGGAAAGCACCCAGTTCAGCACGGTGGCTGTCTACGTACTTAAGTGCCGCATCGATTACTGCTACAGATTCTTGTGCGCCGCCAACTGATGTTACGTCGATAGTATCAACCGTTACATCTTTGCCAGGTTGCATGCCTAGTTCACCAGCAAGGCTGCCAGAGAATGCTACTTCGCCTTCAACTTTGTTGTTACCAGTAAACATTTGTAGCTTACCGTCTTCAGTTACAGACGCTTTAACAGAGTCTTGTTGACCATTGATGTAAGTTGCTAGCTCTTCGATGTCGTCACCCGCTTTTGCGCTGATGTCGATTTCTTGGGCTTGACCGAAGTTATCAGTGAACGACATTTTTAGGTCGTTAGAGCCTGCTTGAACGTTCCAATCTTTATCTTTCGCGTTCTCAGTTTGGTAGCTCTTACCACCCATCTGAGCGTTATCAGAGCGCATGTCTTTCAGTTGAAGCATTACCGCTTCACCGTTGTCCGCACCGATTTGGAATGATTTAGTACCATGAGTACCGTTAAGCAGCTTGTTACCACCAAAAGACGTCGTTTCCGCGATACGGTTTAGTTCGTCGTTCAGTGCTGTTACTTCTTCTTGAATCGCTACACGCTCAGATTTTGAGTTTGAGCCGTTTGAAGATTGTAGAGACAAATCACGCATACGTTGCAGGATGTTAGTTGTCTCGTTCATTGCACCTTCAGCAGTTTGTGCAATTGAGATACCGTCGTTCGCGTTACGTACAGCAACATCAAGGCCGCGGCTCTGAACGTTCAAACGGTTCGAGATTTGTAGGCCCGCAGCGTCATCTTTTGCGCTGTTGATTTTTGAGCCTGAAGCTAGACGCTCCATTGATGTTTGTTGTGCGCTGTTTGCGTTGTTTAGGTAACGTTGCGCTGTCATCGCTGAAACGTTTGTATTTACATTCACTGCCATGGTGATTTCTCCAATTGATTTTCCGGTATAGCGGTTTCCGACGTCTCGGAAAACCAAGTAGTTCTCTCAAAGTTACTTTTAATAACGGCGCGAAAATCAGAAGCTTTAGAAAAACTTTCAAAAAACCACAAAAAAATTATTAATTTATTATTTATCAAAAGCTTAATTCTCATCATTTTCTAATGCAGCGATAGATTTCAATTGGAAAAAGATCTTAGCCTGTTCAAAAAATGTACGAATCGCAGTCTAAATGGCTCAAGGTGGAGAAATGATCAATCGCCAAAGATCTCTGGCTTAGGCAGATCTTGTGTAATAGATGACATTATTTGTAGTGAAGAAGAACCGTCAAATAGAGATTTGAGAAAGGTAGAGCGAGAAAATTCGCAGGAAAATAAATTGCAAAAACAAGAAATACAGAAAGGAAAAAGCCCCTTTTCCTTTGAGAGAACCGGGGCTAGTTGGCGCGTCAGAGCCTGTGTGGAGATCATCGAGAAATGAACACATTTCCGACTTGCCGTTGCATTCTTACTGTAAAAATGGATAGCAGGTGAGAGATGAGAGAGCTAAACACTCAATAGTAAGTATGCTTGCCAGTTTCCCTTGCTGCATGGCTCACGTCTGAACACGAGCAGCAAGTTCAACCAATAACTATTGCAATAGTGACATCGCAGAGTTAGGCAACTGTTTTGCTTGAGCAAGTATTGAAGTACCTGCTTGTTGCAGAATTTGTGATTTGGTCATTTGCGTCGTCTCTTTCGCAAAGTCCGTATCTTTGATTCGGCTGTTTGAAGCGTCTACGTTCTCTTGTACGTTTGCCAAGTTATTAATACTGTGGCTTAGACGGTTCTGTTTTGCACCCAAATCAGCACGCTGTGAATCCACGTACTTCATTGCAGAATCAATCACGCTGATTGCGTTCTGTGAACCCGCAACGCTGGTTAAGCTAACATCTTGAACAGAGGTTGCGCGGCCTTCACTCTTAATACCTAGCTCAGACGCTAGACCACCAGAGATAGACATAGCCCCTTCAAGGTCAGGCTCAGCAACGAACAATTGAATGCGACCATCATCAGTAACCGATGCGTTCACAAGGTCAGACTGACCATTAATGTAAGTCGCAAGCTCTTCGATATCATCGCCCGCTTTGGTATTGATGTCTAAAACAATGTCTTCACCCGCTTTGGTTCTGAATTCGAACTTAAGATCGCGAGCTTGTGCAGGCACTTCCCAGCTCTTGTCTTTGCCGTTTTCAGAATCAAACGTTGTACCACCCATGCGGAAGTCATCGGCACGAATGCTCGTCAGAGCCATGATCATCGCTTCACCAGAGTTAGAACCAATCTGGAACGATGCTTCACCAAATGAACCGTTCAATAGACGACGGCCACCAAAAGACGTTGTCTCAGCGATACGGTTAAGCTCATCTTGAAGTGCCATTGACTCTTCGTTCAGTGCCGTACGCTCCGCCGGAGAGTTAGTGCCGTTTGATGATTGAATCGCTAGGTCACGCATACGTTGTAATACGTTGGTTGATTCGTTCATCGCGCCTTCTGCGGTTTGAGCAATTGAAATACCGTCATTGGCATTACGCATTGCTACATCAAGACCACGAGATTGAGCTGTCAAGCGGTTCGAGATTTGCAGACCCGCTGCATCATCTTTTGCGCTGTTGATCTTGTGACCCGATGACAAACGCTCCATAGAAGTCGCTAAGTCATTAGATGCTTTGTTCAGGTAACGCTGTGCTGTCATAGCAGATACGTTAGTGCTTACATTGATAGCCATTTTGCTCTCCTTATGAGTTCGCAAAGTTTCTGCGAAGCGGCCAGCTTTACTCTCATATGGATAAGCACTGACCGTGTATTACTCGCTAAACCCTATGCAGGGTTTAAGATCTGTATAAATCATTTTATGACCAACACAGATACAAGTTATATGCCAAGTTTAATACTGTTTTGATTAATTTTTAATATACATAAAATCAATAACTTAAATTAAAACTTAACTCGATTTGGTTTAACTGGCTTGGGGAACAAAAAGTATCTTCATTCGCCCATTGCCGCTTTTTGCCGCTATTCTCAAACAGATGATATCCTGTATAAAAAAACGGCAAAGGTTGAAGTGATTCGCGCATACGGCATAGCACATATGGCAAAGAATCTAACTTCAATGGTGAGTGTTAGTTCACCACTAAATACTGATTAATTATCAAATATAATTAAACAAGGTCAGGTCTTTGGTTTTACCAAACGCTTGTTGAGAAGCTTGTAGTGCTCGAGAGTTTTCATTGAACTCAATGATCGCTTTCGAGTAATCCAAGTCTTCAAAGTTGCTTTTTGCTTTCGCTAAAGACAACTTAAAATCTTCATGTTGTTGCTCTTGAATATCCAGAGTACTTAAACGAGCACCAACATCGGTTCTTGCCTTGGTTAAATGAATAAACGCAGCATGGAACTCTTCGGTTACTTGATGCAATTTCGCCGTAGCCGATGCATCCGATACTGGATTTTCAGCCTGTTCAGCCGCCTCTTTAAACGTATCAAAGATAGAAAATGTCTCTCTCGGCTCTAAGGTGATCGAGTCACCTTTCGTGATCTGACCTTTAAGTTGAATATTCAGACCTTCGTAGACAATGCCCGTCGAAGGATCAAAATCTTCCGCAGCGACCACTGCGCCATCTTTTTCAAGTTGATAAGCATAATTTCCTGTCTGCATATCAACGAACGTTACTTTATACGTTGACCCATCTTCAGCTGAGTTCGTCGCACGTTCCAAAAGCAATTCAGAAGCAGGTTCAAGCTCATATTGGGGCTCGTAATCACCGAACGGGTTGTCTATTTCCATAAACATCTTACTGCCAGGATCATTCATCGCCATTTCAAAGCTGCTTGCCACACGCATCTTGCGTTGGTAGTCATCACCTTGATACGTCACATTCCCTTCGTTATCTCGAAAGAAAGGCTGATTCTTCGGCTTAGTGCCCGCGAATGTATAGTTACCCGACTCATCTTGAGAGTTGGCTAAGTGCAGGAAGTTATTCGCTAGCTCTTGGATCTCACGCTTTTTCGCTAAACGGTCTTCAGGAGAAAGCGCACCGTTGATCATTTCCATCACGGTTCGTTTTGCTTCATCAGCAAAGCCTTCAGTGTTAGAAACCAATACCTCATGATGCTCAAGACGGTTTCTGACCAAAGTAATCGCATCTACATATTGCTTAAGCTGCTCTGATTGTTGACCGATGTTTTGCAAATAGTGCGTCGCTAACGGGTCATCACTCGGCGACTGCAGCTTCTTACCAGAAGCGAGTTGCGCTTGGTTGTGATGCACCTTGTTCTCTTGGCGGCGCAAGTCATTTTGTACTGACTGATAGTTATGGAAGCTAGAAATACGATTCAACATTTATACTTCCTACCTCAGAGCCAAAATAGTATTAAACGTGTCATTGGCTGCTTGCATGATGCGTGAAGAAGCCATATACGCTTGCTGAAATTTCATCATATTTGCCGCTTCTTCATCGAGATTTACTCCCGAGATAGAAGCTATACGTTCTTGAGCCGACTGTTTTTCTAACGTCGCAATATCACTCAAGCGATTTGCCGTTGAAGACTTCAAGCCCGTATTAGTATTCAAGTTGTGGTAAAGGTCTAAAATCGTAGACTCACCATCATTCAACAGCTTTCCTGTTTGAAGATCTTGCAGCTTACGCAGGTTACCGTTGTCACCTTCTGATGGGACAAGGTTTGCCGTAAACTTATCGTTTGCCACCGCGCCGGGTGTGAGCTCAAACGTTGTACCGTTGATGGTCACTGGCCCTTGTGGCGGATACGGTTGAGGCTGCATTAAAATGTTACCCTTCGGATCCGTCACAGCAAACTGCTCACCTTTTGGTGAGACAATCACTTCAAACTCACGCAGTTGACCTGCTTCTAGGATTTTGAATCCCGCTGTACCCTTGGCAAACGTGGTCGATGCCTCATAACTTTGCGCAGCAATGTCTTTCGGGTCTTTGGTTTCCATCTGTATTTGAGCAGCAAAATTGCGCGTTGGACGCAGTAACAGCTTCTCTCCTAGTTCAGGAGGATTACGTACTTCCACTCGCATGCCATCAAGATAAAAAGCACTACCGCTAGAGTCGGTCGCCATCTTAACGGTCTCACCGTTCGGCTTAGTCACGACATAATCACTGCCATCATATTTCAGGCCATACTCACCGCCTTTTAAGGCAGAAGTATCATCAATGTATACCGCAACATCGGCTTTCGATTGTCCGCTAGCCGTGACACGAGATTTTGCCACCAGCTCTGAGTTCACGTCGGTAAACAGGTCCTTACCTACGTTGCCGTTAAGATCCAAACCTTGTTCTTGAAGACTATTGACCTCATATGAAAACGCGGTCGCCAAACGACCAAGCTCATCCATGATTGCCGGGATATGTTCGTCACGCATGTCTAGCATGGCGCCGATTTTTCCGTCGATATCACTGCTGGTGATCGGTTTTAAAGACTTACCTTCAACAATTGCTAGGCGGCGCTGATGTGCATCGGGTAAACCATCAACCATTTTTAATTGGCTTGCTTCACTACCAGAGACCAAGGTATGGCCATTACCAATATGGACATTAAACCCTTCGGCATTTGAGCGTGGTGTCACCGTTACTTTGGTGTAACCAGAAAGCTCATTAATCAACTTTTCATGCTGATCTCGTAGGTCATTGTGAGGGCCAGGAGTTCGCATCATTAAACGCTGAACATCACGGATCTCGTACGCAAGTTGATTAACTCGCTCGATACCCATATCTAGTTTTTTATTCGTAGAATCAGACTGTTGACGAACCGTTTCATGGAATTCATTTAACGTCTTGCTGAGTAGTCCAGCCTTTTCTAGTACAACTTTTCGAGCACCTACATCATTCGGTGTATCGGCTAATGTTTTAACCGAATCAAACCATTCATTAAGGTTTTCTGGAATCTTCTTCGAAGCAACCGATGACAGCATACTCGACAGCATATCGAGGTTCGCTTCTGTGTCGCCTTTATTGGCGGCATTGGTTGTCGATAAGTTAAGTTCGTTGACGGCAAATTGGTCCCAAGAGCGGCGAACATTTTCCACATGCACACCCATACCGTAGCTTTGGCCACCGTACTGACGCGGGTCATTCACACCTTGAATCACAGATTGGCGGCTATAACCCTCTGTGTTGGCGTTAGAAATGTTATGACCTGTGGTGTTTAGCTGTCTCTGAGCAGTAAGAACACTTTGTGCCCCTACATTCAGAAGATCCGACGCCATAATGCCCCCAAAAAACTTAACAAAATCAGGATAAACTGATTAACTACTAGTTTAAAAAGCAATATATGTGCCAATAGGGATAGCAGAGAGCTAAAAGACAATAATTTATTAAAGTGTAAGGAGATAACTAGGGGTTTCGCAGCAAACTTTGAGGTGGCAGATAAGAAAAGAGCCTGCCAATGGCAAGCTCCCGAGTACATTCAATAACGCTAGTTCATCTCGTCAATCTTGGCTTTCACTCGCAAGACCTTGTCTGCATAGTTAGGGTCGGTTGCGTAACCTGCTTGGTGAATACCTTTGATGAAATTCTCTGAGTTGCCTTGATGCTGCAATGCCGTTTCGTATCTTGGGTTTTCGTTCAAGAACTTCACATAGTCGTTAAAGCTATCTTCAAAGTTTGAGTAAGAACGGAAAGATGCGGACTCTTTAACCGCAGTTTTACCATGGAACTCAAGCGTCTGCGTAGCAACCTTATCACCCTTCCAACTTCTGTCTGCTTTGATGTTGAATAGGTTGTTACTGTTGCCCAAAGAGTTCTTAATCATTTTAGAACCCCAACCCGTTTCAAGAGCTGCTTGTGCCAATAGTAGAGACGAGTCCACACCAAGCGCACTTGCCGCTTTTTCAGCGTAAGGCTTCATTGAAGTCACAAACGATTCTGGAGAATCAAAGGATACTGGCTGTTTTGCTGCTGACATATCTGTTGCTGACATAGCTTGCGCTGATTGAACGTCTGACGCTCGCTCTTCCGAACGGCCTGAGTATTGTGGTCTTTGCAATGAAGCATCAAAGCCTTCACTGCGAACCTTCTCTTCAGAGGCATCGCTTGCTTGGCCTGCGCTTAGCTGAGCTACGATCATATCCGCAAGACCTAACGAACCTGAAGCGCTCAACTCACTTGCCATTTGGTCATCTTGCATCTGACGATAGAACTGCTCATTCTGGCTGTTCAACATATCCGACTTAAAGCTCGAGTTCGCATCGCGCATCGACTTAAACAACATCGAGGTAAAAATCGATTCAAACTGTTTTGCCGCAGCGGTTAATGCTTCTTTCTCGCTGCCTTCTTCACCGTTTACCGCTTGTTGACGAAGGCGGTCTAGACTGCCGATATCGTGAATAAAGCCGATGTCATTGTTATTCTTAATCATGCTTTGCCCCCTTAGATAATGATCAACTGGCCTTCAATCGCACCCGCTTGTTTCAGTGCTTGAAGGATTGCCATTAAATCAGAAGGTGCAGCGCCCACTTCATTGACTGCGCGGACCAAATCGTCCAGCGTTAGGCCAGGTTCAAATTTGAACATCTTGCCATCGCCTTCCGTGATTTCGATATCTGAATCAGGAACCACTACCGTTTGGCCTCCTGAGAATGCATTCGGCTGGCTTACGTTGAGGTTTTCTTTGATTGCGACCGTCATACCACCGTGGGTTACCGCCGCCGCTCTTAGACGAACGTGCTTACCAACTACAATGGTCCCGGTGCGGGAGTTAACAATGATTTTTGCAGAGCCCTCTGCAGGATCAAATTCAATGTTTTCGACTGCCGACAGGAAAGCCACGCGTTGGCTGATTTCTCGAGGAGCGCGAACTTTTACAGACGTCGCGTCTACCGCAGACGCCATCTGTGGACCTAGGAAGTTGTTAACCGCATCAGCCAAACGCTGAGCCGTTGTGAAATCAGATTGAATTAGGTTAAAGGTGATGTAGTCGCCACGGCCGAATGGGGTTGGGATCTCTTGTTCTACTGTTGCACCGCTAGAGATGATACCCACGTTAGGGTTGTTACCGACAATCTTGGAACCGTCGTTACCTTGCGCACTAAAGCCACTTACCACTAAGTTACCTTGCGCGACCGCATACACTTGACCGTCTAGACCTTTCAGGAAGGTCTGTAGCAAGGTACCACCACGAAGGCTTTTTGCTGAACCGATAGAAGACACTGTTACGTCAACTTCCTGGCCTTGCTTAGAGAATGCCGGAAGTTCAGCGGTAACAATTACTGCCGCTACGTTTTTGGTTTTTGGCTTAGTGCCGGGCGGCAATTGAATGCCAAAATTTTGCAGCATCGCGTTAAACGTTTGATCGGTAAAGGGAGTTGTCTCACCGGTACCCGGCAAACCAGTCACCAAACCATAACCGACAAGTTGGTTACTACGAACACCCGCCACTTTTGCCACGTCTTTGATGCGCGCAGCATGGGCACTGGTGGCAAGAAATAGCATGCCGAATAGTACGAGTGTTAGTTTTTTCATTGAGTAACCTGTCTGTATTGCTTTGATTTATAATAGCTTAGCTAAATTCGGCTGCGTGATCGCGGCTGTCAGTATGTCGACACCCTCTCAAGCTCTACAGTGATACATTAAAGAATCGTGCCAAGAATCCAGGCTCTTGCATATCTTTCTGCACGCCAGTCCCTGAGTACTGAATTCGTGCGTTAGAAACGCGGTTTGAAGCGATGGTATTTTCGAAGTCAATATCGTCTGGACGGATGGTACCGCTTAGGCGGATGTACTCATCGCCCGTATTCAGTGTCATCCACTTTTCACCACGAACCACTAGGTTACCATTGGCTAATACTTCGATGACTTCAACGGTAATGTAGCCGCTGATGCTGTTACTTTGGTTGGCTGACGCATCACCCGCAAAGGTATTGGTGTTGCTCAGGTCATAAGAGAAGTTGTACTTGTCTATAGTTAGCTCTTGACCGCCAACAGCCAGTGGCTCCATCGATGCATCATTCGACTTAGACATGTCTGCGTTGGCTTTTTTGGTCGCTCGAGTATTCTCATCTAGCGCCACTGTAATGATGTCACCAATACCACGCGGTTTTGAATCGTCATACATGCTGCCAATGTGGTTCACATTGAACAAAGAGCCCGTTGCCGCTGCGTAATGCTCTGGTTTCTGCTTTGGGTTGATTGGTGCCCATGCAGGGTCACCGGCAATTGGATCGGTTCGCCCACGAAGCGTGTCGATAATGCCTGAGCTCTCTTGAGCCGACTTATCACCTTCAACAGCATCAACCACTGTGGTTGCATTTTCTTCTGCCGGAGTCTCGATCGGGTCCAGAACAGCACACCCCGACATAGACATAAACAAAGCTAAACAAAAAATACGTTTCATGGCGATATACTCTCAGCAGGCAGTGGTAAATGGGTCAATTAGCAAAAACAGATCGATTAATTAAAAAAGTAAACGGCGAATAAACCAATTACAGCTGTTGGTTAACAAAGCTCATCATCTTGTCTACTGACGAGATAACTTTCGAGTTCATTTCGTATACACGCTGAGCTTCAATCATGTTTACCAGCTCTTCGGTTACGTTTACGTTCGATGTTTCTAGCATCGATTGGCGGATGTTACCTAGGCCATCAAAACCCGGTACACCCTCTTGTGGGTCGCCACTCGCGCCAGTTGGCAAGTAAAGGTTTTGACCTACTGGCTCTAGACCACCTGGGTTTACAAAGTCAGTAATGGTAATTTGACCAACCACGACGTTGTTTTGCTCACCACGTAGACGAACAGATACTTCACCGTCGTTACCAACCGTTACTGAGATCGCGTCTTCAGGAATCACAATTTCTGGTTGTAGAGGATAACCTTGGCCCGACGTTACGATCGCGCCTTCACCGTTCAGTGTGAACTGACCATTGCGGCTGTAACCTGTTTCACCGTCTGGCATTTCAACTTGGAAGAAACCGTCGCCTTCAATCATCATGTCTAGGCTGTTAGACGTCGTTTGTGCGTTACCGTGAGTATGCACTTTTTGAGTTGCCACTACCTTAGAACCCGCACCCAGCATCAAACCACTTGGCAGCTCAGTATTCTGAGATGATTGACCACCCGGTTGATTAATATTCTGGTAGAACAGATCTTCAAATACCGCGCGGCTCTTTTTAAAGCCAATAGTCGAGGCGTTGGCAAGGTTGTTCGAAATCGTTGAGATATTGGTTTGTTGGGCGTCTAAACCCGTTTTACTTACCCATAATGCTGGATGCATAGCAATGTCCTTTAAATTCTATTAGCTCATACGAAGCAGTGAATCAGACGACTTGTCCATTTCCTCTGCTGTGCTCATCATCTTGACCTGCATTTCAAATTGACGTTGTAAGTCAATTAAGCTGGTCATTTCACCTACGGCATTTACGTTACTGCCTTCGATAGCACCTTTTAGCAGCGTTACCGCTGCATCTGCTTCGTATGCCTGATCTGGGTTTTTCGAACGGAATAGACCATTCGTGTCTTTAAACAAACTTTGGTTGTCTGGACGCACAAGCTTTATACGATCAACGACGGCCAATTCTTCAGCTGGAGCGCCTTGAGGAATCACCGAAATCGTACCGTCAGTACCAATTTCTACTTTACTGATTGGGATAGGAAGTGTGATTGGCGCATCGTTCTCACCTAGTACCAAATGGCCACTTGCATTAGTTAGCAGACCGTTTTGATCAACCTTAAGGTTACCGTTACGCGTTAAACCTTCGCGGCCGGTGTTATCCATCACTGAAATCCAGCCATCACCTTGAACGGTAACATCGAGATCTCGGCCAGTGGTAACCACGCTACCTTGCGCAAAATTATGACCAGGACGCTCTGTCATGCTGAAAACACGAGTAGGCATGCCTTCACCATACGCTTGCATTGAACGTGCTTGTGCTAAATCAGCACGGAAACCCGTTGTACTCACGTTGGCAAGGTTGTTTGCACGTAGCTGCAAAGCCTGCATATTTTGCTTTGCGCCACTCATGGCAAGAAACAGTGCGCGATCCATAATTTTGCTCCAAAAAATCATCTTCTAGAGCTTACAAAGCAAACACTGTGCCAATATTTTTAACTGTTATTTATCAATAATTTAAATAGAAAACAAACAAAGAGGGGTGATCATTAAAGGATCATTGAGGAAGAATTGTTGCCAGTGGCATTACCGTGCGGCAATAAGGGCGGCAAATAAGAAGACAAACAACAATACCCAATTCAATAACATTGAATAGGGTATTCGCAGATGATTCAAACGCTCGAAACGATTAACGAATCTGAAGAATATTCTGTTGCAGTTGGTTGTGTACTTCTAGAGAACGCGAGTTCGCTTGGAAGTTACGTTGAGCAGAAATCAAATCAACCAGTTCTTGAGTCATATCGATGTTCGACTGCTCTAGCGAGCCGTTGTTGATGCTACCAAATGAACCTTTGTTCGATTCACCCCAGATCTTGTCACCAGAGTCGTTGGTAGAATCCCATTGAGTACCGCCTTTCTTATCCAGACCTTGCTCATTTGGTACACGAACCAAGCCTACACGGCCAAGCATCACGTTTTCACCATTTGAGTAAGTACCTAGAACACTGCCGTACTCATCGAAATCGATTTTTGTTAAGAAACCTGTTGTCGCGCCATCTTCATCAAACTTAGTCAATTCAAACGGAGCGGCAAACTGAGTTGAAGAATCTAAACCAAACTTAAGCACTTGAGTTGGATCAGCACCGTTCAAGTCAATAGGGTTCGCACCAGCACCCAGTGGTTCCGAGTTAATCGGCTGGCCATTGTTCAGGCTTGCTAACGTACCGTCATTGTTGAACTTCATTGTGTGACCAACATGACCTTGTGCATTCGTCGCATCACCACCAGTAATGTTGACCGGCTTTTCACCGTTCTCATCTGACATGGTGTAGTACGTTTGCCAAGTGTTTGGTTGAGTCTGATCTTTGAGGTAGTAAGTCGTTAACTTGTAAGACTGACCCATAGAATCGTATACCGTCGAAGACGTTGCACGGTTATAAGTATCAGCATCTTTGAAGTTAAATGCAGCCGGGTCTTTAAGATCACCGTTTGCAGGAAGGTTAACCCCTACTTCAATGTTTTCTGTCTGTTTTGGCTTACCAAACTCAGCTGGTATGTCGAGAGGCTTTGGCGCGTAAGAAAGAACTTCACCCGAGTTTGGATCAACATCGTAACCTAAAAGAAACTCATCGTTAGCGGTAACCATGTAGTTGTCTTTGTTTAGGTGAAATGCACCATTACGCGTTAATTCGTTAATCTCTGGCACCATGCGGTCTTTCGATACTGCAAAGAAACCTGTACCACTTACACGTAAGTCCATTGGGTTGTTCGTATAAATACTTGAACCTTCGTGGAACTGTTGCGCCACTTGGCTAGCTTGCGCACCACCACCAGCAGTCGTTTTTGCGTTAGTGAACAACGAGCTTGAGTAAACATCACCGAACTCGGCACGAGACTCTTTAAAGCCAAATGTGTTTGCGTTCGCAATGTTGTTACTGGTTGTATTCAGGTCTAATTGTGCAGCGGATAGGCCGCTTAAAGCTACATATGACATTCCATTATTCTCCTAATCTATCTAGCTAGCATAGTCACTCAATAAAGAGCTACGCTTTACCAACTTCTAGTACTTCAGCAAGTCGTACTGGCGATGTGAAACCAGCCAGATTGAGTAGTACGTTGCCATCGCCCTTACCAAGAAGCACACTGTTCACGTTCGCATAACTGGAAACTTGGAACTCTGTGTTCTCGCCATCCAGCAAACCCGACGCTTTCACGTTGTATTTACCGGCCGGCAATGGGTTACCGTCTTCGTCTTTTCCGTCCCATTCAACACGTGTATCACCAGATGGTTTAGAGCCGATATCAAATGTGCGAACCAATTGGCCAACTTCGTTCTCAACACGGACCATTACATTGTCCATTGCCTGAGGAAGCTTAACCATTGCCGCCATACCGCCATCACCGGGTTTTACACCTGCCGCACCAGGAACCAATACATCACGGCCAACCAAAGAAGATGCCTGAAGTGCTTGGTTAGAGGTCATTGATGAATTCAAGCTTTCAAACTGTGTATTCATTTTTCCAATGCCATCTACGGTCGCAAATGAAGCCATTTGCGCAATCATCTGGTCATTGCTAACCGGCTTGAAAGGGTCTTGTTGTGCTAATTGCTTAGTCAACAAAGATAAGAAGTCTTCTTGTTTAAGATCCTGCTTACCTGTTGTTTCGTCGGGCTTTTTAGCGCCATCTTGAAGACTCTTCAGCTGGTCAACATAGGACAAGCCGCTTTGACCAACATTGTTGTTGATTCCAGCCATGTGCTACCTCCTTATCCTTATTGACCCATCTGCAGCGTACGCAGCAGCATTTGTTTACTCGAGTCAGCAACCTGTACGTTCGTTTGGTACGCACGTGATGCCGAAATCATGTTTGCCATCTCTTCCATAACGTTTACGTTAGGCTTGTAGATGTAGCCTTCGTTATTCGCTAATGGGTGGTCCGGGTTGTACTCCGCGCTCAGCGGCTTATCGCTTTCTACAATACCTAATACTTTCACAGGCACAGTGTGGTCACTGTTGCGTGCTCGATTTAACTCAGCGCCGAACACTGCGTGGCGAGCCTTGTAAGTTTCTTCAGCAGAACTACTTACACTGTCCGCGTTCGCAAGGTTGCTCGAGGTCGTATTTAGACGAACAGATTCAGCACTCATCGCAGAACCAGTCACATTGAATACATTAAATAAGCTCATCTAATTATTCCCCTTTAATCGCTTTAGTTAAATTCTTGAACTTACTTCCTAGGAAGTCGAGAGAAGCTTGATGCCTAATTTGGTTTTGCATGAAAAGGTTTCTTTCCAAATCCAAATCAACCGTGTTGCCATCTCCTGTATCAGGTTGTGTAGGAATTCGATACTTCGTTTCCCCGTTCACCGTTGTTGAGGCAGAAATGTGCCGACCATCTGTACGGCTAAGACCAATGCTTGCCCCAGAACTTGCCGCTTGTAGTGATTTCTTAAAGTCTAATCCCTTTGCTTTATACCCAGGCGTGTTTGCTTGCGCGATATTGGTGGAAAGCACCTCAGCGTTACGCTCACGTACACCAACTGTGTGCTGGTGAATGCCCAAAGCATTGTCAAAAGAAATAGCCATGTAAACCTCAACTCAAGAACTGACTGTTATGAAATAACCAAAGCAATATATATACCAACTTTTAAAACAAGGCGGTCTATCAATGCTTTTACAGGTTACTCGTGGGTAAACTTGCAATATACAAGCCAAAAATTAGAGTAAATTGGAATGTCACTCTGACTTAAAGATATAGCTTAAGCAGGAAAAAGAAAACCCAGCACTTGGCTGGGTTTTAAATTTATACGGTAACGTTACACCTAATATAGGTGCCGTTCGTTACTTTAATTTGTAGATGATGCCTGGATTACAGCGAACCATTTCAAAACGATCGGTTAAGCCTGTTAACGATTCAGACGCACCCAATAGTAAGTAACCACCAGGGTTCAGGCTATTTGCCATCTGGTTAAGTACCTTTGACTTCATATCAGGCGAGAAGTAAATCAGCACGTTACGACAGAAAATGATGTCGAACTTGCCTAACAATGCATAGCTGTCCATCAGGTTCTGAGGGCGGAAGTTCACCATGCGCTTGACGTTATCTTTCACTTTCATACGGCCATCGCCCGCATCTTCAAAGAAAGTACGACGGCGCTCTGGAGAAAGTCCACGTCCCAATGCAAGGTTGTCGTAAGCGCCAGTTCGGCACATATCCAACATACTTGCTGAGATGTCAGTTGCGGTAATCGATACATTTGGCAGCATACCCGGCTTACGAGCTTGAGTTTCAAGAATCGTCATTGCCATTGAGTATGCTTCTTGGCCTGAAGAGCTTGCCGCAGACCAAATCTTAATAGGACGTTTATTTGCCGCTATTTCCGGTAGAAGCTTATCCGCCAGCACAGCAAACGGGTAAGTATCACGGAACCAAAGTGTCTCGTTCGTCGTCATGGCATCGACAGCAGCCACACGCAGCTCACGGTTTCGACCTGTTACTACATCTCTCAACAAATCAGATAACGAAGCTAACTTAAACTTCGTTACTAATGGGCTTAGACGACTGCGCACTAAATACTGCTTGCTGTCACCTAATACAATGCCACATTGAGATTCTAAGAAACGGCTGAAATCGCGATACTCTTGATCACTTATTGTTATAGCAGTCATTAATGTCTCTTTTAGTTAGTTAACGCAGCTTTTACCGCTGCACCAAGCTCATCCGGGTTGAATTTAGCGATGAAGGAGTTAGCTCCAACACGCTCAACCATGGCTTGGTTAAATACACCACTCAACGATGAGTGTAAAATTACGTATAAATCTTTAAGTTCGGCGTGACGACGAATCTCGGCAGTCAGCGTGTATCCATCCATTTCTGGCATTTCGATATCAGAAATCACCAATGAAATCTGATCGTAAATACTGCCTTCTGATGACATCTGCATCAGCTTCTCATAGGCTTCTTTACCATCCTTCACCGAGATAACTTCAAAACCAATCGACTCAATAGCACGCTGAACCTGCTTACGAGCAACGGTCGAGTCATCAGCAATCAAGATGCGGCGAACCAGTTCTTTCTCTTGTTCTACTTTCGCAATATCTTCAGCAATCTTGCTGTCCATTGTTTCATCAACAGGAGAAATTTCTGCAAGGATCTTCTCAACATCAAGAATTTCTACCAATTCATTATCAATGTTGGTTACCGCTGTCAGGTAGTTAGCTCTACCTGCGCCATCTGGCGGCGGAAGAATCGATTCCCAGTGCATGTTAATAATGCGCTCAACTGAACTTACCAAGAAACCTTGAATGGTTCGGTTAAACTCAGAGATAACCACAAAACACTTTTCAACATCCGTTGTAGGACGGCCACCAATCGCTAAGCTCAAGTCGATCACAGAGATCGTTTGGCCACGAATGTGTGCTACACCTTTAACCAGTGGGTTCAAGTTTGGCATCTTTGTCAGCT
This sequence comes from Vibrio sp. 1CM24A, assembly GCF_023161725.1. Lineage (NCBI taxonomy): Bacteria > Pseudomonadati > Pseudomonadota > Gammaproteobacteria > Vibrionales > Vibrionaceae > Vibrio > Vibrio sp. 1CM24A. The sequence goes on from NZ_JALNTS010000004.1 coordinate 422,500, forward strand.
TAGGGCATTGAAGCACTTCTTTTACTTTAAAGACATTAATGCCGTAACGCTGACGCCCCATTAGGCGAAAGGTTAGTAATTCTAATCGGTTTTGACCGACGAGTTGCGTACGCTGATTCACCGAATCAAGAATACCCGTCATGAGCTCATCTCCATATCAAACTTTTTTGTATAAAAAGTGTTAGTCTACTGCAGGCTACGGACCACCAGAGAAACGGAATGACGTATTATAAATCAAATTTGCCACCTCTTTCTATAGCAATGTGTAGAGCTACTTTTAAAACTGTCGCTAAGTTTATCGGCATTTTATCAATATTGTTTAGTTTTTTTGTACAAGCTGCGACCCCAGAACAAATTGAGATGATTCAGTCTGCAGCGGAGCAACATATCCTTGATACGGTTGAGCAGCCACAAGGTGGCGAACTCTTTGTTAATTCAGCAAATGTTGACTCAAGAATCAAAGCGACAGACTGCCCAGTGCCTTTAGAGACCAGCGCTTCAACGACCACCAATACCCGCAGCAGCATTACGGTTTTAGTGCAATGCGTTCCTGATGAGTGGCGAGTTTATGTACCCGTTCGCCTTTCGATGTCGGTGCCTCTTGTCACCACCACTCGCTCAATCGCGAGAGGCGAAATCGTCGGTCAATACGATGTCACCACAGCTATGATTTCTCTTAACAAGTTTCGTCGCCAAGGTTTCACAGCTCCACATCAGGTCATCGGCGCTAAGGTAAAAAAGAACCTAAGACCGGGCGATGTTGTAGAAAGAGGTGATATCTGTGTCGTGTGCCGAAACGAGAAGGTTATCATACAGGCAGTAAAAGGTGGCATGACCATTACCACCAAAGGAACTGCGCTTACCGATGGCTCTATGGGTGATCAAGTAAGAGTGAAAAATGATAAATCACAGCGTATAATTGAAGGGATTGTTACCAGCATGTCTGAAGTCACGGTTTACTTTTAACTCTTTACTTCTAAATTGACGGTATCGTTAGCGATTTCACTCTCAATTCTAACGCCAAATATAACGGCTGCGGTGTTTGGTCCCTTTTCGACTATTGAGCTAAAAATTGCTAAAGTATTCGAACCCTTGGTCGATATTGACTGTACAGGTTCCCATTTTTGAAGAAAAAGGCTTAACTATGGCAGGCATTGATAATATTCGTTCAGGGCAAACCCTAACGACCACTAACCGATCAGCAGTACGCTCTGATTCTAGTTCTGAGGCATCACGCTCTGATGTATCAACTAAATCACCAGCAAGCAAAGATGCGGTTTCACTTAGCCAACAAGGCAAAGCGATTGGTCAGCTCCACCAAGATATGGCAGCACAGCCAAGCTTTGATTCTGTGAAAGTAGCAGCGATCAAAGAAGCAATTGCGAACGGTTCATACACTGTCGATCCAGAAAAACTGGCAGACAACATGATCAAGTTCGAAGATGAATTAAAAGGTCTTTAAGTTAGCACTCACTTTTGATTGAAGTGATTGTCTTAAAGCACACGAGGTTATAAATAGGTTTACGTTATGGCGGCACTAGCAGATTTAGTTAATTTCCAACTTCAAAATGCCAAAGCCTTATCTGAATTATTAAGTTCAGAGAAAACCGCTATTACGAGCCGACAATCAAACGATATTGAGCGAATCGCCAAAGAAAAAGTGGTCCTAGTTGAACAACTAAGATCAACCGATCAGCGAATCGCAGCCCATACCAATATCTCAGAGCTGACCGAGAATCCTGAACTTGCTCAGTTAGTCACTAAGATCCAGTCCATAGTGCACGATTGCCAGCAAGCGAACCTTGTGAATGGCGAAGCCTTGAATCGAGCGCACCTTAGCTTCAAAAAACTCAGCAATATGATGCAGCAAAGCCACGGGAAAATTGGCATGACCTACAATGCCGGTGGTCAAACGCATACGATTTCTACGCTGGGAACCAACGTAAAAGCATAATTAAGCCCCCTGTCTTCAATAATATCTTTAGTCACCTTCCTGCTCGTACCTGTATCTGTGTCTGTATCTGTGTCTGTATCTGTATCTGTATCTGTGTCTGTATCTGTATCTGTGTCTCAGCTTATCCTTAGCATGATATCCGTCAAAGCTCCTACTAGATCGGTAAATGTGCCGAACGAATTAATAAATACAAAAAAGCGGCAAGTATTTTCATACTTGCCGCTTATGATTCATATCAGTTATTAGTTGCCGATACGCCATCTGGAAAACGAGAGCAGCCAATATAACTGGATAATCCTATAACTAGATGATCATTAGGCTAGAACAACGTTTGTTGTCTCTTTTCAGGTACAGGCTGAACTTCACCGTAATTACGTAGCTGTTCCATCTTACGGATATCAAGCTGAAGCTCTGTTACATAGCTGTCGCCCACTGGGTAGCTGCGTACCACTTCTGCACCGCGGATTACACCATCAACCGCACCAGAAGTACGTTCTGTACCAAGGCGTTGATCTTCCAGCTCTGCGCGACCACTCACTCGCATACCATAGACTTGTTCAGCAAGTTCACGATAGGCGTCGATCTTGGAAGCTCTCATCGCACGGATACGTCTTTCTTCATCGTTACGTCCCTTCTGCTCACTGATACTCGCGTAGCCAACGGCAACCAAGTAGTCGTCTGGCCTCATGTTTTGCAGTGGCTGACAGCCAACAAGCAGTAAAGCAGCAACAACAAATATTAACTTCTTCATCTCGAACTCCTAAGGGCGAAGAATAACAGTATAAGGCTGGCTGATCGTTGGATCAGAACGAATAATAACGCCATCTTGAGTTCGAATACTGTTTAGAGTATCTAGGTCACGACCAATACGGTCTGCAGGCAAGAAGCCTTGTGCCGTCGCCACGACAATGCGAGTTTGCATGCCAACTACACGAGCATTGACTAACACACCACCTTCTTGGCGAAGCATAGTGCCTGTCAGTACGTACTGTACGTCTTGTTCTTGAGCTAAGTCTTTCCAATCGCGGCTTAACGCAAAATCCCCCTGGTGGGTCACTTGAATAGAACCTGTTGTTTTGAAATCAACAACCTTGAAGCCACGACGCTGAAACTGATGAATGAAACCTTCTGATACCGAGTTTCCTAGCCAGTTCGTTGTGTCCATGTGTTGCAGGTCAACAAACGACGTAATCGCTATCGGAGTTCTTGCTGAGATACTCGTATTCGAAATGATCAGATCTTCGGTCATACTTTCCACGAAGAAATCCATGGTATGACGAGGGCTATCCATCAACATAAACTGACTGCCTGAATATTCAGACTTGCCGTTATAGATTGGCGAATAAGCGCATGAGGTCAACAACATGACACTCATTACTACGAGCCATTTTTTCATTCTCTTATCTCCAGATAGGTTTAGTGCTCCCTGTTCCAATATGTTCTCACCATTATTCTTTTCAATGGATTACAATGTTGGAACAGTCTTTGCTTTTCATTAATGGTTCAGATTAAGAAAAACGCACTTAAGTCAGCTTCAAGCTTATAGTTATTTGTTAAGCAATATTTATACCCAACTGGTAACGAATAGATGAAAAAAATAATTTCTTACTTATTTTCAATAAGTTCACTGATAACCATAAGCTTCAGTGCTCATGCCTCTTGGTATGAAGTTACCGGTACCGCAGCCATCGTATCGTCAGAGAGCGCCGCAAGGGTCCATGCTTTGGAAGACGCGGTATATAAAGCGATCCAGTTCTCAGGAGCCGACATTGGTAGCATTGCCAACCTCACGCCCTACCTCGACGCAAACAAGAAAGAGTTTCAATTTACCAATCATGAAGTGCGCTACATCTTGGTAGAAAAAGAGAAAAAGCGCAGTGGCAATATAATGATCACAGCAAGGATCGATATCTATCCTTCGGCAAATGCTTGCCATGAGAGCCAATACAAGAAGACATTTTTGGTCGGTAACATTGATGTGACCTCCCCTCAGCAAGCTGTAATGGGAAGAATCTATAACATTGGTGATGATTTTGGCCATGTCGTGGATCGACAGCTGGCGCAAGAGTCTCGCAGCTTTGTTTCCGTTGGCACGACCAATTACGATATCGACAAGCGTCGACCAGAGGTGATCAAGATGATCGCCCAAGACACTGGCGCGCAGTACATCATTGGTGGTGACATTACCGATTTAACTGCGACCATCGAATCCAAGCTTTTGAAAGACGACATCATCAATCGCCAGTTTGCGTTAGAGATGCAAGTCTTCGATGGTAAAACAGGTCATCAGGTTTACAACCGTAGCTATCGTGAAGTGGCAAAGTGGCCATTTGCTAAGACCAGTGAAGTGGACACCCGCAGTGCTCGTTTCTGGGCATCAACCTACGGCAGTATGATGCTGCGTGTTAGCCGCAATATTATGTTGGACTTAGAATCTGAAGTGTCATGTAAGATCACACTTCCAGAGGTGGCTGCAGTATTTGGTAACACTGTGACCATTGATTTAGGTCGAATGCATGGTGTTCAACAAGGTGACAAGCTGCAGCTATGGCACACCGGTTCGTTTATCGACCAACGCGGTTTACCACGTAATAAGGTATCTCAAAGCGACATCACGCTGACGGTTTCTCGCGTTTATGAAAACGAAGCAGAACTAACTATCGACCAACCAAGCCTTGCAGGAAGCATTCAAATTGGTGATGTGATGCAGAAAATCATGTAGTTAGCGACACGCCCGTCTCATAGTTTCTAATAAAGCCTTAGCACTTTTGTTAAGGCTTTATTTTTTTCATGGGTATTAGTTTCGGTTTTGCAGTATTTGGCGTAATCTTATTAATAACATAATCATCACTTAGCAAACTATGAGTCAGAATAATCTAATTGGTGCTACCGGTTACCGCTTTATCTCGAAAGGTAAAACCGCTTTTAAGATCCACATCCATACTCCCGAAGATACGGTGTTGCATCGGTCGGTCGGTTTTGTTCGTATGGGTGAAGACAAAGCACTGAAGAAAACCATTAAATTAAGAGATGAACTGGGCAGACAGCTTTGGGGTAAGTTTTGGCCCAAAGTCCTCAAAGAGCCCTACCTGATGACGCGTCTACCTCATAGTCTAGAACCCAAAATTGTATTTAAGCCAAATCCAACTCAGAGTGATCCTGAACACCGCGACGAGTGTTACATCGCTAAGTGGCGTGTATTCTCAGAAAACGGCGACTACAAATACAAAACTAAGGTGTGTTCCATCAGAAAGCACGGCAGACTTGCCGCCTATAGCCAAACTAAACGCGCCCTGCTTGATGCCCACAAAGACGTGATTGATCTGCTTGTCTTTATGGGACGATTGAACAGCATCGACCTGAAGTAGCCTGGAGTGCAATTAGGTTGATTTCCCATATTGTTCACATACAAAAACAGCCGCACATTGCGGCTGTTTTTATTTTTAGATTAGTCACCTAGCGCTTTAGCATTTTATCCACACGCTAAATCGACCATCTAGCTTCGGCATATCTCTGCCAATGTCGTGAGTCGGCGCTTAGACTCTTTCACATAAGGGTTGGCTTGATCCCATGCGTAACCCGCCAGAATTGAGCACACCATCTGCTTAATCTTTGGGTTTGGATCTTGATAAAAAATCACATCCTGCAAAGTACCTGAGTACCACCCCTCAACATACGTCCTAAAGGTGTTTACGCCCACCATCAACGGATCGGCATAATCGCGCTCCCAATCGACTTGTTCACCATTGAGCTGCTTTTCAACACACTCCACCGCAAACTGAGCCGACTTCATAGCAATCGTCACGCCGGATGAAAATACCGGGTCAAGGAACTCACCAGCATTGCCAAGCAACGCGTACTTATCCGTCGCCAGATGTTTTACATTGGCAGAATAGCCACCAATTTCACCTGCAGGGTTTGGATATTCGGCATTTGCCAGAATTTCGGCTAAGCCCGGCTCTTCTGTCGCTAGCTGTTTAATGGCAGCTATCTTATCTTCTGGGTAGGATTCAAAGAACTGAGGTTCACCTACCACACCAAACGAAGAGACACCGTTACTAAACGGGATCAACCAATACCAAACATCAGGATTAGTTGGGTGCACCGAGATCAAGATTTTATTGCGGTCATATTCAAGGTTGGTATCAACCTCTGCAATATGATCGTTAATGTGCGTAAAAATAGCTTTGCGTGGCGGAAGTGATGACGGCTCTTCCAAGTTAAGCATTTTCGGTAGCACTCGGCCGAAGCCACTGCCATCTAAAACGTATTGCGCTTCTATCTGATAGGGCTCTCCACCCAACTCTTGCACATCTAAAATGGTACTGTCGTCGGTGAAATTAATGCCCATCAACTCATGCTGATAATCAATGCTGACACCCTGCGACTCAGCCGTATCTGCCAAAACCTTATCAAAGGCACCTCGCTGAACCTGAAACGTTGTTCCTGGGCCAGAAGAGAACTTATCTTCAAAATTGAACGCCGTGTACACACCATTCTTACGAAAGGCTGCGCCATCTTTGTATTGGAAGTTGGCGTTGATTACTGCATCAGTCATCCCAGCCTGTTCAATCACTTCCATACAAGCGGGTAATAGGCTTTCACCAATAGAAAAGCGCGGGAAAACGCTCTTTTCAATCACTCGAACATCGATGCCTTTTTTATGAAGCAAAGACGCAGCAATAGACCCTGATGGCCCAGCTCCGATGATCACTACTTGAGTTGACAGTTTTTTCATTAATTTAAGCCATGTTTGTTATTTTTATTGCGCGCCAGCTTTCAATTCAAGAAGCGTGTGACCAAGACCAATGTCGTCGGTACGAGTTACCACTTCAAAGCCCGCTTCTTCAACGATCTCTAAGAAATCTTCACTGCGGTAAAAACGGCTGTTGCCATTTGCCAAACAGGTAAAGTAGAGAGACGTCGCGTTTAAGCTATAAGAAGCCGCATCGTATTTCTGTGCATCCCAAAACAGTTCAAGGATATAGACAGTCGCCTCTTCTGACATATGAGAGCGAACACGCTTTAATATACTCAGAATCTCCATTGGCGAGAAGCAATCAAGAAACTGGCTCATCCACCACACATCCGCACCCGTCGGCAACGCTTGTTGTTTGTCGAGCATGTTGGCTGGGAATGGAGTCACTCGGTCTCGATGGCCATGTTGTGTCGCGTTTGCCATTGCCATTTCTAGTTGCTGTGGCAAATCAACAATCGTAACCTCAACGTCGGAGTCATGGTTGCAGCACTGCATTGCCCACTTACCGGTGTTACCACCGATATCCACCAGCGATTTAGGTTTCTTGCTGAAGACTTTCTCAAGCAAAACAGGGAACGAACGGTCCGAATAGAAGTGATCGAACTTAAACCAACTCTCTTTGGCTTTTTCTGGCAATTGAGACAAGCCTTGGTAAATGGTTTCCCAATCACCCAGTTCTTTCAGGCCGGCAGGTGTGCCTTCTTCAATCGCTTCGGTTAGATGCATCATCGCTGCGTAACAAACATCGGCTGTGAAATCCATGTTTGCGTTGGTCATACCATCGTGCAGAAGGTAAAAACCAAGGTTGGCCATTTTATAGTTAGGTTTGTCCCAAGTAACAATATGAGCACTTAACGCCATATCAAGCAGAACTTTTACGCCGTACTCAGATACACCCGTTATTTCCGAAAGAGTCTCTGCAGGTAAACCATCATTACCCGCGTCATCTAACGCTTTCAAGATACCTAAATCACGAAGTGTACGGGCAGTATGAAAAACAATGGGAGCGAAAGACAATTTCTGCGCTTCTGTTTTTGCTTCTAATGCGTTGAATGGATCTAATTTATATTCCGACACGAAAAACCTAACTTTAAATAATAGAGGATTACTCAGCTGCCATTTGTGCAAGCTTACGTTTAATATCAACGTTTAAGTTATTAACCCAACGGTTGTAATTACGGTGTATTTCACCATCGTCGTACTTCAAATTCTCTGATTCAACGTAAAGAATAGAGTAAAACTTGTCACTATAAGGAATTTCAATCACAGCATGGTGTGAACGAACATACAGTTCTGCACGGATCAAGCCAGGCTTTATTTCTGAAACCAACCAGCCTCGGTTTTCAGCAGACTCATAAATAGCTGATTTCACCTGTTTACTTTGAAGATTAAGTGCAACTGGAGTATCCTCAACATTCATTACAGGTTGGACACGTCCACACCCTGCAAGAACGAATATGAATAACATTGAAACGGCTATTTTTAGTAATTTCATTTAAATTCCTTACCTGTGTTTATTTATAAGCACGCATAGTATTTAGTTAGACCCAAAGCAAATCAATACTCTATGTCAAATCAATCCCAATTAATGTCGTTTAATATTGAGAAATGGTCTGCAAATTCTGCGGGGCTCAATTCCGTTGCCGAATGGCAAACATGGAGTACAAATTTAGATTGGCCACAAGATGGCTCAACTGAATTTAAAGCCATCCCGCCGATGATGCGTCGCCGAATGAGCCTGCAAAGTAAGCTTGCCGTCCAAACCGCATTGACTCTATTAAAAGACACCTCGGTTGATTTTCTGGTTTTTGCCAGCCGACATGGTGAGCTGCACCGAACTGCCACATTGATTCAATCAATCTTAGAAGGTGATGACGCCTCACCAATGGCGTTCTCGCAGTCGGTGCACAATACCGCTGCTGGTCTCACAACGATTGCCGCAAAAGCGCCGATTCCACTGACCTCTATCGCTGCTGGGCAAGATACCTTTCATAACGCCCTGATTGAAGCTTACCTTTATCTTCACCAATACCCATCGCATCGTGTCTTAGTCATCGACTTTGACCAACCGCTGCCTGAGCTTTACCAAGAATACGAAACACAACACTATGCTGATTATGCTCTGGGCTTAGTGCTCACGACTGGCGGTGAATACTCTATTACTAGAACAGTAGAACCCAACCAAGCATCTTCCGGGTTACCACAAGGGCTACAAACGCTCCAACATATCTTATTGGGTACAAATAAGTGGACTCTTGCTGGCAAGCACCAAACTTGGTCGTGGATAAATAACGCCAAGACAGGAACACAGCAATGAGCAAGTTAGACCAATATTGGCGAGTGTTTGCGACAGGATTCTGCTTTACCACCTTTGGGCTGGGAGGCTTAGTATTAAGCTTCTTAATCTTACCTTCTATTGCAATAACGACACCCAATACCATTGAAAGAGAGCTCAAAGTTCAGCGACTGATTCGTTTCTCCTTCAATGCTTTTTGCCAAATCATGAAGTTCACCGGCGCGATTGATTACCGAATTGATGGCGCGGATCTATTACGTGAAGATCGTAACTGCATCATCGTCGCCAATCACCCTAGCTTAATCGACTATGTGCTGATCGCTTCTCAACTTCCTCAATGTGACTGCCTCGTTAAGGCCGCAATTTGGGAAAACCCTTTTATGAAAAGGATTGTCAAAGCGGCGGGCTATATACCCAACCAAGCTCCTGACGATCTTTTAGAACGCTGCGAAGAACGTTTCTCACGTGGCAATGTGCTGTTGGTTTTTCCCGAAGGAACTCGCACAACGCCCGGAATTGAACCATCATTACAACGTGGGGCGGCACAAATAGCCACGCGAACACAAACCGATTTACGCGTGATTCATATTACGGTTTCTCCGACATTCTTAACGAAAGAGAAAAAATGGTATCAAGTTCCTGCGACGAAACCCTTTTTTCATATCGCGGTGAAAGGTAAAATAGAAGTCGCACCATTTATTGAGAATTCAAATAACTTAACTTCGGCAGCAAGGCGCCTTAATCATCACCTTGCACACTCTATTTTCCCTTCCGAAGAAAGCATTTAGCTCATCAATAAAGCAACTGGCGATATCAGCATTTCGAAAATACATCGCATAATGTAGAATCGCCCCCTTAAAGCAGCATTCAGATAAAGCATTAAGTAGGCCAAAGTGGAAACATTACACAACGAACTGAAACAACTGATCATCGACGCATTGAACCTTGAAGACATGAGTATTGATGAGATTGAAACGGAAGCTCCACTATTTGGTGATGGACTTGGATTAGACTCTATTGATGCGCTAGAGCTTGGTCTTGCTATCAAGAAGAAGTACAACATCGTTATCGATGCCGACGATTCAAACACTCGCCAGCATTTTGCATCGGTTGAAAACCTAGCGAACTACATCTCCTCTCAAACGAACAACTAGACAGATCTTTATGACACAAGCGAACCAACAAGAAGTATACAACCAGGTTAAAGATGCGCTTATTGAGCTGTTCGAGCTTGAAGCTGAAGATATCACGCCTGAAGCTCATCTTTATCTTGATCTAGACCTAGACAGCATTGATGCGGTTGATTTGGTCGTTCACCTACAGAACGTAACAGGTAAGAAGATCAAGCCTGAAGAGTTCAAAGCAGTACGCACCGTTAATGACGTTGTAGAGTCTGTGGTTGAACTATTGAAGGACGCATAATGCGTCCTCTGCTGACTTTACTGTCGGCAATCATACTTTTCACTTATCCAATAGCGGTTTACTTTGGACTCAACAAGTTTGGCCTACAAACCGTTGGTATTGCCTTGGCCGCTATCTTTGCTGTCCGCATTTTTACTGGCGGTCAGGCTAAAATCAAAGAGCTAAAACACCTAGCTTGGATCAGTGGTAGTGCCGGGATTGTTCTGCTGGCATTAGGATTAACCTTCAAGCAGCATGGCTGGTTAACCTATTATCCGGTCATCGTTAACGTTTGTATGTTGGTTGTGTTCGCTTCAAGCCTTTGGCAACCGCAAACGATTATCGAGCGTCTTGCTCGATTCCAAGAGCCTGAACTTCCGCAAAGTGGCATTGGTTACACACGAAAAGTCACCAAAGTTTGGTGTTTGTTCTTTGTTATCAATGGCTCTATTGCCCTTTATACCTGCTTCCAACCTCTTGAAATATGGACCCTATACAATGGCTTACTCAGCTATTTATTCGCAGGGTTACTCTTTGCAGGAGAGTGGATAGTAAGACAGCGCATTCGTCAGAGTTAAATTGTTATGACACAAACCGTATCTTACATCTCGTTGTCTGAACTTCTCAGCCAAACAAGAGCCCCTGAATCGATTGTCTGCTTTGATGACAATAGCGAGATTACGTGGCAAACATTTAACGACGACTTATCTCAACTCGTACAGCTTTTATCTTCACCCCCTTTTCAACGAGTTGCGATTTGCACCCAAGACAGCTACCTATTTTCGGTGGCCTTTTTGGCATGTGCCGTCAGCCAAAAACACATCATCTTGCCGGGCAACTACCAGCCCTGTGCGCTTGCGGAATTGAGTGAACATTTTGATTGCCTGTTAGTTGATGACTCGATTGGTGAAGTTGAGGTTAGTGACGTTCGCAATATCCAAAACTTATTGGACTCAAGCACGGAGTCAAAACAACCTCTAATCGATAATCTTGCGACCATTGATTTGGCAGCCATCCAATTGACCCTGTTTACTTCAGGTTCAAGCGGCACACCCAAGGCAATCAATAAAACATTAGAACACCTAGACATTGAGACAGCTCAGCTAGATAAGAACTGGGGCGGAATGCTGAAGGGAAAACAAGTTCACAGCACGGTCTCGCACCAACATATCTATGGTCTGTTGTTTCGAATCTTATGGCCGCTCTGTTCTGGTGTTCCATTTGCTCGAAACAACCTTGAGTACCCTGAACAGATCTTGTCTCACGCCAATAAAAACTGTGTTTTGATAAGTAGCCCAGCTCTGCTCAAACGATTAAAGCACGAAACAAAATCTGCTCAGCTTGCTGGTGTGTTCTCTTCTGGTGGCCCATTACCGACTGAGTCTGCTCACCAATCACGTAGCCTGCTTGGTCATTTACCGATTGAAGTGTTTGGCAGCACAGAAACCGGCGGTATCGCATTTCGTCAGCAAGAGAGCGCTCAAACACCTTGGCAACTTTTTGACTGTATTGAGGCTAGTCTCAACAGTGAGAATTGCATTAAGTTATTGTCGCCGTACATCGACAAAAACAACTGGTATCAAACCGCCGATGAGTGCGAAATGGTCTCGGATAATCAATTCATATTGAAAGGCCGAACCGACCGAGTGATCAAGATAGAAGAAAAACGAGTATCACTGGTTGAAGTCGAAAAGCGACTAGAGCAACTGCCTTGGATAAGTGAATGCGTGGTGATTCCATTTGAAGAGCCTGAACGCTTAATCTTGGCGTCGGTTTTGGTATTATCAGACGAAGGCCAAGCGACACTCGCGACCATGAGCAGAGGCAAGTTCTGGTTGATGCTGCGTTCAGAACTCAGAAAATGGTTAGAGCCAATCGCCATCCCGAGAAAGTATCGTGTGGTTGATGAGATTCCCCTCAACAGCCAAGGCAAGCGATTAACTTCTCACATAGAGCAGCTCGTAAAATCATAGAAATCGCTTATCGTGTTTTACACTGAGTTTATCTTTTTATATTTTTGTCAGAACACCCATTTTCAGCCCAAGGATTCTAAGCACACGCTATGGATAAGAGAAAGCCAAACATCATTGCTGTTGACACTGCAGAGAATGAATCGACCCTGACACTCCATGTTACTGGAGACATCACCGATTTTAAGGGGCACTTCAAGAGTTTCCCTATTCTTCCGGGCGTCACACAGATTGATTGGGCACTTCACTATGCAGTTCAAGAGCTGAGTGTCCCTGGTTACTTTAAAGGCATGGAAGTCATCAAATTCCAAGAGCCTATCCTGCCCGACTCGACCATACAGCTGTCACTCAAGTGGGATGCTGACAAAGATAAATTAAGCTTCAGCTACACCTCGAACAAGGGTGAACAAACCCACTCTTCAGGAAAAATGAAGCTGGGAGAGAAAAGTGAATAGCGCTCCGCTCGAGGCTACTTCTCAGCACCGACTTAAAGAGAGCAGCTATAACGCTTGCTTTCTGATTCCGTGCTTTAACCATGGCGCAACCATGCCTGCGGTGGTTTCTTCGCTCCATCATTTTGAATTGCCGATCATCATCGTTGACGATGGCAGTGAACTCGCGACTAAGCAGTTTCTGGCTCCCCTTGCCGATAGCCCAAGCGTAACTTTGGTAACGCTCGAACAGAACCAAGGCAAAGGCGGCGCTGTAAAAGCTGGCATCAAGCAAGCGCAAGAGCTCGGCTTTAGTCATGCCATACAGATTGATGCTGACGGTCAACACGACCTTGAAGCACTACCCGCATTAATCCAAGCTTCGCAAGCTAAGCCGATGCGCTTGATATCAGGTCAGCCTGTTTATGACGAGAGCGTGCCCAAGGCAAGGCTCTACGGGCGCTACGCGACACACATTTGGGTATGGATAGAAACCCTATCTCTATCAATTAAAGACAGCATGTGTGGCTTTAGAGCGTATCCGATCAACCAAACTCAAACAGTGTTGAATAAGTACGATGTTGGTTCGAGAATGGACTTCGATATCGAGATTCTGGTTCGACTGTATTGGGAAGGCTGCGACATCGACTTCGTTGAAACTCGCGTTATCTACCCTGAAAACGGCATCTCTCATTTCGATGCGCTGTGGGACAACGTAAAAATCAGCTGGATGCACACGCGATTGTTCTTTGGCATGTTGCCAAGAGCACCAAAGCTGATTGCTCGCCATTTCAAATCAACGTCTGCTGAAGATGGTCAAAACCAAGATTCCCGGGCTGGATCAAACAACGAATCAGAGCAGCCCCATTGGTCTCGTACTCAAGAACGCGGCACCGTACTTGGCATCAAGCTGTTACTAGCCATTTACACCCTGTTAGGTCGCAGTGTATTCAACCTGATTTTGCGTGGTGTGATGCGTTACTACCATCTAACGGGTAAGCGTGCACGAAACGCCTCAGAACAGTACCTATTTCAACTTAAGGCATACGCTGAACAACAGAATATTGAGTTACCCGCTGAATTAACCAGTTATAACCATCTGCTCTCGTTTGGCCATACTATGCTCGACAAGTTAGCGGCATGGAAAGGCGATTTCTCGGTAGATAACTTGACGATTCATGGCCAAGACCAATTCGAGAGCATGGTCGCAAATAAGCAAGGTGTGCTAATCCTTGGCTCTCACCTTGGTAATATTGAACTGTGTCGAGCTTTGGGTCGCAGACACTCGAACATCAAAATCAACGCGCTGGTTTTTACAGAACACGCCGAACGTTTTAATTCCGTAATGAAAGCGGTCAATCCTCAGTCTGATCTAAACCTGATTCAGGTGACATCAATGGGGCCTGATACCGCAATCTTGTTGCAACAGAAACTGGAACAAGGTGAGTGGATTGTGATTGTTGGCGATAGAACCTCCACCAGCAAAGAGAGTCGCTCTGTATGGGCTGAGTTCTTGGGGAAGGAAGCGCCCTTCCCTCAGGGGCCATTTATGTTAGCCTCGGTTCTCAAAGCGCCAGTATTTCTATTATTTGGACTACGTGACGACTCACAATCCAAGCCGCATTTTAATGTCTATTTTGAGCATTTTAGCGACAAGATAGAACTACCAAGAAAGACTCGCAAACAATCTTTACAGCAAGTCGTACAGAAATACGCAGACCGACTTCAGCACTACACACTGAAAGCACCGCTTCAGTGGTACAACTTTTTTAATTTTTGGACATTGAGCAAGCACCATGACGAAAAAGAATCCAAATAGCATCACCTTTGGTGCCGAACGCCTCACGATTGAGGATGTTGTCGCTATCTCACAAGGCGCAAAAGCCTCGATGAACTCAAGTGAAGCATTCACATCTAAGATCGACCGTGGTGTCGCTTTCTTAGAACGCCTACTAAAAGAAGAAGGCGTAATTTATGGTGTAACAACGGGCTACGGTGATTCATGTACCGTTGCGATTCCATCAAACCTTGTTGATGAATTACCACTGCATCTAACACGCTTCCACGGTTGTGGCTTAGGTGAAATACTGTCTCACGAACAAGCTCGCGCAGTCCTTGCAACACGTCTGTGCTCGCTGTCACAAGGTGTTTCTGGTGTTACTCATGATTTGCTCAACCAAATCGTTACTCTGATTAACCAAGACATATCACCGCGTATTCCTCAAGAAGGCTCTGTCGGTGCCAGTGGCGACTTAACGCCTCTCTCTTACTTGGCTGCAGCCCTAATCGGCGAGCGCGATGTTATTTACAAAGGCGAAGTTCGCCCAACCAGTGACGTCTACAAAGAATTAGGCATTAGCCCTATCAAGCTTAAGCCAAAAGAAGGCTTGGCATTGATGAATGGCACGTCAGTAATGACGGCTTTGGCTTGTATCGCCTACAAGCGTGCGGAATACCTAGCTCAGCTATCAACTAAGATCACCGCAATGGTATCTGTGGGTATGCACGGCAATGATTTTCACTTCGATGAAGCGCTGTTTGCAGTGAAGCCTCATCCGGGTCAACAGCAAGTTGCTGCATGGCTACGTGATGACTTACAAGCGGATCGCCCGCCACGCAACAGTGATCGCCTACAAGATCGTTACTCTCTGCGTTGTGCTCCACATGTGATTGGTGTGGTTCAAGACTCACTACCTTGGCTACGCCAAATGATTGAGAACGAGCTAAACAGCGCTAACGATAACCCAATTATCGATGGCGACAATGAGCGCGTACTGCACGGTGGACACTTCTATGGTGGCCATATCGCAATGGCAATGGATACGCTAAAAACTGCCGTAGCCAACCTTGCTGACCTACTTGATCGCCAAATGGCGCAGCTGATGGACTACAAGTTCAATAACGGCTTGCCATTTAACCTAACGGGCGCTGAAGGCGAACGTAAACCGATTAATCACGGCTTCAAAGCAGTACAGATTGGTGTTTCAGCTTGGACAGCAGAAGCATTGAAACACACCATGCCAGCAAGCGTGTTCTCTCGTTCAACAGAGTGTCACAACCAAGACAAAGTCAGCATGGGCACCATTGCGGCTCGTGATTGTCTGCGTGTGCTTGAACTGACTGAACAAGTGGCGGCAGCATCACTTCTGGCGGGTACACAAGCGCTTGAGCTTCGTAAACGCCACAATGAGCTTGATGAGCACCACATGAGTGAGAACCTAAAGCATATTCGCGACGAAGTGCTTAAAGAGTTTGAATTTATCGTTGAAGATCGACCACTTGAAGGCGATCTGCGCCACTTCATTGCTCGTATTCAAAGTCAGCACTGGTCACTTTACTCATAAAGTAGCTAACTTCATAAAGTAGCCACCCTTTACGCAATATTGTTGAGAGCGATTTATGTCTGAAATTCTTCATCCATTACAATCTGAGGTGACGCTTATCACCTCATTCCAAGATGCCGATCCGATGGGCGTGATCTATCATGGCAACTACTTCCGATTTTTTGAAGAAGTTAGGCGCATCATGATGGATAAGATTGAGTACAACTACCATGAGATGAAGGATTCAGGCTACATGTGGCCGATCATCGATACGCGCGTAAAGTACATCAAAGCGATACCGTTTAATCATCAGATAAAAGTATCGGCTAAGTTAACTGAATGGGAAAACCGCCTGCGTGTTGACTACGAAATTCACGATGCCAACACAGGTGCTCGCATGACACGCGCTCACACCATGCAGGTTGCAGTGACTATTGAAGAGCAAGAGATGTGCTTCGCTTCGCCGAAAGTGTTTACCGATAAAGTCGAGCACTGGCATCAATTTGGCTGCTTATCCCAATCAACTGAGCAGCAGCCAAGCGACCAACAATCCGGCCCATCTCAAGTATCTAACACACAGCAGGTGAAACATGAGTCTGTTTAAGCGCGGACGTAAGCAAATCAGCATCGCACTACTAGGTCTTGCCTCTGTGATGGCGAGTAGCTTTGTTATTGCTAACGAAAGTTCAGCAACCGTCGGCTCTATTTCAGATCTGCAAACAGTATTAAACGCAAACAACATAGTGCGTGGTGAGTTCACCCAAACGCGCAACATGGAAATGTTCGCCCAACCTCTAACATCACAAGGTACTTTCCTGTTAGATAAGTCGAACGGTTTGCTTTGGACACAAGCTACCCCCTTTCCTGTGAGCTTGGTGCTCACCGATAACAAACTGAGCCAAAGGTTTGCCGATCAACCTGCTAAAATCATTACCGATAAAGAAAACCCAATGGCGTTTTATTTCAGCCATATCTTCTTATCTGTGTTTCATGGGGATACGCAAAAACTTCAGGAACAGTTCGCACTCGATTTTGAGCCAGCAACTGCCACAAGCTCTGATGAAAATGTAGAGAATAAATCTTGGACACTCACTCTAAAGCCTAAAAATGCGCCGATGAATGCGGTATTTGAAGCCATTACTCTGCAAGGTCAAAATGATATTGAACGCATTGAACTGAGAGAGATTCGTGGAGACAGCACGGTGATCGAATTTAGTCAGTTAAGCCATCTACCGGAAGTATTATCAGATGCTGAAGCGCAACAATTCCAACTCTAGTCTTGCCCTTGTTTGGCTTGTTGTCGTCATGCTATTTAGCGGATTGTTGATAAAACAATTCGCTTTTTCTTCATCGGTACCGATTGAAAGCAACATCCTAAAGTTACTGCCAGAAAACCAGCAAGACCCAATGGTCGAGCAAGCCTTTCAGCAGATATCCAGCTCGATGAGCGAGCAGGTGGTGTTTATCATCAGCGCCCCCGACGTTGACCAAGCCATGATGGCGACCGACGCTTTTGAAAAAGCTCTCAACCAAAGAGCCTTTTCAAGTCAGCCAACTCTGTTTAAGCAAGTTCAAGGCAAGATCAACGCCAGCACCCAAAGCCAGTGGAGCGATTTCTATTTTCGTCACCGAGCTCAACTGCTGACCCAACAACAAAAAGAGACGCTGACCCACTCGCCGGATTCGCGAGCTCAATACGTCATTCAGTCTCTGTACAATCCGTTCTCAGGCATCACTGCAGCCGAACTGTCGATGGACCCATTTCTACTATTTCGCGACTACATCAGTGCCGTTGGCGTTCAATCAAGTAATTTTGTTCTGAAAGAGGGATACCTCACCGCTCAATCTAATGACCAAACTCATATTTTGGTCACGGCGACTCTGGCGGGTTCACCTTATAGCTTGGCGATTCAAGAACAACTTCCCGATCTTGATTCAATTGAGCGCGAAGTCGAAAAGCAGTTTGGCGTCAAAGTACAGCATACTGGTGTGGTGTTCTATGCCAATTACGGTACCGAAAGTGCGAAATCAGAAATCAGTACCATTGGCTTGGGCTCATTGGCCGGTGTTATTTTATTGGTGTGGCTGACGTTTCGTAGTGCCCTACCACTTGCCTTATCTTTGCTCTCAATCAGTACTGGATTATTGGTTGCGCTGGCAAGCACCGTCGCTATCTTCGGCAAGGTTCACCTGTTTAGTTTGGTGTTCGGTGCCAGCTTGATTGGCGTGTCGATCGATTACTCCTTTCACTACCTGACTGACCGCTTGGCAGCTGGAAGTAAATGGCAAAGTGACAAAGGCTTGAAGCACATTCTCATTGCGATCACCTTGGGTCTGATTACTAGTTTGATTGGCTACTTAGGTTTGCTGGTCGCGCCTTTCCCGGGATTGCAACAACTTGCTCTGTTTTCGTCGATTGGGCTGATTGCAGCTTACGCCAGTGTGGTGTGTTGGTATCCGGTTTTAGCGGCAAAACCAAGCCAAGAGCGGCCTCTTCCCCTGTCGAAACTTTGGCATACTTGGTTAAGCCTCTGGAGCAACCAAAAATTTAAAATTGGCTTACCGTTAACTGTGACAGTCTTGAGCCTGATATCACTCAGTCAAATTCGCTACGACGACGATATTCGCCAACTTCAGGCGATGCCAGAGCAACTCAAACAGCAAGAGCAAGCCATTACTGAAATCTCAGGATTAGGCAGTGGTCAAAATATGCTTTTGGTGACTGCCAACAGCGACCAAAAGCTACTCAAAAAACTGGCAGAAATCACCACAAGCTTAGATTCTCTAGTCGATAGCCAAGCTATCTCTGGGTATCGCAGCATCAATCAACAGTTGCTAAGTGAGCAAGAACAACATGATAACTATCAGTTAGTTGAGCAGCTCTATGGTCAACAAAGCCATATATTACAAAGCACGCTAGGTTGGTCTACTTTTCCACAACTACCAAAATTCGCACCCATCACGGTATCTGGATTTTTGGAGTCACCGGTGTCAGAACCCGTTCGACCACTTTGGTTAAAGCCGATCGACGGACAAGCGGCGTCAGTCATTTTGATCAAAGACGTCACAAATTCAGAACTATTCTCTCAATGGCTCGATTCAAACTTTGCTCAGCAACAAGGTGTTAAATACCTTAATAAAGCCGATGAAATCTCCGCTCTCTTTGCGGAATACAGAGTCAAAATCACAGAGTTATTATTGATAGCGTTAGCCGCTATTGGAATGGTTTTAGGTTGGCGTTACGGTGTGAAGCAAAGCCTATTAATGCTGCTGCCTTCATTGATTGCCGGAGTGGCAGGCTTAGCGGTCACGGGTATTTTAGGTTCCACGTTGAACCTGTTTAATCTGCTGGGCTTGATTCTGATTTTAGGGATTGGCATCGACTACACCTTGTTCTTTGCTGAGCAGAAGAAATCACTAAGCACCTTATTAGCGATTACCTTGTCTGGCCTCACGACGCTACTCTCATTTGGCTTATTATCGTTGAGTCAGACTCATGCCATTCATAGCTTTGGGGTAACGGTTCTGACCGGGATCTTTGTCGCGTGGCTACTTTCTCCGCTCGCGATCAACAGTAGTAAAAGCGTAGAACGCCCAACCTCTCGAGAGGCTTTTAGATGATCAAGACATTAAAGGTAACCTTCGCCACACTAGTGGGTATTCTACTCACTGCCTGCTCGATGGTTTCTCAGCAGCCGAGTGGTGCCAGTGTGTCTATCGACAATGACACCGAGCTAGCACTACCAATGCCAGCTGAACTAGGGTACTCCCTCACTGCCAGTCAGCTGATTAGCGCTACGTGGGAAACCGACACACAACAGCTGCCTGTTCAAGTCGAAGTCACAGCGGATAAAGTGGTTTTGGCGGGCTTCTCCTCTTGGGGTACGCGTATTCTATCGCTGCAATACCAGAATCAAGTGATCGACTCACAAGTTCTATCTGGCCTTGGCGCGACTTTACCGCAACCCGAACAGGTGCTTTTTAATTTAATGCTGACCTTATGGCCAGCAGACGCATGGGCGCAACCTTTACAAAGCATAGGTTGGCACCTAGTCGATACCGACAAAACAAGAACCGTTTTTGACGACAAACAACAAGCCATCATTAGTATTGAATACCAAGCAAAAGTCGGCGAACCAAAGACATCTGGAGAGATTGTTTTCAAACATCTAATCCAAGGCTACACCATCACCATACAAACGTTGAACTCAACGATTGTCGACAACCCAAGTAAGAGTTGAACACTATGCCTATTTACATCCAAGACTGTGGTTTCCACTCAGCGCTAGGTTCAGAGATTGCGGACATTCATGGCTGCCTGAAAGACGAGCGTGAATCAAATATGGTCGAAGTGAACGATATGCTGAACGATGGTAAACATACTGTCGTTGGTCAAATCGCGGGTGAACTGCCACCGATTCCTTCAGATCTTACGCGATACGCCACTCGCAACAATCAACTGGCGCTGTCGGCTCTTAATCAAATCGAAGATTCTATCGAGCAAGCAAAATCTCAGTTTGGCGCAGATAGAATTGCAGTAGTTATCGGCACCAGTACTTCGGGAATTTCCGACGGTGAGGCCGCTTTTAAGCACAAACTCGACCAAGGTTCTTTTCCCGAGCATTATCACTACTCAAAACAAGAGCTAGGAAACACCTCTGAGTTTGTTAGTCAATATTGCTCATTAACCGGGCCAAGCTATGCGGTCTCAACGGCTTGCTCGTCCAGTGGTCGTGTGTTTCTCACTGCGCAACGTTTGCTAGATTCAGGCATAGCTGATGCCGTGTTAGTCGGTGGCGTCGATACTTTATGTAAGCTGACACTCAACGGTTTTCATGGCCTAGAAGCTCTTTCAACAACACATTGTAAGCCATTTAGTGCAACCCGAGATGGTATTAACATCGGCGAAGCGGCGGCATTTATGTTGCTCAGCAAGGCAAAGCTGGTCGGTGTTAATACAACCCCAAACACGTCGAACATTGCCTTGTTAGGCTGTGGCGATAGCTCTGATGCACACCATATTTCAGCGCCCCACCCTGAAGGGAACGGCGCTGAGCAAGCGATGAGAAAAGCGTTAGATTCTGCTCAGTTACAAGCTGAAGACATCGGTTATATCAATGCTCATGGCACCGCAACTCCACTCAATGATTCAATGGAAAGCAAAGCCATCCATCGTATTTTTGCAAACAAGGTTCCCGTCAGTTCCACCAAGCCTCTTACCGGGCATACTCTTGGCGCCGCAAGTGCAATAGAGGCTGCAATAGCATGGCATATTTTAAAATATGACTTACCGCTTCCCTTACAAAAATGTCAGGATAAAGCTGAAGATATTGAGATTGATTTGGTAAACTGTTCCCAGAAACTTAAAGTAAAGAACATCTTAAGCAACTCTTTCGCTTTTGGTGGCAACAACATTAGCCTGATTTTTGGTGTAGTAAATGACTGATATCCCTTCTGTAGAACAACTTCTCCCACACGATGATCCGATGATATTAATCGATCGTGCTATCAACGTAGAGGCGTTGTCGATTCACTGTCAGGTCGATATTGGTGCTCATAACCTGTTCTTTAATGCCGAATCTCAAACCGTACCAGCGTATGTCGGTATTGAGTTTATGGCGCAGTCTGTTGCTGCGTGGTCTGGATACCACGCACTAAAAAACGGCACCACTCCCCCAATCGGTTTCTTACTCGGTTCTCGCCGTTACAAGTCACTGTGTGATGAATTTACTCAAGGTCAGACCCTTGATATCTACGCCGATCAACTAATGGAAGACAGCGGCATGGCCGTGTTTACCGCTAGAGTCGAAGACCAAGGCGAGTTAGTGGCTCAATGCCAACTCAATGTCTACGTGCCGACCGAACAAAAATTACAAGAAATGAAAACTAGGAGCCCATCATGAGCCGTCAGGTTTTAGTCACTGGTGCCAGCAAAGGCATTGGTAAAGCGATCGCTATTCAACTCGCGAAAGACGGATTTGAAATCGCCGTTCATTACATGAGTGACAAGCAAGGTGCTGAAGAGACGCTGCAGTCGATCATCGAACTGGGTGGCGCAGGTCGTCTTATCCAATTTGATATCGGTAACCGCGGCGAGTGTCGCGAAAAGCTTGAGTCTGATATCGCTGAACATGGCGCTTACTATGGTGTTGTGAACAACGCCGGCATTACTCGTGACACCGCATTTCCAGCCATGACAGAAGAAGAGTGGGACGGCGTGATTCATACCAACCTCGACAGCTTCTACAATGTGCTCCACCCGTGTGTGATGCCTATGGTTCAGAAACGCAAAGGCGGTCGTATCGTCACTCTGGCGTCGGTATCGGGCATCATGGGCAACCGCGGTCAAACCAACTACGCAGCAGCTAAAGCCGGCGTGATTGGCGCGACTAAGTCTCTGGCTCTAGAACTCGCAAAACGCAAGATCACGGTAAACTGTGTCGCTCCTGGCTTAATCGATACCGGCATGGTTGACGAGCACGTGAAAGATCATGCTCTTCCTCAAGTCCCGCTACGTCGCATGGGCGAGCCAGAAGAAGTGGCCGGCCTAGTCAGCTACCTAATGTCTGATATTGCAGGCTACGTGACTCGCCAAGTGATTTCAGTTAATGGAGGCTTAGTATGACCCGCCGCGTTGTTGTAACTGGCATGTCTGGTGTTACTGCCTTTGGTAACGACTGGCAGCAGATCGAGCCGAAACTAAAAGCCTGTGAAAATGCCACCCAATATATGCCAAGCTTTGAACAATACGATGGTCTCAACACTAAGCTTGCTGCGCCTATTGATGACTTCCAACTGCCAAAACACTATAAGCGTAAACAAGTGCGTGGCATGGGACGAGTATCCCGCCTAGCCACCGTAGCGACAGAAAATGCATTAGAGCAAGCAGGACTGATTGGCCACGATATTTTAACCAATGGTGAAACCGGTATTGCTTACGGCTCTTCAACCGGCAGTACTGATGCCGTTGGTGCGTTTGGTGTGATGTTGAATGAGAAGTCGACACGAGCAATCACAGCAACCACTTACGTTCAAATGATGCCACACACAGCCGCGGTAAACGTGGGTCTGTTCTTCGGTCTGCGTGGACGCGTGATTCCCACCAGCAGTGCGTGTACTTCAGGAAGCCAAGCGATTGGTTATGCCTATGAAGCGATTAAGCACGGCTACCAAACCGTGATGGTTGCCGGTGGTGGTGAAGAGCTATGCCCAACTGAGTCTGCCGTTTTCGATACCCTTTTTGCTACCAGTTTAAAAAACGACACACCAAAAAAATCTCCTAGCCCTTACGACAGTGGGCGCGATGGCCTTGTTATCGGTGAAGGCGCTGGCACGCTTGTTCTTGAAGAGTATGAACATGCTGTGGCTCGTGGCGCAAAGATCTACGCTGAGATCATCGGCTTTGCCAGCAACTGCGATGCCGCTCATGTGACACAACCTCAGATGGAAACCATGCAAATTTGTATGGAAAAAGCTTTGAAAGATGCGCAACTTCCGGCTGAAAAGATTGGCTATGTATCTGCGCACGGAACGGCGACTGAAAAAGGCGATATTGCAGAAAGTAACGCGACCGCGAACATTTTTGGTGAAGTGCCAATCAGCTCATTGAAAAGCTACTTTGGTCATACGCTTGGCGCGTGTGGTGCGATTGAAGCTTGGTTAAGCCTAGAGATGATGCATTCAGGTTGGTTCAGCCCAACATTGAATCTTGAGAATATCGACGAACAGTGCGGCAAGCTCGATTACATCACTGGCTCAGGTCGCGAATTGGACGTTGAATATCTGATGAGCAACAACTTCGCTTTTGGTGGAATCAACACTTCAATCATCTTCAAAAAAATCTAGGATAGATAATGAAAAACTGGTTAGTTGCTGCTGTTGTCGTTTTACTCGCAGGTTGTAGTGCTCCGAAATATTCAGGAAACGCACTACCAGAAGCAAATACAATTGAACAAGTAACGATTGTTGAAGACGAGAAAACTCGTGCGGTTTTCCTCGATTCCATGCTCGACTGGTGTCTGAATAATCAGGTCAAATGTAAAGTCGTTGCCGACGGCTCAGAACATAATCCTGAGGACATCACGCTTGATTATGTCTCTCGTTGGAGTTGGGATTTCAGAACCTTTGTGGCAGACGCTAAGATCTCGGCTTATCAAGATCAACAGCGCGTAGGCAATGTCGAATTCAAAGCGCCAAACAGCGGAAACTTTTCTAAGTTTGGTGACGATATGGAACGCATCAAAGCGATGATGGACATCTTGTTCGATAAGAAAACAGCCGCGCAAGCGACTCAAATGATTGCCGACGACAAGCTCTAACGAAATCGTTCAGATAGTAAAACTCTAGAAAAATAAAAAGGGTCAGTAACCAAGTTACTGACCCTTTTTTGATTCTAGCAATCGCTCAATTAAGCGTTAGCTTCACGCTCAGCGATGAACTCAAGAGCCATCTTGATGCGAGCGATTACGCGCTCTTTACCAACAAGCTCCATCACTGCATCAACAGAAGGAGACTGACCGCCGCCTGTTACTGCTACGCGAAGTGGCATACCGATTTTACCCATGCCGATCTCTAGCTCTTCACATACTGCTGCAATCACACCATCTTTGATGTTTGCAGTAGTGAAATCTTCAAGTGCTTCAACCTTAGCAAGAGCAAGCTCTAGTGGGCCTTTAGCAACACCACGTAGGTGCTTCTTCGCTGCGCCAGCTTCAAACTCAGAGAAATCTTCGTAGAAATAACGAGATTGCTCAGCAAGTTCGATAAGCGTGTTACAACGCTCGCCAACTAGCTTGATCACTTCAGTGATAGCCGGGCCGTTTGTTGTATCGATCTTCTGTGCGTCTAGGTGCCATTGCAGGTATTTAGCAACGTACTCAGGCTCAGAAGTCTTGATGTAGTGGTTGTTCAACCAAAGTAGCTTGTCAGTGTTGAATGCAGAAGCAGACTTGCTGATAGCGTTCAGGCTGAAGAATTCAATCATCTCTTCTTGAGAGAAGATCTCTTGGTCACCGTGAGACCAGCCTAAACGAACTAGGTAGTTGTTTAGTGCATTTGGTAGGTAACCTTCGTCGCGGTATTGCATTACAGAAACAGCACCGTGACGCTTAGAAAGTTTCGCACCGTCATCACCAAGAATCATTGCACAGTGAGCGAAAGTTGGAACTGGTGCGCCTAGTGCTTCATAGATGTTGATTTGACGAGGTGTGTTGTTAATGTGGTCTTCACCACGAACAACGTGTGTAATACCCATATCCCAGTCATCCACTACCACTACGAAGTTGTATGTTGGTGCACCGTCTGTACGACGAATGATCAGGTCATCAAGTTGGCTGTTCGCGATTTCAATGCGACCACGGATTTGGTCATCAAATACTACGCTGCCTTCTTTAGGGTTACGGAAACGGATAACGCATGCATCACCTTCTTTTGCTGCTTCGTTTGCTGCAACAATTTTAGGGTGGTTAGCATCGTAACGAGCCATCTCTTTGTTTTCTTCTTGCTCTGCACGAATTTCATCAAGCAGTTCTTTAGACGCGTAGCATTTGAATGCTTTGTCTTCAGCAAGTAGCTTATCAACCATTTCGTTGTAACGGTCAAAACGCTTAGATTGGTAGTAAGGACCTTCATCCCATTCCATACCCATCCATTGCATGCCTTCTAGAATTGCATCAACCGCTTCTTGAGAGTTACGCTCAAGGTCCGTGTCTTCGATACGTAGAACGAATTCACCACCTTGGTTCTTAGCGAATAGCCAAGAGTAAAGTGCAGTACGTGCACCACCAACGTGAAGATAGCCAGTTGGGCTAGGAGCAAAACGAGTTTTAACCGTCATTTAAATACCTTGATTATGTAGGTGATTCTTTTAGTGCTCGCCATTACAAAGTCTGTAACAGACAAATATCACTAAATTTTGGGCGCTATTTTATCACCACCGCTTAAATCTACAATCAGTAGTGAATGATTAATGTGCTGATCTTGTACGAAAGCTATCGTAGAAGGAGAAAACCAATAGCTCAAGTCCATGTCATATGCTCTAAAAAGATAAATTCTCGCCACGCTCGCGATAAACCTCATCCATTCCACCACTCAATATTCCAACAAATATTGAATTTTTGAATTTATGTTTGACCTTACCCTTACGGGAAGGTTTATGTTAGGGCTAGATGAGAATTGGAGTATCGATATGAACCATTACACAACTGCGCTCAACGGCCTAAATTGCATGGGGTGTGCGAAGAAAGTTCGCACACTGTTTGATGATCTCGACAATACGACGATCAATGACATATCGCCGACGTACATCGATATTTCGACACCTTTTAGTTATGTTGAGCTCAATGAACAGTTAGCAACCCTTGGTTATTCAATGGGTAATTCGCTGCACCTTTCATTATCAGGGCTCAGCTGTGGTAAGTGCGTGAACAAGCTTACTCAAGCGCTTCAACAAACCGATCAAGCCTCAAATCTAGAAGTCACCAAAGATGAATTGTCGTTGGTTACTCTACTTTCAGAATCCGAGCTTATTGAGCTGATCGAAAGTGTGGGTTATCACGCAACTCCCTACTCTGAAGCCAATAACCTTTTATCAGATTCAGAAAACGAACAAGCAGATAAAAAGATTGAAGATGCTGAAGATAAAACCACAGCTAGCCAATATACCTATCACCTTGTTCTTGAGGGAATGACCTGTGCGAGTTGTGTTTCTTCGGTAGAGAAAGCGCTGAAAAAGAATGAGTTTGTCGACCAAGCGCAGATCAACCTCGCAGAGCAGACAGCCTTGGTTTTCACCTCTCAAACAAGAGACATCATTGAAAACGCTCTAATAGAATCGGTGAAAGCTGCTGGTTATGGCGCTGAGTTTGTCGACGATGCGGCGACTCAACAGCAAAAACAACAAGAACAGCAACTTCGTACTCAACAAGCCTTCCTTAGAAACTCAGTAAGTGCATTGGTGATCGGTGCTCCACTGATGGCATGGGGCGTGTTCGGTGGCAGCATGACCATTGCCACATTTAACGATCAACTGGCTTGGGGATTGATTGGTGTCGTTTGTTTGATACTGCTTGCTACCTCAGGTCGTAGCTTCTTCACGAATGCTTGGCAGTCTCTCATGCATAAGCGTGCGACCATGGATACCTTAGTCGCTCTAGGTACAGGTGCGGCATGGTTCTATTCAATGCTGGTTGTACTGATTCCATCATGGTTCCCAGAACCATCGCGTCATGTCTATTTTGAAGCAAGTGCAATGATTGTCGGCCTTATTTCTTTAGGGCACTACATTGAAGCCAAAGCCAAAGCTCGCACCACAAAGTCTCTACAGGCACTGATTAATTTACAGCCTCAAAAAGCCGTGGTTATGGTCGATGGCAAAGAGCAAACCATTGCCGTAGAAGCCATTCAAGTCGGTATGCAGGTACGAGTAAAACCCGGAGAAAAAGTGCCGGTTGATGGTGTCGTAGTCTCAGGTGAATCTTATATCGATGAGTCGATGCTGACCGGTGAACCACTGCCCAACGTTAAATCAACTAATGATGGCGTTTCAGCGGGCACCATTAATGGTGATGGTAGTTTAATTATTGAAGCGACTGGGATTGGATCAAGCACCATGCTGGCTAGAATCATTCAAATGGTTCGCCAAGCGCAAAGCAGTAAACCAGCAATCGCCAAGCTTGCCGATTCTATCTCAGCCGTTTTTGTTCCGGTTGTGGTCGCAATCGCAGCGGTTGCCGCCCTAATTTGGTTTTTTGTAGGTCCACAACCAAGCGCCAGTTACATGTTAGTGGTATCGACCACAGTGCTGATCATCGCTTGTCCATGTGCATTAGGCCTAGCCACACCGCTTTCGATTACTGTTGGCGTAGGTAAAGCGGCTGAGTTTGGCGTTCTTATTAAAGATGCGGATGTATTGCAGTCTGCCAGCAAGATCGATGCTGTTGTGTTTGACAAAACAGGGACATTGACCCAAGGCAAACCAACCGTTCAACAGGCGTTTTACGCTAATCTAACGGAGCAAGAGTTACTGGCTTATGCTTATTCAGTAGAAGTAGGATCTGAGCACCCACTTGCCAAAGCCGTTTGCCAATATGCAGAGAGCTTGGAAGTTTCAGTACTCCCACATAGCGAATTTGAAAACCAACGAGGGCTTGGGGTTCAAGCAACAATTAACGGCAAGAACGTGCAAGTTGGCTCGCTTAAGTACCTCACCCAATTAGGTATCAATACAGAGATTGGCGCGGATTTCATCGAGCTTTGCCGCTCGCAAGCGTGGACGCCTATTTTCATTGTGATTGACCAAAAACTGGAAGGCATATTGGGCATTTCAGACGCGTTAAAAATAGATAGCAAACAGGCGATAGCTCAACTAAAATCCGCCGGAATTCACACTGTGCTATTAACGGGCGACAACGACTCTGTAGCTCAAGCAATAGGTAAAAGCGTCGGTATCGACGAGGTTATCTCGGAAGTGCTTCCAGAGCAGAAAGCTCAACATATTGTTCAGCTTCAACAGCAATATAAGAGTGTTGCCATGGTCGGAGACGGTATTAACGATGCACCCGCTCTTGCTCAAGCGGATATAGGAATCGCAATGGGCAGTGGCAGTGATGTCGCGATTGAAAGTGCGCAAATGACGCTACTCAACTCATCGCCATTATCAGTAAGCAACGCGATCGAGCTATCTCAAGCGACCGTGAGAAATATGAAGCAAAACCTATTTGGAGCCTTCATCTACAACTCGCTTGGTATTCCTATCGCAGCCGGTGTGCTTTACCCATTTTTCGGATTTCTGCTTAGTCCAGTAGTTGCAGGGGCAGCGATGGCGATGTCGTCAATTACTGTAGTAAGCAATGCCAACAGGCTGAGATTGTTCAAACCAACTCATTCTAATATTAATAAAAACCATATTCATGAGGTTAACCATGATTCGTAAAATTATGACTCTTACTGCACTCGCTGCAATCTCAGGACAAGCTTTAGCTACTGATGTTCTAAACCACAAATCTCCATACTGCGGCTGCTGCACAGAATGGACTGAACATATGCGAGATGCTGGGTTCGATGTTACAGAGAAACTCCACGATGATATGAACCCAATCAAGCAAAAGCTAGGGGTCACACAAGAGCTAGCCTCTTGCCACACTGCTGAGATCGACGGTTACGTATTTGAAGGACACATTCCAGCAGATGACATTAAAGCCTTTCTAGAAAACCCACCACGTAATGCGATTGGTTTAGCGGTTCCGGGTATGCCAATGGGTTCGCCAGGCATGGAGTATGGCGATAAGAAAGACGAGTATTCTGTGTATGCGTTTAATGAAAAAGGTCAGGTGTTTGAATACCGTCACTACAACGGAAAATAAAACCTAAACAGACCAACACACAGCAATAAAAAGAAGTCATAAAAATAGAGCCTAGCATTCAGTAAACCCAAGACTGTGGTTTACTTGCTAGGCTCTTTGCTTTTGGACAGTAAAGCAAATCTTGTCGCGGCACCAACCGGGCTGTTAGTACCGCTATGTTCCTCTCGCTAATTAGCTAGCAAGCTATTTAGCAAAGAAGTTCACTCAGCTAATAATCTAAGCGACTAAGCAGCCAAGCGAATCAGCTTAGAAGCCGTAAGAAGCACCGAATACGAATGCGTTGTTAGCGTTGTCAGCTTGGTTACGGTACTCAAAGTAAGGTTGAACGCCTTGACGAGTCCATGTCGCACGAAGCTCGTGGTCCATTGTGTTATCAGCATCGCTGATTACGTATACGTTGTTGTAGCTTAGAGCTAGCTCAGCGTTTACTGCATAACCGATACGGTTGTCAAAACGAGTTTGATCGTCAGCTTTGCTGTCTTCCATAGCGTGGTAACGAGTACGGTTGCTGATTGAGATACCGTTATCGAAGTTGTAACCAATCTTAACTAGTGGACGGTACTGAACAGTCTCACCGTTGTTTAGTAGGTGGTGATAACCAGCAGCAACCCATAGGTTGTCATTGATGTTGTACATCTGCTCAACACCTAAAGTAATGTATGGTGAATTACCAATGTTGTTATCTTGCAGAGCATCATCATCGTACTTACCAAGAGAGATACCATCGAACTCTGTTAGTAGCGTTGTACCAGAATCAAACGTGTGGCCAGCTTCTAGAGTAGACGTAGCGTTTGGTTGGAAATCAGAGTGAAATTGAACGTTACCTGTAACGTAAGAAGAACCAGCAAAAGCACTAGAAGCGAAAGCAAGAGAAAGAGCACTTAGAGCGATAATTTTTTTCATAGTAAACTGCCTTAGTTTAATTTTTTCAGCGGCACATCTTCGGTACATCATTCACCTTCACCGCTTGAGTAGTTGGTAGCCTCCCTGGCATGAAATCTATGTTGCTCGAATTAATTCGCGTTTAAAAATAAAAGAATGGGCAGAGTGATCTCTCTCACTATCAAAAAAGAACAAGTTATTTAACACTTTAAAATCATGCACTTAAAAACATAAAAATTGATAAAAAACTCAAGACGAAAAAACGTACAGATCCAGATCACATTATTTCACGCTGCGAAATTAGAATAAGTTAGTTCAATCACACTTGATTTAGAGTTTTTTATGGGGGACTTATTTTTTGAAGAGAATAATGAGAAGCGCGTCACTTTTGCGATGGAACTCACCTTATGTGCATTGTTGACGATATAAACAAAGAGTATTTCCATATGTTTCAGCTTAAGAGAAGTGCCTAACTTAGTTTGGACGAAAAAAAAGCTCCCACTTTTATCTGAATAAGACAATAGCTAGGGAGCTTTTCTATTAATGTTGCTTATCGATTATTTTACCGAAGTCACTCGACTTACTTTCTCGCCACTTTCAGAGATAGAGCGGATGTAAGTTTCACCAGAAACCGATGGACGTTGTTGCTCATCATACGTTAGCCAGTTTTCACCATCTGCTGAGTATTGAAGCTCTACGCCTGGGAATTGAACGTTCATTGCAAGCTTGCCATCAACCACTTTTGCACCCGGAACTGGCAGTCGGTAATCGATACCCGCCTTTTCAAGCTTAGCCAGCTCACGTTGGCCAACAATATTCGCGAAACGATTAAAGTCACTGTTTAGAGCCTGCTTATTCACTAAGTCAGTATCTTGAGAGTACTCAACGCCCACTTTGTAGTCGTTTTCCCAATCCGCTCGGTGCCATGCTCGCTCAGCTGCAGCAAGAACGCGTGGGAATACCATGTATTCATACTGCTCATCGGTACGTACTGTTTCAGACCAAAGCTGAGCTGACAAACCGTAGAAAGGTTTCGCTTCAATCTCACCTTTACCACTGAAGCCATTGCCGTCACGGTCTAGAGATGTTTCTGCGTTTTGTGGCATGTTCTCTGGAGCAAAACCAAACATCTTACGAGTGTCGGTTGCACGCGTTGCCCAGTAGTAACCACGTTCTGCTGCGTCTACTTCGTATGGCATATCCATGTATACGTAATCTGGGTTAGAAACAATTACGTCATAACCTTTCGCTGACCAGTCGTAAACGGATGAAGTGCCGCCCCAGTAAAGAACATCCCAGAAGTTAACGCGCGTACTTTCTGTTGCAAATGCTTCTTCACCTTCGCTGTATTTCAGGCCATCTTGCCACGCTTGGAAGTGTGGAATGCCCTTCTCAGCAACAATCTTAGACACCTCTTCTGCAAAGTGGCTTGGCAGGTGACCGAAATCGCTTACTGTACCGTCAGCAATTAATTTCTGACATTGTGGAGATTGTTGGAACGGCTTATCTTGCTT
The DNA here is from genome assembly GCF_023161725.1 of Vibrio sp. 1CM24A. Lineage (NCBI taxonomy): Bacteria > Pseudomonadati > Pseudomonadota > Gammaproteobacteria > Vibrionales > Vibrionaceae > Vibrio > Vibrio sp. 1CM24A. Next base: position 454,391 of record NZ_JALNTS010000004.1, read on the forward strand.
AGATAAATCAATGTTACCTTTCCATGCCACTTTGTCTTCTGCATTAATATCTTGTAAGCCAGCGCCTAACTTAATGTTTTTCGCTTCATCGCCACCAAAGTGCCAAGTCGTTAGCGGAACACCCGCTTCTTGGTGCATTGCTGCCACTTCAGAGATCACTTTATCAACAAAGTGAGTCGACGATTCCATACATGGGTTAATGAAGCTCTGCTTATCGTAGAACTGAACAGTCGTCACGTTCGATGTATCTTGTGGATCCATCAGACGGTATTCGTTCGCTTCCGCTTCTTTACCTTCCGCCATTAGGCGAGTGTAACGTGCTTCCATTGATACCACAGCAGAACGAGCGTGTGCTGGCATATCAATCTCTGGGATAACTTCGATGCTGCGCGCTTTTGCGTAGCTTAAGATCTCGACGTAATCCGCTTTACTAAAGAAACCAGAGCCGAAGTTGTCTGTTGTTGGACCTGAACCTAGCTGAGGCAGTAAACAGCTTTGCTCTTCCAAATCGAAACAACGATTAGACCCTACATCCGTTAGCTCTGGTAAACCTGGGATTTCTAAACGCCAACCTTCATCATCTGTTAAGTGAAGGTGCAGTTTGTTCATCTTGTAGGCTGCCATTTGATCTAGCGTTGCTAGGATGGCATCTTTTGAGTGGAAGTTTCGAGCAACATCCACCATCACACCACGGTAATCAAAGCGTGGCGCATCTTGGATCGACAGTTGTGGTAATGATTCAGCGTTCTGACTGTCTATTAGGCCAAAAATAGACTGAACTGCGTAGAAAGCGCCAGTTTTATCAAACGCTTTAATTGCAATCCCCTCTTCCGAGATACTTAGTTCATAAGCGCCAGATTTCGCTAAATCACCCGTAAACTGAGTAGGAACAACAGCGACACTCACAGGTAGGTCGCCACTCACATCTACGTTTACCACATCTGCACGTTCTTCAATTGCTGCGAATTGCTCAGCGTCGAATGCGTCTTTAGGTAGGGCAATACCACCAGCAATGCTAACTGAACCTTCACCGGCTTCTACCGACATTGGCGTTGGTAGTAAAGTAGTTGATACGTCTTGCGTTGCTAGATCCGCATTCTTTTCGAAACGCGTAACAGCAGTCGCCATTACGTTGTTGTCATCAGGTGTACGCTTTAGGTTGTTTCCTTCTAAACCGGTTACGAACGACGCGACATCTTCCGTATTCAATGAAGCGATCATCTTAGGTTCTGCGTTTGGTGCCGTTACAAATGCACCCGGCATAAAGTCGGTTTCAAACAGTTGCCAGTATTCACTGGTTAATGGAAGAATCACTTCTTCACCCGCTGCAAAACCATCGAACTTTTCTGTTGGTTCAAGCTTGTGTAAGTCGCCGGTTACGCGAGTGATTTTAAACTGCTCATTATCAACATCTAAGATAAGGCGAATACTGTGGAAGTAGATGGTCCAGTCTTTTGAATCAATCGCTTCACCATCGTTAGTTAACGTCATGTTCACTTTATTACATGATGCCCACTCTGCGCCTAAATCCTGACAAGCCATGCCTTCGTTTGCACCGTGGTTCGTCAAGATTTCATATTGCACATCAAGGTTATCAGCCAGTGCATTCACCACCTTTTGCTCTGGTGCTTGTGTCACAGCACAACCCGCCAAACCAGCCAGTACCGCTACAGATAGTAAGTTTCTCTTCAACATCGTATTCACCCATAAATTTAAAAATTGAGTAAGAAGCAAATTGGAGCGCTTCGAAAGTTAGCTAAACTATATGGGCTTATTTTTTACCGTGAATTAAATCAAGCAAATAAAGTGATCAGCTTCAAATCTCAAAATCAGCGACAAAATTAATTATATAAAAATCATTAAGTTAGGATTAACGGCACTTCCGTCAGTTTTATTTTGACGTAAAAATTGAGAATTGAATCACAATCTTTTTAAAGGATTTCATAAAATCGTGTCGTTGATAGAGAGAAAGGTTTAAGAGTTTGTTCGGGTTGTTATACTTTTCGTACAAACAACGTGACATCGTTCTCAAAAAAAACCGTTAAAAAACACCGTCAAAATCGATTTTAACGAGTTTAATACTTCCTTAAGGAGCCCCCCTTTGCGCCCACTCTGGTACATGGTTTTATTCGTTCTCGCTTTTTCAGCTAGACAAGCGGTCGCCGAGCCCCTTTATTGGCAAGCAAAAAAGGAGGATCTGACACTCACTATCTTAGGTTCTGTGCACGTTGGAGACGAGAGTATGTACCCCCTTCCTTCGGCGATCACCGACGCGCTAAAAAACAGTGATGGGTTAGTTATCGAAACGGATATCAGAAAGTCTGATGGCGTTGTATATCCCCACAACAAACTCACAACTGCCGATGTACTCAACGCAGAACAGCTGCAATTATTAACCGACATCTCAAAATCATTGGGCATGCCAACGCAACAACTGCTTAGCTCACCGCCTTGGGCGACTTCTCTCTCCATACAAATGCAGCAGTTAAAAAACCTTGGTTATGGCTCCGCCAGCGGCGTTGATGCGACGCTAGCGAACAAAGCGACTATCCAAGATGTTCCGGTTATCAGTTTAGAGCCACTACAATTCCAAATAGACCTGATGACAAAACAAAAGGACGACGGTAAAGAGTGGTTAGTCAGTAGCCTTGAAGAATTTGACCAAACTGATCGCGTGGTTCATTGCCTGATTGAAAGCTGGAAAGCGGGTGATTTAGCGAAGCTGGAAGCCTTCTCAGAGCTATCAGAGATGTCGCCTGAACTTGAGAAAGCATTCTTAACCGATCGCAACATAGATTGGGTAAACAAACTATCCTCCAATGATTGGAAGCTTAAGACTAAAGGTAGCTACTTGATAGTAGTTGGCACCTTACACCTAATTGGAGAAGGTAACCTTATACAGTTATTAGAAAAGGAAGGCTTCAGTGTCATCCAGCAATCACAAAGCCAACCAGCCCAATGTCAATTTGAGGCTAGCCCCAAAAGCTAACGATGCTCAACCTCATTTTGTTTTCGTTATAAAAGCATTTCCTTAATAACAGAATCTTTACATTTAATAGCACCATTGCGGTGCTATTATCTTTCGCTCTTTTTACCTATGGCGTTGTTCTAATGAAACCAGTACTTTTTGCTTTCCCTTTAGCCCTCACGATGCTGATGCCCTCAATAGCCTCAGCCAAAGAAACATGCACCATCGAACAGTTTCAGGCGATAGACATACAACCGGATACCAAAGGCGGTGTATTAGATAAAGAAAGCGGACAGTTTTTGATTACTGAGAAACCACCGATGCGCTGCGCCAATATTACGTTCACAACCTCTACAACACGAAACCGTATCGCAAGCCAAATGAACAACAATTTTGAAGCAAACTTTTACGACAACCAAACGGGAAACTCTCACTCGGTGACGTTTGATGAAGATGAAGTAAAGGCAGGTTACATTCGAATAGGCCCGAATAAGCCAGCGGAAGCGTATGTTTGTTTTGTTACCTCGGAAACACCGATAAAAGATATTACGTGTGATGTTAAGTAAATAATTTTAGGACTGGCTTATTGGCTCAATCCTTGTCTCTAAACAAGGTGTTTAGAACAACAATAGATTCTCTACTCACTCCTTCGTCGCTCTAATGAGTGGCACATATACCAGAACGCAAAAAATCCGTAGCCCCTTCTATTACAAAGAGTGCTACGGCTTTTTGCAATGTGGCTGTGAAGAGCTTATTTTGAACATCAGGCGAACCCCACCTAGGTTCCAATCCCATCTCTCATGTCCTGAAACGACGAAAGCCTGCTCAATGAGCAGGCTTTCTTAATGTGGCCGGTGAGAGGGATTCGATTGGACTGGCATTCCAGCCCCATCCTCATGTTCTAAACCAGATTAAAATGCAAAAAAGCCGTAGCATTTCTGCTACGGCTTTCTTTAATGTGGTCGGTGAAGAGGGATTCGAACCCCCGACCCTCTGGTCCCAAACCAGATGCGCTACCAAGCTGCGCTATTCACCGAGATATCTAACTGGCTGATTGCCTGTCGATGGAGCGTATGATACGGATTCTAAATTTATCCGCAAGCGCTTTTTCTCATATTTATTGTGAATTCGAATCGTTCGAACAAAAGACATACAACAACACGCTTGATGTGACGAAAAACACACAATTACCAACAAGTATTTAACTTATGAAACAGGATTGATCCAGATCAGTGAATTGATAACACCAGTTAATACACTAACCCGTGTCATATAACTTTGAGGTATACACATGGACTTTTGGCTAGATCTCCTATTTGGTAATGCGGTGGGACTATCTTCAATGATAGTAATCTTCGGGGCTCTGGGTCTCATGATGTTTTATGGAGGCTTCTTCATCTACAAAGTTATGACTGAAAAATCTCCTCACTAGAATCGCTCAGCCTAAATCATTTACTTTTAAGTATTCTTTTACTTTGTAAGTAAGTGTCAAAACGCTTTGCACCGGAGCAGACTTATTGTCTTCTCCGGTTTTTTCATTTTTAAACCCAGCCTCAACTTAGGTATACTTACCCTATCCTTCTCCAACTTGAGATACACACTATGTCTCATGATGACGACCTAGATCTATTCCAAGAAATGATGGGCGATGTTAAACGTATCGACCATGACACCGCTGAACACCAGAAAGTACACCGAGTCACAGAATCTCACCTTGCTAAGCGTGAAGCCGCTATGTGGCTGTCTGACGACGAGAAAGACTACTTATCATTAGATTACTCGCCAATGATCAAGCCAGACGATGTCATTGCTTATAAAAAAGACGGTGTACAAGAAGGCGTATACAAAAAGCTGCGCCTAGGCAAATACCCTATTCAAGCCAAGCTCGACCTTCATAGGAAAACACTGAAAGACGCACGTAACGAAGTGCTTTCATTTTTGCGTCAGTGTTTAAGAATGGATGTTCGTACCGTCATCATTGTTCACGGTAAGGGTGAACGTTCGAACCCACCTGCAATGATGAAAAGTTACGTAGCCAATTGGCTAACACAAATCAACGACGTGCAATGTGTTCATTCTGCTCAGCAATTTCATGGTGGTACGGGCGCAGTCTATGTCATGCTCAGAAAGAGTAATGAGAAAAAGCTAGAGAACAGAGAGCGCCATCAAAAGCGCACCAGTTAATAGGTTGAGATAGATAAATGGACTAGTAACGATTTTGCATCAAGATCGATATTTCGTGCCTAGACTCACTCCAAGTGCTAAAATTGCCTCAGTTAACGAATTCCAACTCAAAGCAACTATCCAAAGGTTGCTTTTTGTTTATCTATATTTCCGTTGTGAAACGCTAAGAGAATATCATGTCACAAGAATCCCAAGCTAAACGCCTTAATAAATACATCAGTGAAACTGGTTTTTGCTCACGCCGCGAAGCCGATAAACTCATTGATGCAGGCCGAGTTACTATTAACGGTAAGATCCCTGAAATGGGTACTAAAGTCTTGCCTGGTGATGATGTTGAGATCGACAATAAGCCTGTTCGCTCAAAAGAGAAGCCGATTTACATTGCTCTTAATAAACCAACAGGTATCACCTGTACGACTGAGCGTGATATTCCTGGCAACATCGTCGACTTTATCGGACACCACAAACGTATTTTCCCGATTGGTCGTCTAGATAAGCCTTCTGATGGCCTTATCTTCTTGACCAACGATGGCGACATCGTAAACAAGATCCTACGTGCAGGTAACAACCACGAGAAAGAATACGTGGTGCGTGTAGATAAGCCGATTACGACGGAATTCTTGAAGCAAATGGGCGCTGGCGTTCACATTCTCGATACAGTCACTTTGCCATGTAAAGTAGAGAAAGAGACCAAATTCTCATTCCGAATTACGCTAACACAAGGCCTTAACCGCCAAATTCGCCGTATGTGTGAAGCGCTCGGTTATGAAGTATTTAAACTGCGTCGTGTTCGTATTATGAATATCTCACTAGACGGTATTCCTAACGGCAAATGGCGCTACCTGAGCGACGAAGAGATCACTGAAATTTTAGCGATGTGTGAAGGCTCAGTAAGTACGGAAGATGCGTCAAAAATGAACGCGAAAGGTCAACGCATTCGCAAAGCGACTGACGCGAAACTTTTTGATAGCCGTGAAGAGAACCAAGCTTCAACAGCGCGCCGTAATCAAAACGAGAACCGTACTCGCACTTACCGCGGTAACAATGCGGATGAATTCCGTCATGCACCTAACTCAAAGCGTGGCCGCAATTCATCGAACAGTGAAAGCGGTGGTAATACCGAAAACTGGAAATCGAACTCTCGTTCAGAGCGTTCTAATTCAGATAGAAACCGTTCGGATCGCAATCGCACAGATCGCGATAATACCGATCGTAGAAGCGGTAAGCCGGCAAACCGCAGCCAAGATTCAAACAGACCGAACAAACCTGCACCAAAGCGTGTTGGTGGTACTTTAGGTCTGAAGAAGTAGTCTGAATCAGTAAGACGAGACACTCGATATAAAAACGCCCGCTAGATTAGTCTAGCGGGCGTTTTTGTTAGTCATTCGATAGTTTTATCATAATGACAACGACAATCTATAAACATAGATCGGCAAACTGGCCGCGAGTCAGTAGCGTTAAGTCTTTTGGGTCGAGTTCAATCTCTAGCCCACGCTTACCTGCACTCACACATATCGTTTCAAAATCTATCGCACTGGAATGAACAAAGGTAGGCAGTGCTTTCTTCTGACCAAGCGGACTAATTCCCCCCACGACATAACCCGTGGTTTTCTGAGCAATCTCTGGATCAGCCATCTCTGCTTTTTTGCCTTTCGCCGCTTTTGCTGCCAGCTTTAGATTTAGCTTCTGGTCGACAGGAATAACGGCAACCGCCAAATCTTTCGCCACACCATTCAAGCAGAACAACAGCGTTTTGAATACACGTTTGGGATCTTGACCAAGCGCTTCAACGGCTTCTAAACCATAGTTCGTATTATTCGCATCATGATGATACTGATGCACGCTATGAGCGATTTTCTTTTTCTTGGCGAGATTGATTGCAGGGGTCATAACAAATCCAAACGATAGATAAACAAAAAGCGACGCCGAGGCGTCGCTTTAGTTAAATTTATCATGGTGCTAGAGTCAATCTAATTTAACACCTATTGATACAATTGCTTGGATTCAATTACTTGTAAACCATTTGGCCTGAAGGCGCGTACTTGTTTACGTCAACCGGGCTGTTTGCTTCTAGGTACTCTTTCAGTACTTCAGCATCAACAAAACCAGTATTTACGTAACCTGGGTGGTCAGACAATTTAGGGTAACCGTCACCACCAGCAGCGTTAAAGCTTGGTACTGTGAAACGGTATGTTTCGTCTAGACGAAGCTGTTTGCCACCGATGAATACATTCGATACTTCACCGTTCGCTACTGTCATTGAGATACCAGCAAACTGAGCGTAAGCACCAGAATCGATTGGTTTAGTCGCCACTACATTTAGGTAATCTAGAACTTCTTTACCCGTCATGTCTGTGTAAGTCAGAATGTTTGCAAAAGGTTGTACTGTTAGTACATCTTTGTAAGTGACATTACCGGCTTCAATTGAGTCACGAACGCCACCAGAGTTCATCACAGCGAAGTCTGCTTTTGCACGCTCCATGTGAGAAGTCGCAATCAAACGACCTAGGTTGGTTTGTTGGAAACGAACGACGTTACGATCGCCTTCAAGCTTGCCATTTGTCTCAGCGATTTGAACTTCTAGCTGAGCTTGACCTTGCTCTTGGAAAGGACGTAGGAATTCAAGTAGTTCTGGGTCTTGTGCGATTTCATCTTGAATAAGAACACGTTGCTTCTTACCGTCAATCTTAACTTTCTTCTTAAGGTTAACTGGAATCAGGTCGTAGCTCACCATTTCTAGTTCGCCGTTACGGAATTCGTAATCAGCACGACCTACGTACTTGCCCCACTCGTGAGCTTGAACGATGTAGGTACCGTTCTGTACGTCAGGCTTACACTCATCACCCGGCTTGAAGTTTTTCTTCGCAACGTTAGGGCCTTCCATACATACAGGCTCTTGAGAGTGACCACCAACGATCATGTCTAGGTCGCCTTCGTTTAGGTAACGAGCAAGTGCGACATCACCCGGAGCATTGACACCACGTTGACCGTTTTCGTAGTGACCCATATGAGTCACAGCAAAAATTAGATCAGGTTTTTCTGTTTCTTTAAGTTCAGCGATTAGCTTCTTCGCTTCTTCTTTAGGATCACGGAAGTCGATGCCTGCGATAAATTCAGGGTTACCAATCTTTTGGGTATCTTCCGTTGTTAAACCAATAACCGCAATCTTGATGCCTTGCTTTTCGAACATCTCGTAAGCTTGGAACTTACGTTCGCCTGTCGCTTTATCGTAGATGTTCGCAGATAGCATCGGGAAATTAGCCCAATCGATCTGCTTTTCTAGTACGTCTAAAGAGTTATCAAACTCGTGGTTACCCAATGCCATTGCATCGTAACCAATTTTGTTCATACCTTTAAAATCAGGTTCTGCGTCCTGAAGGTCTGACTCTGGAACACCCGTGTTGATGTCACCGCCAGATAGAAGCAACACGCTACCGCCTTCTGCTTCAACTTCTGAACGAAGTTGGTCAACTAGCGTTTTACGCGCAGACATGCCGTATTCGCCGTATTTATTCTGCCAGAAACGACCATGGTTATCGTTTGTGTGAAGAATCGTTAGCTTGTAAGTTTCGTTTTGGTTCCAATCATGAGCTGATTGAGACGCACACCCAGCTAGAGTAGCTAGGATTGCAGCACTTAGTGCTGTCTTTAGAATAAGGCGTTGCTTCATTGTCATACCTTTGAACTTTTTAGGGGAATCCACTGCTTTTTTATCACTCAAACTCAACAAATGCCCGCTAAGGAAACATCGTTATAAGTTAGTAAAACATGAAGTAGTTTAAATTAAGACGGTAAACCTAACAGAGTGATTTCATATTTATGTAGGATAGATCACCTTAATCTCCTATCGAGTGTGTAACAAAGCGGCAAAGTTGCATTTGAGCAAATAAGTGATCACAGGCAAACGTTTTCATAATTTTTTAGATTATTTGTGATTGGCTCAATTCAACATCCCCGAAAGTGACCTTCGTTGAATTTATGCTATTTATCAAAGCCTTGATTGATACGTTATAATATAACAACTAGTGAATTGACTGGTTTGAAGATATCAACGTAACCGCAACTCGCTTATCTATAGGTACAAAAAAGCCGGCGTTTGTGCCGGCTGTTAATTATATGCAGTTCGATTATTTAATATCGATGTGCTCAAAGCCTTTGATAAGGTCATCAAGTGCTTTCATCTGCTTCAAGAACGGCTCTAGTTTGTCTAGAGGTAGCGCAGATGGGCCATCACAACGAGCTTGGTCTGGGTTCGGGTGAGCTTCAATGAACAGACCCGCAATACCTGTCGCCAGGCCCGCTTTAGCAAGTTCAACCGTTTGCTCACGGCGACCGCCAGATGCAGCACCTGATGGGTCACGCATTTGTAGAGAGTGCGTCACGTCAAAGATGATTGGGCTACCGTTTGAAGACTTCTTCATTACGCCAAAGCCAAGCATATCAACGACTAGGTTGTCGTAACCCATGCAAGCGCCACGCTCACAAAGGATGATGTTGTCGTTACCGCACTCAGCGAACTTATCAACGATGTTGCCAACTTGGTTCGGGCTCATGAACTGAGGCTTCTTCACGTTGATTACTGCGCCAGTCTTAGCCATTGCTTCAACAAGATCAGTTTGACGAGCTAGGAATGCAGGTAGTTGGATTACATCAACCACATCCGCAACAGGCTGAGCTTGAGCTTCTGTGTGGATATCAGTAATGATCTTCACGCCGAAAGTGTCTTTCAGCTCTTGGAAGATTTTAAGACCCTCTTCCATACCTGGACCACGGTATGAATGAACTGAGCTGCGGTTCGCTTTATCAAAAGACGCCTTAAATACGTAAGGGATGCCCAGCTTCTCGGTTACTTTTACATAGTGCTCACAGATCTGCATAGCAAGATCACGAGATTCAAGAACATTCATGCCTGCAAATAGCGTAAATGGCTTGTCGTTTGCGATTGGCATATCGCCAATGTGAACTGTTTTTTGTTCCATCATATTCTCTCTAAATAATTATTAATTAGTGAACAACCACTGTCTTTTCGTTCATGACGTTCACTTGAGATTTCAGTAACTCAGATGCAGGGTCATCTGGGCATTGGTCGATAAAATATTGATAATCGGTTGCGGCCACTTGGTGACAGTCTAGCTGCTGATAAATAAAGCCGCGGTCACGGATTTCATACGGATCATCCGGCACAAACGTTAACGCAAGATCGGTACACTTCAATGCAAGCGTATAACGCTCTTCTCGCAGCAGTGCACTCTTGAGCAGGGCTAACCACTTACCAATAATTGTTGGGTGGTCGGCGACTTCTAGGTGCTCAGGTTTCACCTTAGCTAATGGGCCATCATGTCCAATTAACCATGCTCGCAACGTTTGTTCGCCAACGTACTCACCGTTATAAGGATTAATATAGGCTGCAGCTTGCCCGTACCAGCTTACTTTAAGTAAGAATTGAGTCGGAAAAGAGACGCCCTCTACAGGAAAGCCTAGCTTGCGACTTAGAAAAAGAAAGATCGCCCCCAGACTCACTGGAATGCCTTTCCTTCTCTCAAGCACTTTATCGATGAACGCGTTTTCCGAAGAAAAATACGCATCTTTATCGCCAGCAAAGCCCCATTCATAAAAAAATAGTCGAATAAAAGATTCAAACTTCTGCTGTTCATCGGTTTCATTAACCAGAGCAAACTCGGCGTCTTTTAACAATCTCGCCAGCTCTTGCTCTGACCAACTGTCTTGAGTTTCTGGGTTAATCGCTTTATTTAAGATCAATGCACCTTCAGCTAACTCTAGCTGGTCAAAGTCTTCATCAAAAAATTCGTACATAGATAGTTAACCGAAATAAGGAGATAATTAACCGAAAAATGTTGGTGTCTTGGTCATTGCGATTTTGCCTGCCATCGCTAACCAGCCAAGCGCACCAAAGAAAGAGAATACTCTCAGTAGCTTGTTTTTACCTAGCTTAAGCGCAAAGAAACCTAATGCGATGTAAGCCATAACACAAGTTAGTTTTTCGGTTAACCATGGTGCTGCTGGTGTGAATGGAATAAAGCCAGTGATGAAAATCAAACCAATACCCGATAGCAATAGCAACGAGTCATTGATATGAGGGAAACGCTGCAAGAAAGGATGCTTAAGCTTAGGTGAGTTAGCCATCATAAGAGCGAAACGAATCGAAAGAAGTAGCGCACTTATAGCAATCGTTAATAGGTGAAAATGTTTTAGACCTTCGTACATGGTATTCCTTTATATTTTTATATGTGCTTTCGTTAACACGAGCCTCACAATACCCGTTAATGCCCTGTATTTCTTCGTTAAATGCATTACCGAGTTAAATGTATTGTCGAGTTAAAGGTATCAATTTAGCAAGTTCATCATCCATTGCTCACAAGACGATTAACAATCACTAACTATGAACAGTAACGACCCAATGTCACTCGGTCATTACCACCGTAATCTTTCTCTGTGACAACATCGAGATAACCGAGCGCCTGCATAATCTCACGTACTGCCAAACCTTGGTCGTAACCGTGTTCAAATGCCAACCAGCCTTCATTTTCCAAAAAGCCGCGAGCGTTTTCAGAAATGTATCGGATATCTGCAAGCCCTTTCTCTTCAGCAACCAGTGCTGTGATAGGCTCAAAACGCACATCACCTTGAGACAAATGAGGATCATTCTTCTCAATGTATGGCGGGTTAGAAATAATCAGAGAGAATTTCACAACGTCTTCAGAGCTCAAAGGCTCAAACCAACTACCATGCAAAAAAGTCGCATTGGTGATGTTGAGACGTTGTGCATTCTCTGTAGCAAGTAGCTGTGCTTCAGGGCGAAGATCAATACCCGTTACCTGTCGATTCGGCATCTCAGACGCCAATGCTAACGCGATAGCACCTGTACCTGTCCCTAAATCGAGAATCGCGCCTTGCTTGCCATAGGTTTTATCTAAAGCTACCTCAACCAAACGCTCGGTATCTGGGCGTGGGATTAATGTAGAAGGGGAAACTTTTAACGGCAGTGACCAAAACTCACGCTCACCGATAATGTAAGCCACAGGCTCACCGGTTAAGCGACGTTTTAGAAGGGCATTGAATTCAGACTCTTGCTCAGAGGTGAGATGCTTCTCAGGCCAAGTCAGTAGGTAAGATCTTGGTTTATCTAAGGCGTGACAAAGCAGTACCGCGGCATCAATAGAGGGTGATGTGTTATCACCCTCTTGAAGCTTTACGATTGCTGCTTTTAAAGCACTTTCAACCGTATATGCTGACTGCATACTGTTTAGTTGTTCTCTGCAAGTGCAGCAAGCTGATCGGCTTGGTGCTCTTGAAGTACAGGATCAAGCAAGCTTTGCATGTCACCTTCAAGTACTTCGTTAAGACGGTAAATTGTAAGGTTGATACGGTGATCAGAAACACGACCTTGTGGGTAGTTGTACGTACGAATACGGTCACTACGGTCACCCGAACCTAGTAGGTTACGACGTGTATCAGAAACCGCTGCCGCGCGTCGCTCTTCTTCTGCTTGAACAATACGCGCAGCAAGAACAGCCATCGCTTTCGCTTTGTTTTTATGCTGAGAACGTTCGTCCTGACACTCTACTACTGTACCCGTTGGTAAGTGAGTAATACGGATTGCTGAATCCGTGGTGTTAACGTGCTGACCACCCGCGCCTGATGCACGGAAAGTATCAATTTTAAGGTCGCCCGCTTTGATTTCTGGAAGATCCGCTTCTGGGATTTCCGGCATAACCGCAACCGTACATGCTGACGTGTGAACACGGCCTTGAGATTCAGTTTCAGGCACACGTTGTACACGGTGACCGCCTGACTCAAACTTCATTGTGCCGTAAACAGCGTCGCCACTAACCTTAGCGATCATCTCTTTGTAGCCGCCTTGCTCAGAAGCATTGCTACTCATGATTTCAACGCGCCAACCTTTCTTCTCAGCAAACTTAGAGTACATACGGAACAGGTTGCCCGCGAAGATACCCGCTTCATCACCACCCGCGCCTGCACGGATTTCAAGGAAACAGTTACGCTCATCGTTTGGATCTTTTGGAATCAGAAGAATCTGTAGCTCATCAGTCAAACGTTCAATCGCCGCTTTTGCGTCTTTGATTTCGTCTTGAGCCATTTCACGCATTTCAGCGTCATCTTCGTTTGCCATCTCTTCAGCAGCTTCTAAATCTTCTTGAGCTTGCTGGTATGACTGGAAGCAAGCCGTCACTTCTTCTAGTTGAGAGTACTCTTTAGAAAGTGCACGGAATTTGTCTTGATTCCCGATTACATCTGGATCACCAAGTAGATGTTGAACTTCTTCATAGCGTTCAACAAGTGTTTCAAGCTTTACTAGAATCGAGGCTTTCATAATGTCTTATTCTGTTGGAGGTCTAATATTATTGAGGGTTTTCTAAGCCCAAACTCTGTCTAATGACCATTAATTTTGCAGGTTCTCCTTGCTCAGCTGCACTTTGAAGTGCGCGCGTTGGAGCATGGATCAATTTGTTTGTGAGCTTATTACTTAGCTCAAGTAAGACTTTCTCAGGGTCACCGCCAGCAGCAAGTGATTGTAAACTCTTACCTAATAATTCTTCTCGGATTTCGTTGGCCGATTTACGGTAGTCACGAATACTGTCTACAGCTTGCAGTGAACGCATCCAACTCATGAATGCCGCACTTTCTTCGCTAACGATTGCTTCCGCTTGAATCGCTTCCACTTTGCGCTGTTCAATGTTGCCATCAACAATCGACTGCAGATCATCCACTGAATAAAGGTAGGCGTCGTTTAATTCGCCGACCTGAGATTCCACATCACGCGGAACCGCAATATCAACCAGCAACATAGGTTGATGTTTTCTTGTTTTCAGTGCAGTTTCCACCATGCCTTTACCAATGATAGGTAACGGACTTGCGGTTGAGCTGATTACGATATCCGCTCGATGCAGGTGATCAGGGATCTCATTGAGGCTGATCACTTCAGCACCAAACTCTTCAGCCAGCCCTAAAGCACGCTCACGAGTTCGGTTAGCCACAATCATCTTGGTACAGCCATTCGCTGAAAGATGCTTAGCCACCAACTCAATGGTTTCACCCGCACCCACCAATAACACAGTTGAATCGGCAATCGACTCAAAGATGTGCTTGGCTAACGTACAAGCTGCGTAAGCAACCGAAACCGCGCTTCCGCCGATCTCCGTTTCAGTTCGAACACGCTTCGCGACAGAGAATGATTTCTGGAACAGCTTTTCCATTGAAGCATCAACAGATTTGCTCTCTCGCGAGTCTGTATAAGCTTGCTTCACCTGACCTAAGATCTGTGGTTCACCCAATACTAAAGAGTCCAAGCCACAAGCTACGCGCATTAAGTGTTTAATCGCCGCCTGCTCTTCATGGATATAAATGCTCGGTTTTAGCTCTTCAGGGCTCACTTGATGGAAAACTGACAACCAATCGATGAGCTTGTTTTTTGCCACGCCTTTGACGTCACAATACAATTCAGTTCGATTACAGGTAGAAAGTATGACACTTCCATTTACGTGTGCATTTGCGTTAAGTTGCTTGAGTGCCTCAGATAATTTATCTGGACCAAAAGCGACTTTTTCTCGCAATTCAACCGACGCTGTATTGTGATTGATACCTACGGCAAGCAAAGACATGTATCAGAAGTTCTCGATCAGGGAATGGAAACAAGGGGCGAATTTTACTTGATGCATGGCTCTATTTAAAGAGCAAGCGGGATTTGTTTTCCTGACTTCGTGAATTCAATGCTATAGTTGAAGCGTTTTTTAGATAAATTTGAACAAGTTGTGAGCAAATATGAGCAAGCTTCTCAAAATCGCGTCTGTTATTTTTATGGCCATAATTATGGTAGGTTGCTCGTCTATCCCAGAACAACCAACCAGCGTTGAATGGCAAAGTCACCAAGATCGGCTTTTACGCATAGAAAACTATCAAGCCTCAGGCAAGCTCGCTTACATTTCCCCAGAGCAACGCCAAAGCCTAAATTTCATTTGGAAGCATTCACCAAATCAAAGTCAATTAAGGCTTACGACTTTTCTCGGTCAAACTGCATTAAACCTAACCATAAATCCATCGGGTGCAAAAGTCGTGACCTATGATGATCAAGTATTTACTCATGCGAGTGCTTCGGTCTTGGTTGAGCAGCTGACAGGCTTACAGATCCCTATTGATCATCTGCCACAATGGTTCCTTGGCATTCCAGACCAAGCCGATAGCTACCAATTGAACACCACCAACACGCTTGAATCTCTCACCAAACAAGTCAGCAACCAACTATGGACACTGAGTTTTGCTAACTATCGCAATACAGAGATGCCGAGTAAGCAACTATCGGATGAAGACAGCGAAAAAGTAGAGACAATCCCACTCCCTACTCGATTGTCATTCAAGCAAGACAATAACAAAATCAACATTGTAGTTTCGAAGTGGACACTGAAAAAATGATAACAACGCCAACCCATTGGCCTTCTCCGGCTAAACTGAATTTATTTCTCTATATCACTGGTCGACGTGACAATGGCTATCACGAACTTCAAACTTTATTTCAGTTTGTCGATTTTGGTGATGAACTGACGGTGACCGCAAACTCAGAAACTAACTCGATAACAATCACACCAGAAATTCCTGGGGTAGCACTTGAAGACAACCTGATCTGGAAAGCCGCTACTGCACTACAGCAATATACCTCAACCTCTTTCGGTGCCGATATTGAACTCAAGAAAGTACTGCCTATGGGTGGCGGTATTGGCGGAGGCTCTTCAAATGCAGCAACCGTATTGGTCGCTCTGAATTATTTATGGCAACTCAACCTATCGGATGATCAACTCGCCGAGATCGGTTTGAAGCTTGGTGCTGACGTTCCTGTCTTCGTTCGAGGCCACGCCTCCTTTGCTGAAGGGGTTGGAGAACAGCTACAGCCCGCTAATCCGGATGAAAAATGGTATCTTGTGGTTAAGCCTCAAGTGAGCATAGCAACTGTAGACATATTCACACATTCAGAATTAACTCGAAACACGCCAAAGCGAGCGCTATCAACGCTTCTAGAGCAAGAATACGTAAACGATTGCGAAAAAATTGTGCGAATGCTGTACCCAGAGGTTGATAAGCAACTTTCATGGCTGCTACAATACGCGCCGTCGAGATTGACTGGCACAGGTTCGTGCGTTTTTGCTGAATTTAACAGCAAAAAAGAAGCCGAATTGGTGCGAGAACAACTGCCTGACACAGTTTCCGCTTTCGTAGCGAAAGGAAGAAACATTTCTCCTTTAAAAGAAACTTTGGCTGAATACCAATCAGCCCACCCACAATCTATTTAAAACTGGACGCAACCCGAGGTTTCCACCGTGCCTGATATGAAGCTATTTGCTGGTAACGCAACACCTGAACTAGCCCAACGTATTGCTGATCGTCTATACATCTCTCTTGGCGATGCTACTGTAGACCGTTTTTCTGATGGCGAAGTCGCTGTTCAAATCAATGAAAACGTTCGTGGTAGCGATGTATTCCTGATTCAATCAACTTGTGCACCAACCAATGACAACCTTATGGAATTGGTGGTAATGATTGACGCAATGCGCCGTGCTTCTGCTGGCCGTATTACTGCTGTAATCCCTTACTTCGGTTATGCCCGTCAAGATCGTCGTGTACGTTCTGCTCGTGTGCCAATTACTGCAAAAGTTGTTGCAGACTTCCTTTCTAACGTTGGCGTTGACCGCGTTCTTACTATCGACCTACACGCAGAGCAAATCCAAGGCTTCTTCGATGTACCTGTTGATAACATCTTCGGCACTCCAGTTCTTCTAGAAGACATGGCTAACCGTGGCCTAGAAAACCCAGTAGTGGTTTCTCCAGACCTTGGTGGTGTTGTACGTGCTCGTGCAACGGCTAAAGCGCTAGGTGATGTTGACATCGCTATCGTTGATAAGCGTCGTCCACGTGCTAACGTTTCTGAAGTAATGAACCTAATCGGTGATGTTGAAGGCCGTGACTGTGTTATCGTTGATGACATGATCGATACGGGTGGCACACTATGTAAAGCAGCTGAAGCGCTTAAAGAGCGCGGTGCTAAGCGTGTATTCGCTTACGCAACTCACGCTGTTTTCTCTGGTACTGCTGCGAACAACATCAAGAACTCTGTTCTAGACCAAGTTATCGTAACGGATTCTATCTCTCTATCTCCAGAGATGGCTGCGACTGGTAAAGTGACAACACTTAGCCTTTCTCGCATGCTTGCTGAAGCGATTCGTCGTATCAGCAACGAAGAATCAATCTCAGCGATGTTCAACTAATCAAAGCCCAATAGCTTTGCTTTAGGAACACACGAGAGAAAAACATTAAGCACTTCATTCAATGAAGTGCTTTTTTTATGTCTGAGTAATATTGCACTGTTAGTTATCACAAACAGGAATAATCGCGCAGCTATAAGCTAGCTCGCACCTTTTTCATAAACTGTGATATCATACGGCGCTTTTTGAAATCCCAAGAGAGATCCATACCTTGAGCCAACAAATAAAACTTCTCGTTGGACTGGCTAATCCAGGTCCAGAATACGCCAAAACTCGCCACAATGCGGGCGCTTGGGTAGTTGAAGAATTAGCGCGTGTACATAACGTGACACTAAAGAACGAACCAAAGTTCTTTGGCCTAACGGGTCGTATCATGGTTCACGGTGAAGATCTTCGTTTGCTGATCCCAACGACTTTTATGAACTTGTCAGGCAAAGCAGTTGCAGCCTTAGCAAAGTTCTACCAAATTAAACCAGAAGAGATCATGGTCGCTCACGATGAGTTAGATCTGCCTCCTGGTATTGGAAAGTTTAAAAAAGGCGGTGGTCATGGTGGACATAATGGTCTGAAAGACATCATCAGCAAACAGGGTAACAATAAAGAATTCTATCGTCTTAGATTAGGCATTGGCCATCCAGGACACAAAGATAAAGTTGCAGGTTATGTATTAGGCAAAGCTCCTCAAAAAGAGCAAGAGTGTATCGAGGCCGTCGTTGACGAATCGGTTCGCAGCCTAGACATCTTATTAAAAGATGGCCTACCAAAAGCACAAAATCGCTTACATACGTTCAAAGCAGAATAAGGTTTATATCATGGGTTTTAAATGTGGCATCGTTGGTCTACCAAACGTTGGTAAGTCAACTCTGTTTAACGCACTGACTAAAGCAGGCATCGAAGCAGCAAACTTTCCATTTTGTACGATCGAACCAAACACAGGTATCGTTCCGGTTCCAGATCTACGCTTAGATGCATTAGCAAAAATTGTTAATCCACAGAAGATCCTTCCAACGACAATGGAATTCGTAGATATCGCGGGCCTAGTAGCTGGCGCATCTAAAGGTGAAGGTCTTGGTAACAAATTCCTAGCTAACATCCGTGAAACTGACGCTATCGGTCACGTTGTACGCTGCTTTGAAAATGAAAACATTGTTCACGTTGCTGGCAAAGTATCTCCAATCGAAGATATCGAAGTGATCAACCTTGAACTTGCATTGGCTGACTTAGACAGCTGTGAGCGTGCAATTCAACGTAACGCGAAGAAAGCAAAAGGCGGCGACAAAGACGCTAAATTCGAAATCACTGTACTAGAAAAGCTACTTCCAGTTCTAACTGAAGGTGGTATGGCGCGTACTGTTGAACTTGGCAAAGAAGAAGCGGCAGCAATCGGCTACCTAAACTTCCTAACGCTTAAGCCAACAATGTACATCGCAAACGTTGCAGAAGATGGTTTTGAAAATAACCCATACCTAGACGCTGTTCGCGAATACGCAGAAAACGAAAACAACGTAGTTGTTGCCGTTTGTGCAGCAATCGAATCTGAGCTTTCAGAGCTTGATGACGAAGATCGCGAAGAGTTCCTAGCCGATATGGGTATCGAAGAACCAGGTCTTAACCGAGTGATCCGTTCTGGTTACGAACTACTGACTCTTCAAACTTACTTCACAGCTGGCGTTAAAGAAGTTCGCGCTTGGACAATCCCTGTAGGTGCAACTGCGCCACAAGCAGCGGGTAAGATCCACACAGACTTCGAGAAAGGTTTCATCCGTGCTGAAGTTGTTGGATTCGATCACTTCATCGAATTTAACGGTGAGAGCGGTGCGAAAGACGCAGGTAAATGGCGCCTTGAAGGTAAAGAATACATCGTTAAAGATGGTGACGTTGTTCACTTCCGCTTCAACGTATAATTCTGATTAAACATCTAGAAAAAAGGCCAGTGAATTCACTGGCCTTTTTGTTTTTCTCGTTTCTAAATTGCCCCTCATCAAAAACTTAACTTCCTATATATATCGCCTTTTAGAGCTATTTTTTGTCGACAAATACGCCTCTTTGCCTAAAAAGAAACCGAACAGATGTTTATTCGCGATTTATTCAAAAAAAAAGTTGACGGGTTTCGCTCAACTACGCATAATGCGCCCCGTTCACAACGAAGCGGCAACGTCTCGAAATGGACGACAATTTGGAAATGGCTACTTAGCTCAGTTGGTTAGAGCACATCACTCATAATGATGGGGTCGCAGGTTCAAATCCCGCAGTAGCCACCATTTCCTAAGCACTTTGTTTGTTATTAAACACATGTTTATTAACGACAAGAGTTTTTAGGAAAGTAAAGCGGTCGTGGCGGAATTGGTAGACGCACCAGATTTAGGTTCTGGCGCCGAGAGGTGTGAGAGTTCAAGTCTCTCCGA